>JAKUTS010000040.1 GCA_022447925.1 SAR202 cluster bacterium | reverse complement strand
TGAACCTGCGGGAGAAATATGATCTGTCGTAACAGAATCTTCTAGGTATACTAAAACTCTAGCGTCAGTTATTTCAGGTCTCAATGATGGAACTTTGGAAAAACCATCAAAATATGGAGGTTTTTGTATGTAAGTGGAACCTCTATCCCATGCAAAGTTTAAAGTGGAAGAAGTATCCAACCTCTTCCATTCATCCGGTCCATCAACCACAGCACTATATTGATCCCTGAAAATCTCAGGAGTTAGAGAAGAAGATATCGTATTCGATATATCTTCTTGCGATGGCCAAATATCCTTTAAAAAAACTTCTTCACCAAATTGATCCTGCCCTATAGGCTCTTTAATTAAATTAACATCTATTCTACCGGCTAAAGCGTAAGCTACAACTAACATGGGAGAGGCCAAATAATTTGCTTTAACCTGAGGATGTACTCTGCCTTCAAAATTACGATTACCGCTAAGAACAGCGGCAACTGTTAAATCATTACTTGATACTGATTTTGACACAGGTTCCGGTAATGGTCCGGAATTACCAATACATGTGGTACATCCATATCCCACGGTGTTAAACCCTAAGTCATCCAAATCTTCATTTAGACCCGCTGCTTCAAGATATCGAGTTACTACCGTAGATCCAGGTGCTAAACTCGATTTGACCCATGGCTTTCTTTTCAAACCTTTGTTTCTAGCATTCCTCGCAAGCAATCCAGCACCTACCATTACTGAAGGATTAGAAGTATTGGTACAACTGGTAATCGCTGCAATTACCACTGCTGAATCACCCAAAATCGCTTCTTCTTCATCAATAGTGATTTTGTGATTAAGATCTGATAAATTTTCAAATGACTTACCAAAGTTCTCTGGAACCTGACTTAAAGGAACTTTATCCTGTGGGCGTTTTGGACCTGCCATTGAAGGCAAAACTTTAGAAATATCGAAATGAAGATTAGTAGTATATTCTGGTTCGTTTTGCTCATCATAATAAAAACTATTCTCTCTCACAAATGATTCTACTAATTCAACAAGCGAACCTTCCCTGCCAGTATCATTCAAGTATCTTAAAGTTTGATCATCTATTGGAAAAAACCCACATGTTGCTCCGTATTCTGGAGCCATATTCGCTATTGTAGCGCGATCAGCAAGCGGTAAATCTTTTAATCCCGGCCCATAAAACTCAACAAATTTTTCAACAACCCCAACTGACCTTAAAACTTCAACTAATGAAAGTACTAAATCTGTAGCTGTCGATCCTTCTGGAAGCTTACCCGTTAATCGAACCCCAACTACTTCAGGCACAACCATATAATATGGCTGACCTAACATTACAGCCTCTGCTTCAATCCCTCCAACCCCCCAACCTAATACACCCAACCCGTTAACCATCGTGGTATGAGAATCGGTACCGACACACGTGTCAAGATAAGCTAGTCCTGTTTGACCACTAGTGTTACTTAGTACTACTTCAGCTAGATATTCCAGATTGACTTGATGAACTATACCAGTGCCAGGTGGGACGATGTTAAAATTATCGAAGGCATTTTGAGCCCACTTTAGTAATTGATATCTTTCTGTATTTCTCTCAAACTCTTTTTTGATATTTAAATTAAGTGCATTAGCAACTGAAAAATGATCAACTTGAACTGAATGGTCTATAACCATATCGGATCTAACAATGGGATTTATTATAGATGCATCTCCACCCAACGTTGCTACCGCATCTCTCATTGCAGCAATATCCACAGCCACAGGCACTCCTGTAAAATCCTGTAAAACCACTCTCCCTGGCATATATGGAAATTCACTAGCAGGTTTGTTATCCGGTCTCCATGAAGATACTAATTTCACATGATCAATATTTGCTGGACCACCATCTGAATTACGCAGTACATTTTCCAATAACACCCTAATAGAATAAGGAGTTTTACTTATATCAATAAGCCCTGCTTCTTCAAGGCTTCGTATTGAATAAAATGCGTAATCGCCAGATGAAGTTTTTAAGATCTTCTTTGAAATTAAACCTGATAAATTAATATCATTACTCATTGGACTCTAACTCCATAACAACTAGGTCGATTGTGATAACAAATAATCTAATTTGTCCCAAACTCATCGAACTTATTATTTGACTAGAGTTTTATGTACGAAATCAAGCCCTAAATCAAAACATTGATTCTAAAGAGATTATCTCTCCACATCAAAATATTTGTAATTTAAATCTGTATAGCTATCCCATTCTGCAGGAACATCTTCTTCAGCAAAAATAGCAGTCACAGGACAAACTGG
>JAKUTS010000004.1:65970-127259 GCA_022447925.1 SAR202 cluster bacterium | reverse complement strand
CGACGAAGCCAAAGAGCTGGTCGTCTTCGAACTCAAAGAAGTCATCATATTCCATACCCATAGCCATGCCCATGAGGTGGTCGTCGCCTAGAAGACCGTAGTCTTCAGCATCCATACCCATAGCCATACCACGTACGGAGTCATTTCCTATATCATCGAAGTCTTCCCAGTCCATGTTTTCTACGAAACCATAGAGCTGGTCATCGTCAAATGCTTGGAAGTCATCGAATTCCATACCCATAGCCATGCCCATGAGAGCATCATCTTCGAGTGTCTCGTATGCATCTACATCCATCGTTGTAGCCATTGCAAATACGTTTTCGCTCTCCATGCTGTCAAAGTCTTCCCAGTCCATGCCTGATGCCATGTCATAAACTTTGTCACCACCTAAATCTCCGAATGCATCAGAATCCATTGAGTTAGCAAAACCAAACATAGTGTCGTCATCAAATGCGGAATAATCATCGGATGCAATTAGCAGTCCCTCGAGAATATCCGAATCAAAATCATCTATGTCATCGAAGTAAATGCCGCCTATTAGTTCTTCAGCTGCATCTGCGTCATATGCGTCCCAGTCGGTATCATCACCGAATTCATTGAATTGAGCATAAGTGTTTTCTCTTTCTGCTTGCGTATCAGCGTCGTAGATTTCTCCGTATTCGTCAACGAAGTATTCTTCACCAAATTCATCTACTCCACCAAATTCCATGTTGTCAAAGCTGAAATCGAACTCGGATTCAAAGAATTCATCCGCATCGAATACCTCGAATTCGAAGTCATCAAATCCATCATCGAAATCGAAGTCATCAAATCCATCATCGAAATCGAAGTCATCAAATCCATCATCGAATTCGTTATCGAAGTCACCGAACCCGGTTGATTCCGATTCTTCTACGCTGTGAACAAATTCGCCTTCTCCATCGAATTCCATAAAGTCATCTTCTCCGGAGCCATCGTAGGCCACGTCTCCGTCAAAGTCATCCATCATGTCGCCGCTAAAGTCACCGGACATGTCGTCATACTCTACATATTCTTCAACATATTCTTCAACGTAGACTTCTTCAACATATTCTTCAACGTAGACTTCTTCAACATATTCTTCAACGTAGACTTCTTCGTATACAGGCTCTTCGTATACAGGCTCTTCAACGTATTCAACGTATTCGTAGTCAGCATATTCATCGTATTCTTGAGCCAACATAACTGGAGCGAGTCCGGTCATAAAGATTAAAGAAAAAGTTAATAAAGATGAAGTTAATAATTTGCTTTTAATTGTTAAGTTCATGTTTAGAAGTCTCCTAAGTTTGATATTCATATTTATCTTGCTACACAATCAAAGTTATCTAAGAGCCGATCGAAACGAATCTGAACTAGAGTCGAATCAGCACCTGTAACGATAAGAATAAAATCAGTTGTTTCACATGTCCAAGCTCCGATCAGTCCACCCCCAACTGCTGCACCACTTGCGTCAGCACCAGCGAATCCTCCAAAAGCTGTTTCTCTACCTTTCGGATTTAATGTTCCTTCAGCAATTCCTGTAAAGGTGGTTGAAGGTTGTGATGCTTGTAGTACTCCTAATCCAAGTCCTGTCAGTATCGAAAGAGGCTGGCCTTGGGCTGGTTGCCAGATAACGATTACTGCGGTTCCAGCAGCATTAAAATTAACCAAACCTTGGGTTGTATCTGGGCCTCCACCAAGCCATGAAATCCCGTTAATATCAATAATTCCATCAATGCCTAGTGAGTATCCATATGAATTCACAACTGTAAACTCTCCTAATGGAGTAGCAGTAGGTACAGGTGTCGGTGTTGCTGTAGGTACAGGTGTGGCTGTTGGTACTGGGGTAGCAGTAGGTTCAGGCATGCTTGTGGCAGTAGGTTCAGGCATGCTTGTAGACGTTGGCTCAGGAGCCGCAGGCTCTGAAGTATCCTGAGTGTCTTGGGTTGGCTCAGGTACATTAGTGGCCGTTGGATCAGGGGCTACTGTTGGAGCAACCTCTGTCGTTGCTACTTCTTCTTCCCCTTCCCATTCGACCTCTACTGAAGCTGTTCCACCTCCACAACCTACAATAGCTAACGAAATAGTCAAAATTATGATCGTCGATATAAATTTAAAAATGAGATTTTGCCCCTTTCAAATTCCCTAAACTTGGGCTTTTTGGCTTTTTGATTATGAAAAACATTAATAATGAATTGTACTACGAATTCAGGATTTTTGTGTTAAATTTAACTTAACGCCGTTTAACTAGCTCAAGCTACTAACTGTTAACCAATTTAGCGCTTAAAGATTACTAAGATTAACTAAGGAAAAAACTATGTATATAGGAATAGGGTTGCCTGCCACAATTCCGGGCATATCAGGCAGTTTGATTAAAGAGTGGGCTGTTCGTGCAGAGAATGGTCCGTTTTCCACTTTGGGTATTGTGGATAGAATTGTCTACCCAAATCACGAACCGATGGTATCTCTAGCGGCAGCGGCAGCAGTTACCGAACGTATATCGTTGATGACTACAGTATTATTGGCACCCTTAAGGAATCATGTGGTTTTAGCGAAACAAGCTGCCACATTACAGTCAATTTCAAATGGTAGGTTCGATTTAGGACTTGGTATAGGTATTCGCAAGGATGATTTTGATGCAGCAGGGGTAGAGTATTCAGGTCGAGGCCGGAGACTTGAAAGCCAGATTAATGTTATGAGAGCAATTTGGTCTGGAGACACCAGTAGTCTAGGTCATCGCGAAGTCGGACCGCCAGTAGAAAAAGCTCCAAAAGTCATTATGGGTGCCTTTGTGGATAAGGCATTATTAAGGGTTGGAAGGATTGCAGATGGCTACTTGGCAGGACCAGATGGGCCTGGTGAAGTTGAGCGCAAGTTTTCACTAGTAACTTCATCATGGGAGGCATCCGGAAAACAAGGCAAGCCCAAGCTTGTTGGAGGCGTTTATTACGCCCTAGGTGACGTAGAACGTGGAAAAGAATATATGCGTCATTACTATGATTTTGTATTAGATGAGACGGACTGGAGTGTCGAAAGCATGATGGTTCAGGATGCGAACTCAATAAAAAACTTGATATCGGATTTCGAATCTATAGGAATGGATGAATTGATTTTACATCCATGTGTTCCGGAATTAGATGAAATTACTCGACTGGCTGAAATAATAACCTAACAAACTTTGAGTTATTAAACTTCAGCACAAAAATCTTCTACTAAGCTATTAAATTCTTCTGGAAACTCCATGTGGGGCCAATGGCCACACCTTTCGAATATATGTGATTTAATATTTTCAAAATGCTTTGCAGCATGTTCGGCATGATGAACCGGAACGATTTTGTCGTTACGACCCCATAATAAAAGTATAGGAGCCTTTATCTCTTCAAGCTGATCTATGAATATTAATTCCGGATCCAGTCCTTTTAAAGAGACCCCTGTTCGAATTATCGCGAGCATAGCGGCTCTGTTACCTGGCTCTTTTCTGAACTGGTAAATCATTTCTATTAGGTTTGGTTTAATCAAACTAGTGTTATATAAGATCTGCTTCAGTAGACTTTTGGTAGTTGAACGAGTGGGTGTTGTAATGATTTCTCCGATGATTGGTAAAGTCATAAATCTAAGAAACCAAGCTATGTCGTTTCGTAACCCTGCACTACCTTCTAATACTAATTTACTGACACGGTCTGGATGCTTGTGGGCTATAGCTAAAGCCAATAATCCGCCCATAGAATTTCCGACTAAGCTAGCTTTGTTAATGCTTATAACATCCATGAATTCGATCATGAATGCAACAGCTTGATCTAAAGGGGTTTTAGATATTGATTTATAGGTTTTTCCATGTCCAGGGAGGTCGACAGCATATACCGTATTTGATTTGGATAAACCAGCGATATTTTTGTACCAGTTTACTGAGGCTGAACCCAGCCCATGAATTAGTACCAAAGGATGACCTTTGCCCATTTTGAAATAACGAACCTGTCCTCCACTCAGCTGTACCAGTTCTTGAGTTACTGGCATTTTTATATCTACATGAGAGAAGGAGTTCTTATTATTTGAATGCTGGTATGACATCTTCCTGAAACACTTGGATTGACTTCCAATCGAATGGAGCTCTAACTACTATATTTAAACCTTCAGCACCAGCGTCTATGTATTCGCCGATACGATCAATCGCTTGGTCTTTAGTGCCTAGCAACATGCCTGGGCCTTGAGTTTTGACTCTTTCCCCGTATAGCTCCTCAAATTCGTTTTGTTTGATTCGAGCATCTTGGTCTGATGAACCCATATAAAATCCAACATTAATGGTGCGATAGATATCATTAGGGTCTCTTTGCTCTTTGTTACACCAGTCATTTAAAACATTGATTTTATGTTTGTAATCTTCCGGCGAAATATATGGTACATTCCATGCGTCTGCGTATTTTGCAGCAAGTTTTAAGGTGCGTTTTTCTCCGCCGCCACAGATCCATATCGGTAAATGGTCCTGTATAGGTTTAGGATCACATTTAGCGTTCTGAACGCTAAAGTGTTTTCCTGAAAAAGATGTTGTTTTATTGGTGAGCATTGAGTCAATTATTTGCACGGATTCTTCAAGCATATCGAGTCGTGTGCCAATAGGGGGGAATTCTATGCAATAATCGTTATATTCAGTTTCTAGCCAACCAGCCCCTAATCCGAGTTCGAATCTGCCGTTGGAAATATGATCGATAGATGCAGCTGCATTGGCTATAACTACTGGATTTCGATAGCCAACGCAAAGTGCTAGTGCCCCAATGCGGACGTTTTTTGTGACGTTTGCTAGAGAAGCAAGCATCGAAATAGCTTCAAAACATGGGCCTCCTTCATATGGTGCTGGATCAGCATAGAAATGGTCCCATGTGGACACAAATTGAAAGCCTTGCTTGTCAGCCATTTGCCAAAGGCGTTTTAAGTCCTGATAAGAAACATATTGCACTCCAACGTGCATTCCAAATTTAAAATCCATGTATCACTCTGTACTTATTGATGCTCTTTTATGTTCAGCTTTTCCGATCATTTTATCTCCCTCATGAGCTTCAATCGAATATGCATACTTTTTGCCATCCACTTCCGTTATTGTTACTGATATTGTAACTGTCTGATCTATTTTAGTAGGAGCTAAATGCCTTAACTTATCGACCGCATATCCTACGGTGGTAAAGCCTTCAGGTAATCTGGAGTCAGTGATTTCAATGCATGCAAGTTCCATAATGTGTAATAGGGATGGAGTCGATAGTACGTCGCCTCCGGTTTTACCGGTTCGATTAACAGTCATATCTTTTGTAACTTGATAAATCACATCCTGAGAGTCCCCCGGTTTTATTGTTGTTTCATTCATAATTGCTCCTAGTTTTTACTAAACATTTCGCGCAGTTTATTTTTTTGAGTTTTCCCAGTGTTTGTTCTCGGGAAATCACTCAGTATCTCAATTTTTTCTGGAATTTTTGATTTCGACATTTTCTTAGAACAGTATTCTTTTAAAATTTCTTCTGTTACGGATTGATGTGGTTTAAGTGTTACGAAGCCTATTATTGCTTCGTCATACATATTGTCTGATATGCCAACCACAGCGGCATCGGCAATTGCCTCATGTAATTTTATTACTGATTCAATTTCTCCAGCAGAGATGTTTTCACCGGATCGTCTTATCAAATCATTTGCCCGGTCAACAAAATAGTAATACCCGTCGGAATCAACTTTGACTATGTCTCCAGTGTATAGCCATCCATTCTTCAAAGCTTTTTCAGTAGCCTCGTCATTTTTATAATAGCTTTTCAGTATAGTAATGCCAGGAATGCCTTTAACAATTAACTGACCTATTTGCCCTTGAGCTACTTCGTTTCCAGACTCATCAACGACTCTACATTGGTATCCTAATGCAGGAAACCCAATGCTGGAATTTTTCCTTAACCCATCTAGTGGATTAACCAGAGGTTGTCCCATTGTTTCCGTCATGCCGAAAATTTGGAGCAACGGTATCTTAAATCGAGTTTCCCATTCCTTATACTGATTCACAGTCAAGTTTTGAGCAAATATCATTAGTCGGAGATTATGTGACGCATCAGAAACTTTTGGCTTTTGAGCTAAAATCATTCGCATAGGAGTAGAAAGGCTGCTCGAAACGGTGCATTTATATCTGGTCAATTGCTCAATAAATCGGGAAGCTGAAAATTTTGACATCAGGGCAATACTTGCTCCTACCGTTAGAGCTGTCATCGTAGAGTAATATTGGGCATTACCATGGAACATCTGTAAATGTAAGTGCCATCTATCATCACTGTTTAAACCTACATTTTTAGATATCTGTTCACCCAGAAATATGTAATTTGCATGAGTAACTATTACTCCTTTTGGAAGAGAGGTGGTGCCGGAAGTGAATAAAATCGCCGCTTCATCAGTGGGCGTTATATCATCCGAATTATAGATTATAGGTTCATTTTTTGTAATTTGTTCAAAATTTAAGGTGCTTTCATCTTCGCTGCTAAAATCTCCAGTTACTAATATTGTTTTTAGAAAATCGGATTTTGATCGCACAGTTTTCACAGCTTTAACTAAATCTGGTTGTGTGATGGTCAGGATAGACTCCGAGTGGTTTATCGGATACATCAGCTCGTCTGGAGGAGATACGGGGTTAGTTGGAACCATAACCGCGCCGATTTTGGACAAGGCGAACCATCCAAATAAAAACTCTGGGCAATTATTGAGGTGTATATTTACCTTATCACCCTTTTTCACTTTAAGTTTCAATAATGCATTAGCTACTTGATTTACTTTTTCATTGAAATCTTTGTAAGACCATGTACTATATTTTCTGTCCGTATCCTCAAATATTAGGAAGGTTCGGTCTGGATTTGATTCAGCTCTGTGATCGAGTAATTTTGGAAGGGTTCTGTTTTCAACAATACTTTGGAGATTCAGGTCTGAGACCATTATTTTTCCTCGGTAAGTTCTTTTCTGACCAGCTGGGTTCCTGCTGCCATTGAATTTAATTTTTTAATGGCCAACCATCTTGGAACAGCAAAAAATCCACAATCAGGGTTTATCCATAATTTTTCAGCAGGGACAAATTCCAATAGCCTTTTTATGCGAGCGGCTACATCGGTAGGGCTTTCTACATAAAATGACTTAACATCTATGACTCCGGCGCCGAGTTCTCTCGATTCAGATACCAATTTCCATAGATCTACGTCTACAAATTCTCTGTTAGCAAATTCTAGTACTAGTTGATCTGCTCTCATATCGTTTAATAAAGGCCACATCCAAGCATATTCCCGCTTACCGCGAGGGCGTGAATCTAGATTTCCAAAACATATATGTAGTGCAAGTTTTGCGTCTACGTCTTTTACACATGCGTTGTAGAGAGATACCCATTCATTTAATTCTCCTGGAACTATCGCGAAAGAAGGTTCGTCAATTTGAATAAAATCCGCTCCAGCATTTACAAGTGCTTTTAGCTCACTATTAATAATTTTGGAGAATTCCCAAGCCATATCGAGCCGGCTCTTATATGCATTTTGAGGTCTAATATGCATAGAAATAGTAAGGGGGCCTGGGCACGTAGCTTTAATCGGTTTAGTGGTTATTTTCTGTGCATGCGTAAATTCTTCAACGATACCTAACCCGTCAGGAACATCGATCTTGCTAACTGTATGAAATCTTCTTGGAGAATCATAACCAGTTGGCCCAACAGTTCTTAATAATGGGTCAGGCTCTATACCGCTGATCCGTTTGTAAAAACCTTGAACAAAAAAGGAACGTCTCATTTCTCCATCAGTAATGACGTCGATGCCAGCTCGGTCCTGATCCAATATGGCCAGATCTACAGCATCATCATAAGTTTCCTTTATATCCGTTTGACCATATTTACCGGAGTCAATTTCCCCATTCATAGTATGTAACCAGCTTGGTAGTGCATGGCTACCCACCACTGACGTGGGTAATAAAGGTAATGTAGTTTCATCCATAGTAAAAAACCCTAGAAATCCTTGTTGGTGATGATTTGAGTCTAATCGCGCTATTTAAAGCTTGCAAGTCCTTTAGCTATTCTTGTCTTTACTGAATCAGTCCAATTTTCATCACTTTTGTAAAAGCCTCTTCCGGATTTTGAGCCGAAAAATCCCTGATTAAGCAAGTTTTTAAGAGGCCCTGGAATGTCAGCTTTAGAAGCTAGTGTAGGGGCAACTTCTCGATATATATTTCCAATTGTATCCCAGCCGGCTAGTTCCCAAACTTCAAATATGCCGGCAAAAGCCCACCTCCGTCCTGTGCAATATTTGATTGCTTTATCTACGCCTTCAATATCTGTGATTCCATTTTCGACTAACCATAGTGATTCTCTTAACAAAGCAATCTGCAACCTGTTCAGTATAAACCCTTCAACTTCTTTATTAACAACGATAACTTGCTTTCCAATATCCTCAATAAATGCCTTGGCGATATTCAGTGTTGCGTCAGATGTTTTGTGGCCACGAACTATCTCAACTAATGGAACTAAATGCGGAGGGTTAGCATAATGCATTACTATCACTTTATCCGGACGGTTTGAGTGTTCTGCATATAAGCTAGGCTTTAAGCTACTGGTATTACTGGCCAATATAGTGTGGCTGGGGCATAGTTCGCCAAACTTTTTGAATAAATCTTGTTTGATTGATACGTTTTCGGGAGCAGCTTCTATAACTAAATCAACATCTTTAAGCTGATTTCCCAAATCATTACTTGTTTTGATTAGTAATTTACTTTTGGGAACTTGGTCATCTTTTATTTTTCCTGAGTCCACTAGTTTTTTTAAACCGTAGTCAATATTTTTTCTAGCGGTATCTAGAATTTCCTCATTTATGTCATACAAATTTACATGATATCCTGCGGCAGCTATTTCAAGAGCAATACCATGACCCATTAATCCCGCTCCAATCACGGCTACTTTTTCAATTCGTTGTTTGTTCATTTTTTGCTTCAACGCCTTAGTAATCTGAGTGCCAGAATCATTAGGAGAACTATGCCGACTAGAATTATTAGTTTTAAAACCATTGTCTCAAACTAATATCCTACTATAGCTTTTTAATAATTAAACTGTTGTGGATAATTATTCACAGCTACCTATGATGCGTATTTTTGTATCACTTCTCCCAAGCCAGGCCCCGCTTTTTCAAAATCTTCTGCGGTGGCTACGGGTGTGAGAGTGAGGTGAGCTCCCATAGAAAGGAATAGGGGCTCAACTATACCCATCATTTCTGAAGATTCTTCCATATTTATAATGAGCAACATAGTTCGTGCGCCATTTTCTATAGTTAAGTAAACTGCTTCGGGCTTTAAATCTTCCAAAATAGATTCAAAGCTGGTCATCATACTTCCATCTACTAAGCTGGCATTACCTTTTTCAGTTGGAATCGTTGCTTTTATTAACATTCTCATATTAATTCTCCTTGTTATAAATTTTAACTTTGTTGATTTTACACTCAATAATATAAGCATAATTTATTATTGGGGCGACTTGTGGTTGATTTAATCTGATGTGTCTATTTTTAGTTTCTAGGCCTCAGTAAGTCAGGTATGTTTAATTGTCTGTGAGGCAACATTTTGTCACTGACTAATCTAAGTAAATCCCATTCAGTATCTTCGATAATATTTGAAATCATGGTCCAAATATCTGCTTTCGAGCTAGAAACAAACCCTTCAACTTCCAGTGCTTGTAAACGGTTGTCAACATATGTTTCAAGGTTCTCTTTAAACCAAATCGGGTATAGGCCCATCCATGTGGATCCATTAGAGTGAGTTTTCTCCATTGATGCTCTAACAGAATCTATTACTTCAGCTCTGGTTTTATCGATTGAACTAGCTACTGCATGGCTACCTCTAAAATAAGCTTTTTGCTCTTGCCACCTAGTAGCTTCAAATTCCCAACACCTAAGTATTGCTGCATCTATTATTGCTGCAGTAGGCCCCCTCTGTTGTTTATCGGATTGTTTTATCTTTTTGAGCTTTGGTTTTTGCATGGATTACAAATGCTGAACAGTTCTAATGAATGCGATAACACAGAAATATTATGTGAAGATTCGATTAGTTGTATTTCTTGTTCAAGATTTTTCTCTAAGCTTCCATTTAACTCAAAGTCTTCAACTGATCCACACGATTCACAGAAAATGTGATGATGATGACCGTCTTTTCTGATAGATAGCTCTATGACCTTGGTGTTGTCAGGTGTTTGGAATTCGCTAATCAAATCGAGATTTTTAAGCATATTTATAATTCTGTATAAAGAGGATACTGCAAGTTTTCCCTCTGAGAGTTTGATTACATCCTCTACTTTTAACGGCCCTTTATTTTGTAGCAAGATTTCTAACAAGACAATCCTCGGGCGAGTTATGGGGATATTATGGTCAACCAGCAATTGCCGGCATTTTTGAGTTAAATCTGTTTCTTTGGGCATGTGATTATTACGTTTATATTTAATAGGCCATATTAGCAAGCTGTTGACATATTAGCAAAAACATATGATACTGGGAATGAGAATCATTCTCAACTTAGAGGAGTTACTTAATGCGTTTTAAATATATACTTAAATTTGCTGTAATCACTATGTTGCTCTTGATAGTGGCATGTGGAAATGGCGACGAAGCGTCGACCACGACAGTAGAGGAATCTTCGGTTGAAGAATCTACTTCCACCACGACAGTAGAGGAATCTTCGGTTGAAGAACCTAGTGCCACATTGACTGTCCTTGCGACGACACCAATGATTGGGGAGTTTGTTAAGAAGGTCGCTGGCGACAATATTGAACTTAATATATTAATGCCATATGCCGCTGACCCTCATACTTTTGAACCATCTCCCCAGGACGTGAAGAAAATTGAAGATGCGGATTTGGTTTTTTACACGGGTTTGAAATACGAGTCTGTCAATTTGCTTAAATTACTTCAGAATTCAGTAAAATCACAGGAATTACTTATTGAAGTAGCGGCCAGAATAAATCCTATAGAATTTAAAGAAGAAGGCCATGACGACCACGATGATCATGGTGACGAAGAAGGCCATGATGACCACGATGATCATGGTGACGAAGATGGACACGCTGGTCATGATCACGGCATATATGATCCTCATTTTTGGTTTGATCCAACTAGGGTTGCTTTAGCAGTCGGTGAAATCAGAAATGAATTGATAAAACTAGATCCTGATAATAAAGATGCTTATGAGTCAGCAGCAACTAGTTATATCGCTGAATTGACAGCTTTAGATGCACAGGTTGAGGCTTTGATTCAAACAGTTCCTTCTAATGACAGGCAAATAGTTACCACTCATGAGTCTTTAGGTTATTTAGAAGCCAGATACGGTTTGAGTGTCCTTGTTGCTATTATCCCAAGCGTCACTAGCGAAGATGATGTCACGCCTAGACAATTAGTCAGCGTTATTGAGGAAGTTAAAGAACAGAAAGTAAAAGTAATATTCCTTGAGGCTGAGAGTCCGACTAAATCGTCTGAAATTGTTGCTCAAGAAACTGGAGCAACTTTGGTTTCAGGATTATGGGTCGAAACTTTGCAAGAGAATCAGTCATACATTGATTTCATAAATAGCAATGTGAATTTAATTGTGGAAAATTTAATCAAATATGGTCACGAAGATGATCATGATGACCATGGTGACGAAGATAAGCATGATGATCACGATGATCATGGTGACGAAGATAAGCATGATGATCATGATGACCATGGTGATGAAGATAAGCATGATGATCATGATGACCATGGTGATGAAGATAAGCATGATGATCACGATGACGAAGACGACCATGAGAAGTAACACTTATTTGTTGCTCACAATAAGTGACCTCTGAGTCCTCCAACGGGAAATCATATATTTACCTCCAAAAATATATGATTTCCTGTATAGTTACGAATTATGTTGAGACCCTCTATGAATAACAGTTGTCCTATAGTTTCAGAAGGGTGTTGCGTGCAACTCGGCAATGAGTTGATTCTAGATGACGTTAGCTTCTCAATTAATGAAGGCAGTTTAGTTGGTGTTGTTGGTCCTAATGGAGGCGGAAAGACAACTTTATTTAATGCTATGTTGGGTTTAGTTCCAATTGCTCATGGTTCAATAAAAATAAATGGGGTTGATCCTAAGAAAGCAAAAGGGCTCATCGGCTACGTCCCGCAAAGGGAGGAATTCAATTGGAAGTTTCATGTAACTGCCAGACAAGTTGTCCAGATGGGGATTACTAAGAACAAATCCTTTTTTTCTCTCACATCTAAACAAGATCAAGGAATAATAGAGAAATCCTTATCCAAAGTGGCATTGCTGGAAAGGATTGATGATCGTGTAGAAGACCTTTCAGAGGGGCAAAGACAAAGAGTTTTTTTAGCTAGAACTCTTGCGCAAGGTGCAAAAATTTTACTATTAGATGAGGCCTTTAGTGGTGTAGATATTGGGTCTCAAGAAACATTGGTAGATGTTTTGAGGAATTTAAAAAATGATGGGAAGACAATTTTAATGGCGACCCATGATTTGAATACCGTAAGTGAAAGGTTTGATGAGGTTTTGTGCTTGAATAGACATTGCTGCGCGTATGGAGAGCCTGGGAAAGTTTTGACTAGAGAAGTTATGGTAGAGCTCTATGGTTCTCACAGTTCAATGTTTAAAGACCATACTTTAGGTAAGCACGGACACAACGATGTGGATTGAATATATATACGAACCGTTCTCCTACAGTTTTATGATTCGATCTTTGATTGTTGCAGTTTCAGTCGGAGTGATTCTCCCTTTGTTGGGATCGTATGTTATCAATAGAAATTTAGGTTTTATGGGCGACGCTATGGCTCATGCCAGTTTACCAGGGCTTGCTTTTGGGTTATTGATAGGTGTCAGTATCTTTATAGCTGCTATACCTGCAGCAATAATTATCGCTTTGGTGCTTGGATATCTAATTAACAGATCAAAAATAGGTGAGGATACAGCAATTGGCATCATATTTTCGTCATTATTTGCTTTAGGATTCATTATGTTATCGATATATGATCACATTTTGCTCAGCGTAGAAGATTTGTTATTGGGGCAGATTTTAGCCGTATCAAGGTTTGATGTTTGGGCTACTTTAATTTTGTCTGCAATTATTATCATCACAACGTTGATACTTTATAAACAGTTTTTATTTATCTCGTTTGATCCCAAGGGAGCTAAAATATCAGGATTAAACGTAAGGCTGTTCGACAATATTTTTTTAGTAGTTTTGTCTTTATCTATTATTTCATCGATACAATCAGTGGGAATAATTTTGGTTTTAAGTATGCTGATTACACCCGCAGCGGCAGCTAAATTAACCACTAAAACTTTCTCTGCCGCAATGGTCACTGGTAGTGCTTTTGGAGTTATTGCTTCACTGAGTGGGCTGTATTTGTCTTATTATTTAGATTTCCCTTCTGGACCCTCAATGGCTTTAGCTGCTACATCAATATTTATAATTGTTTGGATTGCAAAAAGAACCTTTCGTTACGCAAATTAGTTGTGTGGAATTACTAAACTTAAAACCAAAATTAAGTCAGGGTAAACTTAGTTTAGTTGTCTCAATTATCTTCTAATCTTAGTTTATTCTTTCTAACGAGTAGATTACATCTGTATTCTTATGATTTTTATCCCACTCGACCATTTTAGGAGATGACATGAGTTCGCTAAATCGTTGCTCATCTATTACGTTTGCAGTGGTAATGATTTTACAAAACCCATCTTTATCACTAACCACACCGATATCGTAGTCTGGCGCCACCTTTTCTATTTCTTCATCAAATATTTCATGAAACATAGATAGGAAATCTTCTGCACTTCCTTCAAAACTTGATACAACACAAATATTCATTGAAATTCTCCTGTTATGGTTTTTAGATTAATAGCATTTATTGTCAATATTAGTAATTTGCCGAAAATATATAAATATAATAGTTGAATATTAACTAGGGTTTTAATGTAAAATTAATGTACACGTTAAATTTAATTAACGTTTTCACGTATGTCAGCTTAAGTTGTAAATTAGCATTCATTTGTCAAATCTTTCCTTCTTGAATTCGGTATATGTAGAAATTTTAAGGAGATAGATATGAGAATTTATGTAGGCAACTTGTCATGGCAAACTGATGAGAATGAGTTACGAGAAACATTTGCACCCCATGGCGAAGTGGTATCAGCACAAATAATTACTGATAGAGAAAGCGGCAGGTCACGCGGATTTGGTTTCGTTGAGATGGAAAATGACGAAGAAGCCAAAGCTGCTATCGATGCAGTAAATGGCAATGAGGTTGGTGGACGTCAGCTTAAAGTTAATGAGGCTAAGCCTCGTAGCGAAAAGCCTCGTTACTAATCACAAATAGAACGCAATATAAAATAGCTCTTACATACTCTATGTGAGAGCTATTTTAATATTCCCTGATGCTCACGAGAATTGCCAGAGAGCAGAGATATACTGATAGACCTACTTGTCCTAAAATAGCCAGTTAAAAAAGTTTCACTATTAGTTTCATTGTTAGTTTTACGAACTCATTACTATTGATATACTTTGTAGCTATACTTTCTTGCTAAGCCGACGTAGCTCAGTAGGTAGAGCACAGCACTGAAAATGCTGGTGTCCCCAGTTCGATTCTGGGCGTCGGCACATCGAAAGTTTAGATAAGAGCGGAAGTGGCTCAGTGGTAGAGCATCACCTTGCCAAGGTGAGGGTCGCGGGTTCGAATCCCGTCTTCCGCTCCATATAATTAAAAACCCTCTCCTTCGTTTTCCATCCATTTTGCCCAAACTTCTCTGTTGCCTTTACCATAGCCATCTCGATAAGTAATTACCCCGGCGGAATTAAATGCAATTTTGGTAGATTGACTTGTGACTTTAAGGTCAGCAATCATTTGGCCCAAAGGTTTTGCTACGGTCCAGGGATGACTATGTCTCTCCTTGTATTTGACTAGCTCAGACATAGTCTCAGTTGGATCGACACCTACAGAAATAAATACGATATCATCTGTAAATTCAGGGTATACTTCCTTTAGTTCAGCTAATTCCCTGGTGCATCCTGGACACCATGAAGCAGCAAAATACATAAATACCGGCTTTCCGTTTTCTATAAGACTTGTAGATGTAACTTCAGTCCCATCTTCGTAAATAATTTTAAATTCGGGTATTCTGTTGCCAACCTGCGTGCCTACTAAGATTGAATCAATCAATCCCGCAGCTTGATCGGTTTCTAAGTCTGAGGGTGATTCAGAAACATAATCGGCAGTTTCTATTTCATTTATTGTTTGCTCAGCAACGATCTCTTCGTCAACAATTTTGCTTGCAGTTGTAATGTCTTCTATCTCGTTTTCCGATGTGCATGAGAATACACTCATTGCAAGTAAAATTAAAACGACAATGGAAAAATTTATACATCCATACAACTTTTTAAATGACATGTTTCATCAACCTCGTAAACATTTAGTACTCTTATTATATTTTAATCGTTTTTAATATCTAATTAGACATGCAAATAGATTGTTACTTACAATTTAGATAGAGTTTTAAAATTTTTAAAAAATGACATTAACCAGAAATAAAATTATCGGTTTCAGTATATTATCTGTTTTATTTGTGCTTCTGATTTCATTGTTAGCGTACGGTTTAGCTTCAAGATCCTCAGTAACAGGCCAGAGTGGAGTGAATTTAGTAGGCAAACCGGCACCTGATTTCGAATTTATTACATTCGATGGGAACAACTTTAAGTTGCATGACCAAATTGGAAGACCTGTTGTAGTGAATTTTTGGGCATCATGGTGTTCTCCATGCAGGGAAGAGGCTGAAATCCTCGAAGAATTTTTTGTTGAATTAAATCCATCAGTTGTTTTTGTTGGTGTTAATATCCAAGACACAGCAAGTGACGCAGCAAAGTTCATTAGTGAGTTTGGGCTGAATTATATAAATGGACCTGATAAAACCGGCTCAATAACGATCGATTATGGAGTTATTGGCTTGCCAGTTACATTTTTTATTGATAACAACGGTGTAATAGTTAAGAGGTGGGTTGGAACTCTGACTGAAGATACGTTGTTTGAACTAATATATGAAGTTAACGGTAATCCTTGAAGTCTATACCTAACATCTACCCGATTGTTTTGGTTATCTTAGTGATATTTTTAATTTTTGTTTCTGCATATTCTATAGCTGAATCTGCAACTATAAACGGCACTAACACTGGCTTAAATTCAGAAATATCACCCGATGATAATAAAGGATCGATGTTTTCATGGTATGAAGAAACAGCTATATTTATTTGTCCATTACATTAAAAATTGAAATAAACATTTAAGCAGGTTAATAAAAGATGAAGAAAAGATTTAGTAATCAAGTTTCTATTATCACTGGAGGGGCATCAGGCATTGGATATTCTATTGCTCAACGCTTGGGCGGCGAAGGATCTAATTTAGTTATTGTTGACCGTGATGATGAGTCAGGAAAACGGACTGCCGCCGAGCTTAATGCATCTGGAATAAATACTGTTTTAGTGATTGGGGATGTTTCAGATGAAAAAGTTGCCGAAAACGCTGTGGCTCAAGCTAAAGAAAATTGGGATCGCCTTGATGTTTTAATTAATAATGCAGGGATCACAGGAGATCCGGGCTCAATATGGGAATTACCAGTTACCGAGATGGATAGAGTTTATCGTACCAACCTCAGAGCTACATATTTATTTTGCCAAAAAGCAATACCGTTAATGTTGAGGAATGATTATGGGCGAATAGTCAATATTGCCTCAATTGCTGGAAAAGAAGGAAACCCTAAAATGGTACCTTATTCATCTACTAAGGCTGCCGTTATTGGTCTAACTAAGTCTGTTGGAAAAGAATTATCTGATACTGGAATCCGGGTTAATTGTGTTACTCCAGCTGTTGCTCACACTGCAATCCTTGACCAAACCTCACCAGAGGTAGTCGATTACATGATTTCAAAAATACCATTAGGGCGTCCGGTTGAATTATCAGAAATAGCTTCGCTTGTTACTTGGGTTGCTTCGGAAGAATGTTCGTTCACTACTGCTGGGGTTTTTGATATATCTGGTGGTCGTGCTACGTATTAAATTAACTATTGGCTTGACGCATAAATTAGTCATGATTATAGTACGTGTTCTAGGCTTAGCAATTAACTCAACTTGATCAGTCTAATGTAATTCATGGAGGATAATCATATGAGCGTTATAGATAAAAAATATGCCGATATGTTCGCAAATTCAGCTGCTTGGTACGAGAGAGGGAAAAATGCTTTTGCTGGCGGAGTCACTCATCAATCGCGCTTCGTAGCTCCATTTCCAACATATTATGAATGGGCAGATGGTCCGTTTAAATATGACGTTGATGGAAATGAAATAGTTGATTATGTAATGGGTAATGGAAGTCTGTTACTAGGGCACAATCCTAAGAGCGTGATGGATGCTATAAATTCCCAGATGGGTAAAGGCACACATTTAGGCGGTGCCACTACTCACGAGACACGATATGCTGAGGCAGTAAAGAGAAATATGCCTAAGTTAGATTCAGTGAGATTTACATCATCAGGTACGGAATCAACTTTATTAGCAATGAGAATAGCACGTGGATATACAGGCAAAGACAAGATAATTAAATTCTATGAACACTTTCATGGGTGGCAGGACTATGCCACTATCGATTCTGGCCAGTCTACTGGTGGTATTCCAAAAGCCACTTTAGATCAAATAATTGTTGCTCAACCTGATATAAAAGAAGTCGATAATATTCTTTCTCAAAGGGATGATGTGGCCGGTGTAATTGTGGAGTGTAACGGAGCACATTTTGGAACATTTCCGTTGCAAAACCCGACTTTTCTTCATGATTTACAAGAGACATGCCGTAAACACAACGTAATGTTTATTATGGACGAGGTGATTACAGGTTTCAGGTTATCTAAAGGTGGTGCTCAGGAGAGATGGGACCTTGACCCTGATATAACTACAATGGCAAAAATCATGGCAGGCGGACAACCTGGAGCTGCGGTTGGTGGTAAGAAACACGTAATGGATGTTATGGCGAAAACCGGAGACCCTATTCATGATTCTTCTAAGAGAGTCGCGCAGGCTGGCACATATAATGCTCAACCTACTGCTGCAGTAGCTGGAATAGCTCATTTAGATGATATCTGGAATACTAACGTGATTGAACTCGCCGATTCTGCAGCATTAAGGCTAAAAGAAGGTATTAATGATGCCTTCGCTAAAAATGAGATAACAGGCCATGCCCACGGTATATCCTCGCTTGTCCAGGTGAATATGGGCTATGATTGTGATTGTGATCGAAATATTTGTACTATGCCGTTCGATGAAATTTATCGAAGTATGCCCAATGATAAGACTGGCGCACTAAAGAGAGCTGTATTAGTAAATGGTGCTGATGGAATGGACTGGAATGGCATGTGCTTTGTAGTATCATCAGCTCATACAGATGATGTTGTGGATCGTACAATAGCTGGTTTTGATCAGGCCCTTAAAGACTTGAGAACTGACGGGATAGTATAAAAAAGTTTAAGGGTGCTTACTAGAGAGCTCGGCTGAGATAACTTGCCGGGCTTTCTTGATTTATAGGTAGGAATTAAATGTCAAATAAAACAAAATCACTTCCTAAATTTGCTGGTGTATATCCAATCTTGTATATGCCGTTCGATGAAAAATCACGTATTGACTACGAAGACTTACGAAAATTGACTGAGTTTGTTGTAGCTAGCGGAGCTGATGGATTAGGTATCGCAATGGGTTCGGAAATTTTTAAGATGTCGGAATCCGAAAGAGATCTTGTATTAAAAGCAGTAGTGGATCAAGTGAACGGAAGGGTGAATGTGGTAATGCATACTGGAGCTCAGGGTACTGATTTAGCTTTAAAGTATAGTTCAAGTGCAAAGGAGCTTGGAGCAGACGCCTTGATGGTAACACCACCTACAGTGCTACCAGTGCCTAATGACATTATTGTGAAACATTACGTAGAGATTTCAGAAAAAGTAAAGATGCCTATGTTTATTCAAGACATATGGACTTCACCTATTCCTCCTGCAGTTATGATTGAGATAGTTAGGGCTACAGAATATGCAAAATACGCTAAAGCTGAAACACCCCCAACAACTATGAGAACCACTGAACTCAAAAACCTTGGAGGAGATGAAGTCATAGTTTTTGGTGGAGCTTGGGGAACTAATTTTGTTTCTGAGTTAAATCGTGGTTCAGAAGGCACCATGCCTGGATGTGTAGTTCCGGAATTCTATTCAAAAGCTTGGGAGTATTGGAAAAGAGGCAGAAAAGATGACGCATATACACATATGGAAAAAATAGGTCCATTACTCTCGCTCCTTACGAGGTCGTTAGATTTTTCTTATCATCTAGATAAAGAAATTCTAAAAAGGAGAGGAGTCATTAAGTCTGTTAATGTTAGGATGCCGACAGCAAAGCCTGATCAAATTGCTTTTAGAGAACTTGATAAATTAATGGAATCCCTGAATATTTAATTGTTAATTGAACGTGATAATAAATAAATCTGATGTAATTTCAATGAAATCAGGATCGCTAATATTGAAGTCACAAGTGACACAATAAAAGCTAGGTCATAGCTTCCTAGGCTGTCAAATATCATTGCTCCTAATACAGCTCCCAATCCTCCCAACAGTTGATGTACCATTATTATTATTCCTCCGGTCAGGCCCATAAGTTTTGATCCAAATACCTGTTTCGCATATATTGCTACTAAGGGTGCAGTGATCAAGAAGGTGCTGCCATAGAATAAACTGAAAACAACGATGGTGCTGGTATTTTGGTAATAAATTATTATAGCGAATATAACCGTTCTTATTAGGAAGCAGATTAATGTTGGGATAGCCGGTCCAAATCGATCAGTTATATAACCACATATTATTACTCCCGGAAGACCCATCAAACCCATTAACGCAAGTATGAATCCTGACAAAGCTTTACCAATTTCGTTATCGTTTGCAAATGCGACCAAATGAGTGTTAACAAAAAAGTCTTGAAACCCACATATCCCGAAAACGAACAGTAGTAACCACATGTGTTTGGATGTGCCTAAAACAGTGGCGAGTTTAAATCCTTTAACATCACCAGTGTTAACTATTGGAATCATATCTCTGATATTGTCGCGACTTTCTGCACGTTCTATATCACCACTTGCCTGATCGGTAATTCCATTAGGGCGAGATTTGGCAAATAACATTACAATCGGCAGCACAACCAATATGTTAACTATGCCTATAATTGCGTAAATGTTTCTCCATCCAATAAACAGTAACAAAGTAAGTATTACTACAATTACGAAAGGACCTAAACCCATACCGGCAATAGCGGCGCTGTTAGCTAATCCTGGCGATTTAGGCCACCATCGACTTACCATAACGCTAATAGCTGGTATTGACGATGCTGCATGCCCTATAGCAAAGACTACGCCATACAAAATGACTAATTGCCAAAAATCTTGAATGAACCAGATCAATCCAGTTCCAAGTGCAACTATAACTGTACCAATTATTAGTATTGTTCGGATATCAAACCGATCCGCGATCCTACCAACAAATGGCATGGCCACCGCAGATACAATCATGAAGATCGTAACGGCTAAAGACAAAGATGATCGACTCCAGCCAGTATCTTCACTCATGTCAGGCAGTATTAAACCGAAGGCGGATAATATGCCGGCGTTGAAAAACAGAACAATAAATCCTGTTCCGAGAACCGCCCAGCTTTTATTCATATTCTATTTCCATAAAAATTTTCTTTCTGAGAATAAAACATACTATTCTTAGTGAGACATTAACGCAAACAATCTTGATTTGATCTAATCTACATGTAGAATCACAGATGCAGCTTATTAGTACCAGTCTATTATTACAAAGGATAAAACCATGAATGGAGAGCAACTGAAACGTAAAACCAAACGGGGTGGGGTGGTATATGGTTCTATGATAAGCATGGGGCGGAATCCAAGGTGGACGAGTGCAATATCCGATCTCGGTTTAGACTATGTGGTTATCGATATGGAACATGCCCCAAGAGGAAGGGCAGAAGTGGCCGATTACCTCGTTGCGATTCAATCAACAGACGTCGTTCCAATTGTTCGTATTCCCATACCAGACTCACATTACGTTACGATGGCACTAGATGCCGGAGCCCATGGCGTTTTAGCTCCATACTGCGAAACTGTTGAAGAAGTAAGAGAGGTTATCGGAGCTTGCAAGTACAGGCCATTAAAAGGCGCTGGAGTAAGACGAGTAGTAGAAGAAGGTGTTTTCCCAAGTGAACAATCTCGTAAGTACTTAGAAGATTTAAATAGAAACTCAGTCTGTATCATCGGAATTGAAAGCGTACCGGCGGTTGAAAACCTAGATAAAATCTTGGAAATAAATGGCATAGATGCGATTTTTGTTGGCCCTAATGACTTAACAATATCTTTAGGGATTCCAAATCAATATGATCATCCTGATTATGAATCAGCCTTGCGTCAGATTATAAAATCTTGTCAAGGCAAAAATACTCCGGTTCTTATTCATCATCAATCGGTTGATCTAACCAAAAAGTGGCTCAAGGAAGGAGCTAGATTTGTATTACATTCAAGTGATCGCAGACAAATTCATCAAGGATACCGGAATGACTTTACGACCATACAAGAGTTCGGTGCAGAGATAATGGGTGAAGAATCAAAAACGATCGGCGAATCAACAGAGGTCATATAATAATCACTCAAACATTAGTGAAAGCTATGGTTTGGTATTCTTAATTCAGACGGAGGAGAATTGTTCGATTGAAAAAAAAGTTGAAAATAGGAATTATAGGCGCCGGTTTGAACACTAGGGTTAAGCATATTCCTGGATTCCAAGCTATTGATGGTGTTCAAGTTGTTGCAGTATCTAATCGTTCTAAAGAGTCAGGAGAAAAAGTAGCTGCTGAATTTAATATCCCTAAGGTTTATGAATCCTGGCCTGATCTAATAGATGATAGGGAAATCGATGCTGTATGTATCGGAACATGGCCATATATGCATTATCCAATGACTATGGCCGCATTTAATGCTGGCAAACATGTATTAACAGAGGCACGAATGGCTATGAACGCAGCTGAAGCTAATGCGATGTTGGAAGTGTCAAGGTCATACCCGGAGTTAGTGGCTCAGATCGTTCCGTCACCATTC
This sequence comes from SAR202 cluster bacterium, assembly GCA_022447925.1. GTDB lineage: Bacteria > Chloroflexota > Dehalococcoidia > Lucifugimonadales > UBA2962 > UBA2962. The sequence continues at coordinate 105,051 of JAKUTS010000004.1, read as the reverse complement.
ACATTTGGAATTGATAAAACAATCAAAAAATTAATTTCAGATGGATATGTTGGAGAAATACTTTCTGTTCAGCTAACAAGCCATACTGGTGATTTTATTGATAAAGAAAGCCAGATGCATTGGAGGCTCAATCGAGATTTGTCTGGATATAACGTGATGTTGATGGGGATTTGGTATGAGGCCTTAGTTCGATGGATAGGACATGCTTCATCAGTAACTGCTGTTGGTAAAGTTAATGTAAATCAACGGAAAGACTCTGAAGGCAAAGTTAGTTTTATTGATATTCCTGATCATCTTGAAGTTATTTGCAATTTTCCTCCCGGTGCAATTGGTCATTTGCGATTTACTACAATTACCGGACACGCTCCTGGAGATCAAATTTGGATTTATGGTTCTGAGGGAACCATTCGGATTGATACTCAAGGCGTTTTAACTCCTGACAACTTAGATCTCGATGCGGTGACTATTTACGGTGCTACTAAGAATGATGAAGGATTAAAAAAGATAGAGGTTTCAAAGGAAGACAAAGGATATTGGCGGGTAGAGGAGGAATTTGTAGGAGCTATTCGTGGACAAGAACCTGTAGTACACACCACATTTGCTGATGGAGTTAAGTATATGGAGTACACTGAAGCTGTACACAAATCAATTCAGGAACGAAAGACAATAAATTTGCCTTTATGAATATAAATTCAGGCTGATAAACCCAGAATATGATACAGGATTAATATATACATGGACGTTAAAAAGATTAGGTCATTGATGCCAAATATCAATGATATGACCTATTTAAATACAGGTTGGTCTGGCCCTTCACCTACTTATGTTGTTGATGCGATTAAATCAAGATTAGAAATAGAAAGTTTTAATGGCCCGACTAGTCCAGAGATTCTTGAGAGCGGACAGAAAATTATGTCCGATTCTAAAATGCTTGTATCTAAGTTATTTAATTGTATGCCTGAAGAAGTTGTGTTGACTGATAATACCACCGATGGAATCAATTTAATTCTAAATGGCCTTCCATGGAAACCGGGTGATGAAGTGGTTTTATGCGATTTAGAACATCCATCTGTTTTGTTGCCTGCATATAATCTTCAGAGTTCCAAAGGCGTGCGTTTGCGGATGGTTTCTATTGATTTAAGTTCTAATCACAACGATATTAAGCAATCTTTCGCATCTACTATAACCGGACGAACCAGACTGGTGATGTTCAGTCACATACAATATTCTACGGGACTTAGGATGCCGGTATCCGCAATAGCTTCGATAGCTCATAAAGTTGGTGCTCGCGTTCTTGTGGATGGAGCTCAAGGCCCTGGTCATATTGACTTGGATATGAATGCACTAGGGGTTGATTTTTATTCTTCGCCAGGTCAAAAATGGCTTTTAGGACCGGATCAGACAGGTGCATTATTTATTAAACATAATCTAATTCCCGAGGTGCAACCAAGTCGTATTGGTTTCGGGTTTTCATCTAACTTTAACTTAGAGGGGAGGTTCGATGCGGTAACGCAATCAGTAGACAAGTTTTCTATGTCTACCACGAGTGCTCCCTTAAGAGCAGGCTATAATGCGGCCATTACCAAAATCTTAGAGCTTAAAATGCCTAATGTAGAAAAGCGTAATTTAGAACTGACTAAAATCCTCAAAGAGGGTTTAAGTTCGATTGACGGCATTAATATACTAACTCCCTTAGATGGGAATGAATGTTCGGCTCTAACCACTTTTCAGATTAATGGTGCAGATGAATCTGAGGCAGTATTACAGCTTTGGAAAAATGACAAAATAGTGATTAGAGCTATACAATCTCAAAAAGGTATGAGGGTTTCAACAAGTTTCTTTAATACAGAAGATGAGATTAATAAGCTAGTTGATGCAATAGAACAATTGTCAAATAAGGCGAAAGCCTAAATCAGGTCAAAAGTTCTGGATTGATCTTATGACTGGAGGAGAAGCAATATGTCCTTAGAATCCGTTGAATTAAGAACAGTATCTAAAGAGGATGTTCTCAGAATACAACAGTGGTTGCAGGATGATGAGATTGCTGAAAGTTGGTTTGGCCGATACTCATATGGGGACTCGGCTCATCTTGCATATAACCCATCAAAGGCCGCATCATTTTCTGAAAATAAATGGAAAGAAATTTTCGAAGATTCAGATCATAAAATTTTTTCAATATACGCCTTAGGTGAGCATGTTGGTGAAGTTCATTTAGCTATCGAAGAAGCTCTGGGCGATGGCCAGTTATCTGTTCTGCTTGGTCGAAAAGACTTATGGCATAAGGGTTTTGGAAGTGCTGCCACTGGCAAAGTTATTGAAATGGGTTTTAATGAATTCGGACTGTTCAGGATTTGGGTTGATGTTCCTGAATATAACGAAAAGGCAATTAGCCTTTTCAGGCATTTTGGATTTGTACATGAAGGCACTTTGAGGCAGAGTAGGCCTCATGATGGGGCTCGATTTGATTCTGTAGTTATGGGAATTTTGAAGAGTGAATACACTTCTGAATTAACTTCTGATAGTGATAATATTTAATTTACAAGATTAATCGTCAAGAATTTTCTTTATCATTTCTTTTTTATGGCTGTAAGTTTCCTCAGAAATTTTGCCATCCGCATACATTTGATCTAGTTCATGTAAAAGTGATAGCTCTGGGTTGTCTCTATTGCTAAGCTGAGATTTATGATTGGACTTGTTTTTACTATTTAACCAAATTATGGTTCCAGCAGAGAAAATAACTATTATTCCTAAAGCAACTGGCACTGCTAATTCCCACCTAATAGACTTAAATGCGGTAGAAAATCTTTGCGGGGCAGAGGGTATAGGGAGATCTTCAAGAGTTACTAATAGACCCTCTTCCTTCACAATGTTTGCAACTTCTAGCACATTGTATTTCCTTTCTCCTATCAATGATTCTTCAAAATCACCGTGAGAAGTCTCACCTAGGCTCACCAAATCTACCGCTGCCACTACTCTTAAAATTTCTGCTCCGTATCGAAGGTTTTTAGATATTTGATATGTCTTTGAATCGTAAGGCATGTCATAAGAAAAGAAAATATCATGCTCGCCAGGAATCAGTGAGGCAGACAAGCCAAAACCTTTGTCTACCTGGAAAATCTCAGCGCCTAATAAAGAAGAATCGATCATTAAATTATATGCGCCTTCAGGTAAGCTGAATCGTAATAGTTGCATCGGTGCTGGACCTGGAACATAGGTTAGATCGGAATCATTTACAAGCTTAATGATTTCTAGAACAGAAATGGATTTTGTTTCAACATTAACGCTGTTAATTAGAATTGAGACCAACGAAGCCTTTAGCAGTTCGTCACTTCTTATAGGTTCAAAAACTTCAATTTCTAAATCAGAAATAGATCCCAAGGAGAGGTCTAGATTCAATCCATATAAAGCTCCTTTGAATATTATAGAAACACCGTACTGCTTGTTGGGTTCATAAATAATATTCTCAAATATAAACTCATTATTTTCTGATAGCTTATATTCGGTTTCGCCAAGAATATCAGCTGAATTTTCGTGTAGAACAACTGATAATCCATCCAAGGGATCACCATTTTGGGACATGTTAGTTACTTTACCGCTGACGGTAATTGGTTCCGCCGCAAAAGCGGTTGCGCCGTGAGATAGAAGGATTACTCCAAATGCTAGCCAAAATAGATGAAATAATACTGGTTTAGCTTTGATCTTCACTCTCTTTCTCGCTTGCTAATTCTAGTTTTGCTCGTTCGATTTCTTGTTCTAGAGACTCCATTAATTCGTTTTCTTCTTCTTCTTGTAATTCCATAGCCTCCATAATTTGAGCTGTTTCTTTAGCATAGGTATTTTTGATCCATTTGTAATCGTCGTGAGATAAATTGCCGATTGAAAATTCAAGCTCAGCAGTTCTCAACCCAGCTACAACGCTATCCCATCTTCGATTAAGCTCGGATGTCAAACTTGATTCATCCTTTAAAAGCTCAGTGGAGCCAACTCTTTTTAAGAGAGGGTACAAGATTATTAATGCTGGTATGACAGTAAGTATTATGGCTATTAAAACTAACATTAGATTATTAACTCGAAACTACTTTTTTGTCTGGTTTCGAAACCAGGTTGGTTGAAAGTCGTTTTTGCGGTGAAAGAGCAAATATTGTCCCAATTGCCATCACGGGTCCAGCTGCCCACATCCACCAAACAAGAGGGTTTAAAAGTATTCTAAATATTGCTCCACCATCGTCAGATAGTTGGGAAGGTATGATATAAAAATCTTCAATCGGGTTTGATTTAATCGCAGCATGCGTAGCATTTATTCTGAATTCTCTGTAAAAGGATTGTTTTGGATACATCATGCCGAGATCCTTATCACCTTTAGTTACCTTGAATTCTCCTATGAATTCATCTCTATCCGAGTATTTTTTTTCTGATGAATCTACATATGAGATACGGTAATCTTGGACCTGATAAGTTTCACCTGGCTTCATCATAATGTCGCGTTGAATCGAATAGAATGAAGATGCAATCGCACCAATAGCTAACATTAATATTCCTAGGTGAACTATATATCCTCCGTACCTTGGTCTGTTGCCTGCGATGAGTTTTGCAAATGCTATCCATATACGTTCTTTTTTACGCATTCGAGATCTAGTACCTCTGAACCATTCATTGAATATACCTGCAGCTGCTACTGCACAAACTGAAAATGCCAAAATAGCGACAGGTTGTCTGATTCCTACTGCAATAATTATTATCGCAGTTAATATTCCTGCTACCACTGGCACTCTGATTGCTCTATATATATTGCTTCTTGTTGACCTTCGCCAAGGGAAGAATGGGCCAATTCCCATAACCGCTAATATGAGTAATAATACCGGGCCAACAACCACATTATAAAATGGTTCACCCACGGTGACTGTTGTATCGTTTATTACGTCTGCAAGCACTGGGAATACCGAACCCCATAGAGTTATAAAAGCCGCAACAAGAAATAAAATATTTTGAAATAGAAACATGCTTTCACGAGAAAATAATGACTCAAGTTTCTCTCTGCTAACTAAGTTATCCATACGCCATAGAAATGCAATCAATGAACCAAACAACGCAACACCCATGAACATTAAGAATAACCATCCCATTGTCGATTGAGCGAATGAGTGTACAGATGGAACGGGCCCTCCTCGGTTGATGAACATACCCATTAGAGAAAGAGTAAATGCGACAATGATTATTACCATGTTCCACATTCGAAACATTCCACGCCTTTTTTGAACCATAATTGAGTGTATAAATGCGGTCATTGCAAGCCACGGCATTAATGCAGAATTTTCTACTGGGTCCCAAGCCCAATAGCCTCCCCAACCAAGGATGGTGTAGGCCCACCACGAACCTAAAAGAAGCCCCATAGTTAATATTAACCAAGAGATCATTCCCCATATTCTGCCGATATCAACCCACTCATCTCTACCTCCTCTTTTCGCTAACATTGCGCCTATAGCGATACTGAATGGGATAGTTACAGAAACGAGGCCAGTCATTTGCACCGGTGGATGTATGAACATGCCAAAATGTACAAGCAAAGGATTAATACCTTGCCCATCTGTTGGAGTAATAGGTAAACGCTCGAGAGGATTAGCCATAAAACAAATTATCCCCAAGAAAAAAGTAAGAACTAATGCCATTATTGTCAGAGCGTAAGGAGTGGAGTGTGGCAACGATTTTCTGATTGATAATATTGCTATTACAGCTAGTAGAGAGAATACGATAGCAATAAATAATAGAGATCCCGCATTGCCGGCATATAAAGCAACCCAAGTATACTGTTGAGGCATAGCCAGATTTGAATTTTCAGCTACATAGCGCACTGAAAAATCATTTGTAACAAATGCATTAACCAAAGCAGCAACTGCAACAAGCAATAAAATGGGTAGTGAATACAGACCCCATCTGGCACTTACAATAAGTTCAGGAATCTTTTTAATTCCACCAGTCAAAGCAGCTAATGAAATATAAATAGACAAAGCAAATGAAACGCCAATAGCTATGTATCCTGCTTCTACAAACATTTTGCTAGATCCATTTTGAAAAATTTATGATTCATCAATCATTTTCTCTAATCTTTTTGAATATTCCGATATTTTTGTCTGGGACGGTTTAACTTTCATTAAACGGTCATCGACAATTTTGCTTTTCGACATTGATTTAATAACTGCGATTAGGATTAATATAGCGAAAACGACAATTATTGGAGGTACAATCCAAATAATCAAGCTAACGCCAGAGCTTGGCGGAGCGAGCAGTACACTTGGCCCATACTTTTCAACAAAGTAATCCTTTATTTCTTGATCAGTCCATCCCTGGTCTAATTTATTTTTAATTATCTCGCGCATCTGTATCGCTAGGGGGTTTTGAGACTGATCGATAGATTCACCTGGGCATACGGGACACATCACATTTTCATTTAATTCATGGGCTCTTTCTTCTGAATATGAGGAATCCACTGCGTTATAACATGAAGCTGTTAGAGCAGTAAAAAATATTGCTAGGATCAAAAAGCTGACCGATGAGTGTGAAATCTTTCGCATACCAGTAACATCTAGGTTACCATGAAAGGCTAGGTAATGAGGTATATTAAATAAGATGTCTGACAACAACTTTAAATTAAGAAGTTCTCTAGATCCGAAATGGATAGAGCACGAAGGTAAAGATTTTTTATATTTACAGGATCCTCTTATGTTGTCTGACAAAAGTATATTAATTCCAGCACCCATAGTTCCATTATTAAGAATGCTTGATGGAACCAAAGATGTAAGCGGATTAAGTGAAGCGCTTCGAACGACTGTTGGTTTGGAGTTTTCAAACCAAAAGATACAAGATTTACTAGATCAACTTGACAAGGCATTTCTTTTGGATAATTCTAGCCTTAAAAACATTGTAGTTAAAACTACCGAAGAATATAGAAATACACCTAATCGATTAATGATGCACTCTGGCGCAGTTTACCCAGAAGATAAAGCTAAAACTATGGAAATGATATCTAGTTTCTGTGAACAAAATGCAATGACTAGTCCATCTGCTGATACAGGATCATTAGTCGGCTTATTGAGTCCTCATATTGATTTTGCAAGAGGTGGAGGTACTTACGCTTCGACTTGGCAGGCTGCTGCTCCAAGTTTGCAAGATATTGAGTCTGTAATTATTTTTGGTACTGATCACTATGGAGGCTCATCTACTATAACTCCTACTTTGCAGAGTTATGCCACTCCATTTGGGGTTTTAAATACAGATACAGGGCTCGTAGAAAAACTGATAGAGAAATTGGATGCCGATACTGTTCTGGTAGAGGAATTGCACCATCGGAGTGAACACTCAATAGAACTGGCTAGTGTTTGGATGCATGCATTTATGAATAATCTATCTTTTTCAACTATACCAATTTTATGCGGTTCATTTTATAAATATATCGAAAATGATGAGGAACCCGATAAAAATCCAGTTATATCTGAAACAATAAAGATATTGGCAGAATCTATGCTCGAACGGCGTACATTAATAGTAGCGGCAGGAGACCTGGCTCATGTTGGCCCAGTTTTTGGTGATAGCGCTCAAGTTGAGCCTGCTTCAAGGCATACTTTGCAGCTTCATGATGATGAAAGCATCGCAGCGATTTGTGATGGGGATGGTGACCTGTTTTTGAGTATTTCCAGGCTTGAATCTGACAAGAGACGTATTTGTGGACTATCGCCGATCTATATGATGCTTAAGACGATTGAGAAGGCTTATAACGAAAGCCCAAAAGGGTTTGCAATAGGGTATGACCAGTGTCCTGCAGATGTTAATGGAGGATCTTTAGTTTCTATTACGGGAGCGTTGCTCTATGTTTAACTTGCTATGCCAATATCATCTAGCAATGACGCAGAGTCAACTTCAGATTTGATAAGTTCATGTAACCGTTCAAGTTTGGATATGTGATCAAACTTAGAATTATCAACTAATGAATTTAAAGACTCCATCGTACTTATTGTGTCTTTATCAACAACGACTATTGATACACCTTCTTCTTGCGCTTCATACTCGACATATTCAATAGGCTTTATCCCTTTTGTCATGATTAGGCAGGCTGTTTCAGTGCTTAGTGCCGACATTTGCAAGTCAGGCCTATCTCCTCTCGTGATCACAGCTTTGTTATCTTTAGTGGAAAAATATAGTGCACCTTCGTCCATAGTCCATCCGCCAACTAAAAAGTTTTCTATTAATTCAGTTGAACGATCATCGATTTTTAGAGCGTACTCTCCATTTAGGTGTTCCACAACCTGGTCCACTGTTGATGCCAGAAGCGTTCTATCTTCAGGTATGGTGCCAAACACTTTAATATTTACATCTTCAAGTTCTGGGATGAATAGAGTTTGTACTTCATGTGAGGTGTATTTAGTACGAGCATTTATTAAAACACCGGAAAGGCTTTTGCCAAACGACACCAAGTATTGTTTGAGTTTTTTGGTCTTAAGAGCATGCTTGTGCCGAATTACTGCTAGAACTTTTGCTTCAAGAAACTCAGCAACTTTAGCTTGTTCTTCATGTGGTATTTTTGACGGGAGTTCCAATATTAAAAGGTCATAGCTTTGTGCTATTTTAGATAGTTCTTTTTTGACCTCTTCCAAACCTTTATCAGCTTTGCCTCGGGCATCTATCAGTCCTGACTCAGGTAATTCCATGGGCCATTCTAAAGGCTTAGATGTTACTAGGTTAGAGAATGCTGAAAGATCAGCTTCATTACTTATTTCACTCTTGCTGGCGAACGGTTTAAGAGCGGTAACTTTTTTTCCTGAGTTAGCAATGTGGTGAGCTAAAGTTAATGAGATGGCTGTTTTACCATCACCTTGGCTCGGTGAAACTACTAGTAATATATTCATATAGGTTGAAAGTATAGCAAATATAAAGATGATTTAAACTATTTAAAAATGGAAGATTAATTCCTCAATCAAAAACAATAACGCTTCTGGCTAAACCGCCTGTTTTCATGTCGTCAAAAGCTTTGTTTATTCCATCAATTTTAAGTTTTTGTGATACAAGGCTGTCTATTTTTAATCTTCCTTGTTTGTATAACTCAATATATCGTGGCATGTCTGTCCTAAATTGATTTGACCCCATGCATGAACCTTGGACTCGTTTTTCATCCATAAATCCCAATCCATCTAACTCAATTTTTACCCCTTCAGCTATTAATCCAACGATGGTGGCAGTTCCTCCTGGACGAACTATATCGTAAGCTTGTTCAGCTGTTTGTTTAATACCTAATGCATCAAATGAATAATCAACTCCACCCTTCGTCATCTCTATCACGTTTTGGACTAAGTCACTCGATGTGGCACTGATGGCATCCGTAGCACCATGCTCTATGGCCATTTCAAGTTTGCTTCCAACTGTATCTATCGCAATTATTCGTAATGCCCCGGCGATTCGTGCTCCTTGAATAGCGCTCAACCCGACGCCTCCACACCCTATAACTGCCACAGTAGAGCCAGCTTTGATTCTTGCTGTTTTCAGAACTGCTCCTAGTCCTGTCGTAACTCCACAACCAATTAAAGCAAGTTGCTCAAAAGGAACTTCAGGATCTACTTTTACTAAAGCATTTTCATGAATCAACATCATCTCAGCAAATGAAGACAGTCGTAAAAATTGATTTATAATTTCTTTGTCTTTATATAACTTTGGCTTGTCATTCTCAGATCTAAAAAGGCCCCACATCGGATCTCTAAGGCACAGAGCAGGATTTCCTTCAAGACATCTGTCACATCGTCCACAGAATATAGAAATACAACCTACGACGGTGTCTCCGGGAGACAGATAAGTGACATTTTCACCTACTTTTTCTACAACCCCTGCTACTTCATGTCCTAGGATGACAGGTAATTCATGAAATTGATTTCCTTGAATGTAATGCAGGTCACTACGACATACTCCAGATGCTTTGGTTTTTACTAAAACCTCGTTTGGCATTGGTTTGTCGATAGAAATATCTTCTATTAATAAAGGTTGATTTATTTCTCTTAAAACAGCAGCTTTCATACAATTTACCTACTTAATTTATTTCTAAAAACTTCAGCATCACATTGCGGACTATATCCTAATTCTTTAGATGAATTTTCGATATCCCAAAATCTCCATTTATTGTTAGATACGCCATAATATATTCCAAACTTTAAATCTTCGGGAGCATCTATGCACTTTAAGATTAGATTGACTAAATCTTTTTGGAAGAGAAAAGTGGCTAATTGGCGCACATCTTGGGGCGTGTCGTCGGTTCGCACTGTACCGATTCGTAAGCAAAATACGGATAGGCCATGAACTTCGGAATAGTAGCGTCCAATTGATTCGCCTAGAGCTTTGCTTATACCATAATAACCATCTGGCCTTATAGCACAATTAGAATCAATAAGGTCGAAACCCCCATTAGATATATCTTCATAGTTTCCATTTACAATACTTTTGTAAGGCTCGTCTAATTCGAAATTTCCAACTGCATGATTCGAGCTGGCAAATATAAATGTTTTCACGCCGGCCAACCGGGATGCTTCGAAAGCATTTCGAGTTGCCAGGAAATTATTCTGATAAATTTCGGTCCAATCGGCATATTGATCAGCCGTAGCTGCTAAGTCAATAACCACATCTGCATTTTCAAAAAACTTGTAGCATGAATCAAGGTCCGTCATGTTATGTGAATTGCTATCAACAATATTCGCGTCAATGCCATCAATTTCGAATATGGGCGATAAAGCGTCACTCAGGATTGTGCCCACAGTACCGGATATACCTGTAATGAATATCTTTTTAGTCAATTTATATCCAAGTGTTTTTCAATAAGGAATTTATTAGTAGACTATTTCTGATAAGTTTTTGCATAATCAGGTGTAGGAGTGGGGTGGCGCATTTTAGGATCTGTAATTGGTTCTCCGAACTGCCGAAGAATAGGGATCACTCCTGCCCAGACAGGTAAGTTATAATCCTCCTCATCATCGTTTGGATGGCCTGTTCTAATTTTTGCAGACATCTCGTTTAGAGGATATCTGATCACTGTTGTATCGATTAGATCCTGCTCAGAAATAGGCTTTAATCCATCATCAGATCTCCCAGGAATTAAATGATCTATGAATGCATTAAGAATCGGCCTCTTTTCCTCGTGCTTTTCCACCTTAATGCCGGCTCCATATATGATTACCGATCGGTAATTCATTGAATGATTGAAGCCTGATCTAGCTAATACCAAGCCATCCAGTCGGGTTATGCTTATACTAGCCATTATTCCTGATGCGAGCGCTTTAATATTTCCCGCCACGCGACTTCCATGTATAAAAAAATCGTTTTCAATTCTGGCAAATGCTGTTGGTATAACTCTAGGCTCGCCTTCGTACACATAAGCAATGTGGCAAATTAGAGCACTATCAAGAATAGAATACAGGGTTTTTTTATCGTAATGGCCTCGTTTTGACAGGCGATTTAGTGTGGTTCGTTTAGTTCTTTGTATTTGTGAGTTATTTTTATTCATGTGGGGTAATATTATCAAACTAATTTAATAATATTTTGACAAATCTTTATTTAAGGCAAATTCATGGTGATTCGCCGGTTACCAGGAAAGTAATTGATTCGTCCTTAATGACTGCCGCAGACCTTCTAATTAGGACAACCACTCCATTGGTAGGGCTTTTAACCTTGGCTAGCAACTCATTTGCTGGGCCTAAGATCTCTCCTAACAAGTGGCCTTTTGTCACTCTACTCAACATGTTTACTTTTGGGACTAGATATCCTGAAACAGAAGCTGTAATAGATTCGTCCATATCACCATCCCCGAACAGTTGAAATTTTGGTTTTACTTTCCTTATTTCACCTCGTATCATTTTAAGTTTCATCATGACATTGAATACTCCTTTTGCATATAAATGAGCCTCTTTTATATGCAACCATCCGCCCCCTGAGCACTCTGTGTATAGCCAAGGTATATTAATTGAATCAGCGTAACTAATACTTCTGCCACCTGATAGTGAGTTATGACCCCAAATTACATCAACTCCGAAAGATAAGGCAGATTCCTTTGAGCCATTATTAACTCCTTTCTCTGAACCATCATAACCCACTAGAGTAGGTGTTGAAATGTGAGTACCCGAGCTATGCAGGTCTATCAGGAAGCTTGATTTATCAATCAATTGTTTCGAGATAAAATGAGCAATTTTCTCAGTTATTGTGCCATCTTTATTTCCAGGGAAGACTCTAGCTAAATTCAAATTGTCAATTGGACTCTTTCTTGTTCCGTATTTTGTTGCAGGAGGGTTTGATTGAGGTAATCCAATAAACGTGCCATTTAAGGATTCAGTATCAAGTTTTTCGAACAACTCTCTGACAGCAAAAGGACCTTCGTATTCATCTCCATGAACGCCACCTAAAACGGTCAATGTAGGTCCGTCATTACTTCCCTTGGCAATCATTAACGGCAATCTTACAAATTCATTTGAGCAGCCTGATTCAATATTAATATAAATTACTTGTTTAATTGGACCTTTAACCGAATTAAGGTTGAAGTCAGACCAATTAATGCCTACGCTCATTACTTAGAAAATATGCCAAATGAGAATGCTTCGGGTAGGGGAGTGACTATTGTTTTGCCATCAGGTCCTGTAACTAAAAACTCTGTCATCCATTCATACCATTTATCTGTTACTTCACCTCCGATACTATTCCATTTGTCCTCGGAAGGTGCAATTGCATGTATAAACAAAAGGTCTTCATGTTTATAGATTGCCATGCTGATTTCAGCATCACTTATCAATTGCGATAGTTCTGGCCATATCTCATCGTGAGCTTTTTTATAACCAGGATACCCACCTGGTTTTAAAGTCATAACCGTACCAATTGAAAACATTTTTACTCCACTGACACTTCATATTTTGCGAAACGATCATCGCTATCTTTATTGACGGCTATTTTTATACCTACCATCGAACCGTCTCCGTCAAAGGTTCTTATATCTTCTAGTTCTTGCGCTAGCGATGTTGAACTAATGTACAGGATGTATTCTTTATCAGATGAAACCTCCTTAACCTTTACAACGGGTGCATATCTATTAGATCGATATATCACATAGGGGTCAGTCAAAATTTCTAAAATTTGAGGTTCTGTGCCCACCCGTAAATGAGTTAAGTTGGGATCATCGCCGAACCCCTGGAATTTATCATCATTATTTGCATTTTCCATATATAAAACCATGTCCTAAATTTATTTAAAAGTAAGTATACGTTGAGGATTTACTATCAAGATATTATTGATTTCTTTTTTAGTAAAACCAAAATTTTTCATACGCGGTATTAAGTTGTCAATTATATGCCCGTATCCTTTTCCTCCATTTTTTTGCAACTGTAGACCCAAAAACATATCTTGGGTCATTATTAGATTATTAATGTATCCATCGTTAATGAGTTTTCGTACATGTTTTATTCTTTGATTATCGTTGGGTAATTGCAACAAATCGTCCGAAGAATCGATTAATTCCGTATCTTCAATCCCCCAAGCATCGTATTCCACGTTGAACCCTTGCTTAGTTAAAGTTTTAAGTACATCTAAGTCTGTCTGGATATCCATGTGTGCAAAAACGATTTTTGATGGATCTGCGCCACAATCTATAACAATTTCTGATACCTTTCTTAAGGATTCTTTAATTGGGCTGGGGTGTATTATCATAGGAGCTCCTGTGTAAGCTTGAGCTCTTGCTGACGCTCTAAGAACTTTTTCTTCAGGCATTTTTTGGTTGGGATTTACCATTTGAGATATAGGTCCACCAATGCCAACCTCACCGATTAGGCCTGCCTTTATGCCAGTGTCATTAATACCGACGGTAATATCCTTCACAATTTGATCGTAAACATCATCTTCGCTCATGTTGTAAAGGTACTCTGGATATGATGAAGGGATATAGTAACTAGATCCCAAAACAATATTTAACCCTGTAGCCCGAGATATCTTGGCAACTGCGACAGGATCGCGTCCTATCCCAATACTTGTTGCTTCTACAATTGTTTTGCCTCCAGATAGAACGAAATTCTTTAACTCATTATGCATTAAGTTGAAGTCATTAAGTTTTATGTGCCTGGAAATTAAATTCCAATGTTTGGCCAGATGCTTGATCAACTCAGGTTTAATTTCAGATTGAATTAATGTTTTAAGTGAAGCTTCATTTGGGATAGATTGGAAACATGAACCGTCAACGAATACGTGCTCATGCATTAGAGTTATTCCAGCTTCTGTAGGGGTTATTGTCCCTAATACTGTGGATATTTTTCCAGAGAGTTCTTCAATCATTTCTAAAAGTTAGTTAAATAATCTGTGCTTTAGGTTAAACAACATTGAAGTATTTGGAGCGGGAGACCGGATTCGAACCGGCGACAGCCTGCTTGGAAGGCAGGGACTCTACCGCTGAGCTACTCCCGCGTATAAATTAATTCTAAACCTATGTATGAGGTTATTACTAGTATTTTGAAAAACATGATTATTTGTTAATCATTTACTCTTTGAATAGAATATCATGACTTTTATCGACACCCATCAGCATAAATGCCATATTCAAGTTGCAATCGGGGATATATTTTTGTGATTGTTATCCACTATGCCTATCTTAATTTAGCGCACCAACAATAGTAGTGCCCATTTTTTCCGTGTTAGCTTTGCCACCAAGATCAGCAGTTAATACACCACCTGTTTCTAACACTTGAATCACTGCGGCTTCAATCTCCGCACTAGCCTTTTCCTGCCCGAGATGTTTTAGCATCATGGCCCCAGATAATATTGCAGCTATCGGGTTAGAGATTCCCTTTCCTGCTATATCTGGTGCACTTCCATGAACCGGCTCAAACATTGATGGAAATCGCCTCTCTGGATCAATATTTGCACTACCAGATAAACCTATACTGCCTGTTATCATTCCGCCAATATCAGTTAGTATGTCTCCAAACAAATTTGATCCAACTACTACGTCGAAACTGTCTGGACGTCTTATGAATTCCATACAAGCAGCATCAATTAATAAAGATTCTGTTTCAATTTCGGGATACTGTGTCGCTATACGTTCAAATGCTCTATCCCAAACTACCATTCCATATCCTTGAGCATTAGATTTTGTTATTGAAGTAACTCGTTTTGGCCCAGCGCGTTTAACAGCCAAATCAAAAGCATATTTGATTACTCTTTCGCAGCCATGTCTTGTAAATATTGCGGTTTGAACTCCCAACTCAGTTGGGAAATCTAGATATTGAAATCCTCCAGCGTTTGCGTACTCGCCTTCGGTATTTTCTCGGATTACCACCAGATTTATGTCACCACTTTTATAACCTGATAAAGGAGAGGATATACCGGGATAGAGAATAGATGGCCGTAAACATACATATTGGTCGAAAGCTCTTCTTATAGGCAATAGAAGTCCATTTAAAGTTACGTGATCTTGTAATTCTGGGTGGCCAACCGCACCTAGGTATATAGCGTCATAAGAGGATAGCTGAACAATTGCATCATCGGGCATCATGGTTCCATTTTTGAAGTACCAATCGCTTCCCCATGGAAACTCTGTGTAATTAAGGTTATAGTTATGTTTTGAACTCAAAGTATCCATAACTTTTATACCCTCTTCTATAACCTCTCCACCTATGCCGTCGCCTCTGATGACAGCGATATTATATTGTTTCATTCTTCTACTCCTGTTTCGCTCAATCGATACAGTTTATATCAGTGGTTATTCGTAATGGAAAATTAGCGTGTGGTCTTTACTGATTTATTGACATTAAATTTTAGGATGGGATAATCCTACACTGCTGGTTTTTACTTATATATAACATGAAATATTTTGGAGGACTAAATTGAGAGCAGCTGTATTACATAATTATGGGCAACCTATGAAAGTTGAAGAGGTCGAAATAGATGATCCAAAACCAACCGAAGTGAAAGTGAAAATAGCTGCATCAGGCGTTTGTCACAGCGATTATGCGTTTATTCTTGGAGAACAATATTGGGAAGGTGGGATGCCAATGATTTTAGGTCATGAGGGGGCTGGTGTAGTAGAGAAAGCAGGAAGTGCGGTTACCACTGTAAAACCTGGTGATCACGTAGTGTTATCTTGGATTTACGCGTGTGGAAATTGTTACTATTGCACCGTAGGAAAATCTAACATGTGTGATGTCGGAAGAGGAGAAATGGTAAGTGGTAATACTCTTGCTGATGGTACAAATCGATATCATAAAGAGGGTAAGCCTTATTATCACTTTTTAGGAATATCTACTATGGCAGAGTACACAATATGTGATGAAAAAAGTGTAGTGAAAATTGATAAAGATATACCTTTAGACAAAGCAGCTTTGGTCGGTTGTGCAGTAATGACTGGCGTAGGTGCTGTTATAAATACAGCTAAACCAGCTGCTGGAGAAAGCTTAGCAGTGTTTGGTTCAGGTGGAGTAGGGATAAGCTGTATTCAAGGAGCTGTTCTTTCAGGAGCATATCCTATTATTGCCGTTGATGTTAAACAGAATAAATTAGATTTAGCTAAACAATTTGGTGCGACTCATACTGTTGATGCATCTAAAGTAAATGCCGTGGAAGAAATTCAGAGAATCACAGGTGGAGGGGCTAACTATACTTTTGAGGCGGTCGGTCAACCGCAATTAATGCGTGATAGTTGGGATGCGCTAGCCAAATGTGGAACAGCAGTAGTCATTGGTGGAGCAAAAATGGGAGATGAAGTTTCGATACCCGCTTTAGATTTTCCGTTTACGGAAAGAACCATACGTGGTACTGGATACGGGAGTGCTCGAATGAATGTTGATATACCTAAGTTGCTTGATCTTTACAGGGGAGGAAAGCTTAATCTTGACGATATGGTTACTTCAACTTACCCGTTGGATGCGGTCAACGAAGCATTTGCAGATTTACATGCTGGAAAGAACCTTCGTGGTGTTTTGATGATGTAGTTGTTTACAGTTCGAAATTTTTTCGAGCCAGATCAACTATGTGTTTTCCGATCGTCAATGATGATGTTGCTCCTGGAGAAGGAGCGCTTAAGACATGAATAGAGTTCTTCGCTTCTATAATTGAAAAGTCCTGCAGCAAGTTCCCAGCTTTATCTACTGCTTGTGCACGAACTCCTGCTCCAGGTTCAGTTAAGTCCGACATTTTTATGTCTGGGACTAAATATTGAAGAGACTTCAAAAACGAATTCTTATTGATTGATCGGTATTGCTCCACGAATCCGGTTTTCCAATGTTTAGCGGACATTTTCCAAAACCCAGGGAAAGCTAGGGTGTTGAGAGCATCTGTTAGATCGAAAGAAAATTTCGAATATCCTTCTCTCGCAAATGATAGTACGGCATTAGGGCCCGCTTCAACTGTTCCATCTATTCTTGTTGTAAAGTGTACCCCTAGAAAAGGCATTGCTGGATCAGGCACAGGATAAATTAAACCGTTTATCAAATTCTCTCGAGATTTGTCTATTGAATAATACTCACCCCTAAATGGCACGATACGTATCCCTGCGTCATGTCCCATCAACTTTGCGATCCTGTCTGCATGTAGTCCCGCGCAATTAATTATATGTTTCGATTTTATAGTTTTGGTTTCTGTTTCTAATACTATGTTTTTATTTTCCCGAGTTATTGATTTCACCTTTGAATCTAATAGTAAATCTCCTCCATTCTTTTTAAACAAATTAGCGTATGACTCTGTAACCTTTTTATAATCAATGATCCCTGTGTTTGGCGACCATATTGCCTTTAAACCAGCTGCATTAGGTTCCTTTTCGCGAAGCTCATCCTTCTCAATGATCTTTAAACCCTCAACTCCATTAGCCGTACCTCGTTTATACAATTCTTTAAGCATGGGAATTTCATTTTCATTCACTGCGATTACCAATTTTCCACACATCTTGTAGGGGACTTCGTTTTCGTCACAGAATTTTCTTAATTCTTTATTACCTGTATAGCAGAAACTAGCTTTAGCGGAACCAGGCTTATAGTAGATGCCCGCATGTATTACTCCACTATTGTGTCCTGTCTGATGTTCTGCTGTGACACTCTCCTTGTCTAATACAACTATTTTTAATGAAGGGAATTTAATGGTTAGTTGCATTGCAGTTGCAAGACCTATAATTCCTGCCCCAATCACAGCTATATCATAATTACTTTTTTTCATGGTGATATTTTATACTTCATCAATCATTAGATAAAATCAAATACCCTTATTCAAAAGTTATTGGAGGATTCAGTGACTCGCATACTTGCTCATATCGATGCATATCAAAAAAGCATGAAAACTATAGTAAAAGATGTATTGCCAGAGGGGCTTGAGCTAGAAGAGACTATTTTTTACCCTGGTGGAGGAGGGCAGCCTTCTGATTCAGGTATCTTGAAGTTCGATGGGAAAGGAATCGATATACGAGGAGTTAAACGAATCGGGAATCAATTAATACATTTAACAGACGATTTTAAGCCGAGTCTGGGCCAAGAAGTTGAAGGGGAGATAGATTGGGATCGAAGATACCAGTTAATGAGAACCCATACAGCTCTTCACATTTTATGTGGAGTAATATGGAGGGACTTTGGTGTTCAAGTAACAGGTGGCAACATGAAGCCTTTGGAAGCAAGAATGGATTTTGAGTTGGAGAAAATGTCCACTGATTTTGTGGTTGCTGTTCAGCGAGCAATAGATATTGAGGTTGATGAGAAACGAGCAGTGACGGTAAAATTCCTTCCTCGCGAACAGGCATTTAAAATCCCTGACTTGATTCGAACAAAGATAAATCTTTTGCCTGCAAATATCGAAGAAGTACGAATTGTCGAAATCGAGGGTCTAGATATTCAGGCAGATGGCGGCACGCATGTCTATAATACCTTTGATGTTGGTAAGATCGTAATTATCGGGCATCAAAGTAAAGGTAGGCAAAACAAGAGACTTCGCATAAGAGTTGAAGATGTTTAATAAAAATACAGACAAACCAAAAAGTTAAATATATGAAACAGGAATAATCAAATTGGAAAATAAAAAACTTATTGAATTCGACAAAATATTGTCCAAACAAGCGCCCCCTTTTCGTGATCGTGTTGAGTTGGCACGAGGTAAATACGATTTTGCTATTGCGTACCCTGACCCTGATTCATTGCCTATCGATGGCCTCGTTTCTGCTCTTAAGGAAGGTCTTTTGGATGAAGGTTCTGAGCTAGCATTGTATCCAGATGTCCAAGGATACGAACCTTTGCGAGAGTACGTTTCTTATAAGTTAAAAAGAGATCGTGCTATGACAGTTGATCCGGAGCAGGTTGTATTAGGTGATGGTTCCTCTCAGCATATTGCGACGATAATTGATTTGTTAATAGATCCAGGAGACGCCGTAATAACCGAAGATTTCTGTTATTCGAATACTTTAACAAAACTAAGAATATCAGGTGCGGAGACTTATGGTATACGGTGCGATGATTCAGGGATGAAACCAGAAAATCTAGAGATGGTAATCGCGGATTTGGTTGCACAGGATAAAAAACCAAAACTGATTTATACCATACCTACATTCCAAAACCCACAGGGCTGGACTATGACTTTAGAGAGACGAAAAGCTCTTTTAGATATTGCATCTTTTTACGAGATACCAATATTAGAGGATGATTGTTATGTTGATTTGAGGTTTGAAGGAGATAACGTGCCTGCAATCCATTCGTTAGATTTAACAGGACAGGTGATGTATGTGGGTTCTTTTTCTAAAACCATAGCTCCGGGTCTTAGAATGGGGTATTTTGTTGGCCCAGAAGAGATAATTGGCCGTTTCAGAATGGTTCGTAAAATAAGCGGAAGTGGAGTGAATGAATTTGCTGCTCTTGCTATTCATAGATATGCTATGGCAGGTTTAGATGACCATGTAGAAAAAATTCTTAAGATTCAGAGAGATAGACGAGATACAATGATTGCAACACTAGGGGAGACGTTTGGATCTAATGCGAAATGGAGTACTCCCGAGGGTGGTCTCTATTTGTGGTTGGAGATGCCTAAGTCAGTGGATCTAACTGAAGTTACAAAAGACGCTTTGGAGGCTGGTGTCGGGTATCAGCCTGGAACGATGTTTGCTGCAGATGCTAGTTCGGGCCAAAATTATGCACGATTATGTTTTGGCTACAATTCGTCGGAAGAAATAAGCCGAGGAATAGAAGTTTTATCAGCTCTTTTTACCCAGAAAGGATTTTTCTAAATTAACCTATGTTGTGCAACTAATTTGTCTATTTACCTGTTTTCAGGAATTGAATTTTAAAAGAAGCTGATAATTCATTGACACTCAGGATAGGCAATTGCTACGATCAGATGAGTCGCGGGGCAGTCTACACCCGCGATTTATAATGTTTAGAGTATTATTTAGTGAAACCTGAGAAATTAAGTGTCATATATAAAGTGTTTATATTGTCGTGAATGTGGTCGGGAATATCCCGTAGCGCCAGAGCATGTATGCGAATTTTGTTTTGGCCCCTTAGAAGTCGGATATGACTATGAAGCTATCAAAAAGATAATTTCTAAAGACAAGATTCAGAAAGGGCCTTTATCTATATGGAGATACGAAGATCTATTACCAACTACAAGAGATGCTGGAATAGATATGGGTACAGGGTTCACCCCTTTAGTTAAAGCTGACAATCTTGGCAGAATGCTAGGCTTAAACAATCTTTATATAAAAAATGACAGTACAAACCCTACATTTTCATTCAAAGATAGAGTGGTTTCTGTTGCAACAAACAAAGCTTTAGAATTCGGATTTGAGACACTAGCTTGCGCATCAACTGGCAACTTGGCCGGAGCAGTTTCTGCACACGGAGCCAAAGCAAAGATGGATACAAAAGTTTTTTTCCCATCTGATTTAGAAAAGGGCAAAATACTCGGAGCTGCTATATATGGATCTACGTTAGTTGCAGTTGATGGTACTTATGATGAAGTGAACCGTTTATGTAGTGAGCTAGCAGACAACCATCGATGGGCTTTCGTCAATGTCAACATGAGGCCATACTACAGCGAGGGAAGTAAAACTTTAGGTTACGAAGTTGCTGAACAGCTTGGTTGGCGCGCACCCGATAGGTGTATAGTTCCTGCTGCTTCTGGTTCTTTGTTCACAAAAATATGGAAGGGATTAAATGAATTCAAAGATCTTGGCCTACTTGAATCTGTAAATACATTTATGGATTTAGCTCAGCCAGAGGGCTGCTCTCCAATTGTGGAAGCGTTTGATCAAGACACATATCATGTCAAACCTGTTAAACCTGAAACAATAGCTAAATCATTAGCTATCGGTAATCCGGCTGATGGGTTTTATGCGCTAAAGACTGTAGCTGAAACTAAAGGTAATGCTGTGAGAGTGCCGGAACCTCAAGTGGCAGAGTGTATGAAATTGCTAGCTGAAACAGAAGGCATCTTTACCGAAACAGCAGGAGGAGTTGTCATATCAGCTTTAAGGTCACTTGCCAAAAGAGGTATAATTTCAGCTGATGAGGTGGTGGTCGCTTTTGTAACAGGTAACGGCCTTAAAACGGTTGAAGTCATCGAGGATGCTGCTGACCCAGTTTTCACGGATCCAGATTACAAATCTTTTCAGGATGCTCTTAATGTTTGGAATAAAAGGAACTAACAATGCCCATTAAAAGAGTAAAATTCACTTATGAACAGCAGATGATAAAAGAACCAATCATTTCGATGTTGAGCAAAGATTTCGATCTTGTAACAAACATTAGAAGAGCTGATGTTAGGGAAGATATGGGATGGGTTGTACTAGAAATAGAGGGTGAGGAAAACGAAATACAGAAAGCTTTAGATTGGGTTGCTACCAAGAGTGTCCGAGTAGACCCAATTTCTGGTGATGTAGTAGAAGGATAAAATTAGAGGTTTTATTAAATATGAGTATTGATGTAAGGATTCCAGCTCCATTGCGCAGAGTCACAAATGGAGCCGATAAGGTAAGCGTTGAAGCAGAGAATTTAGCTGCTGTGGTCGAAGCTTTAAATGAAGCTTACCCAGGAATCAAAGATAGGTTATGTGACGAATCAGGCTCTTTACGGAATTTTGTTAATGTCTATGTTAATGGGGAAGACGTTCGGTTTTTGGACGGCTTAAATACACTGACTAAATCGGGAGACGAAATTTCAATTGTTCCGGCTGTAGCGGGCGGTTATTAACCGTTACTACGAGAAATGTTCATTTTTCATTTCTAACCATTTTTGTTTTTGATCAATCCTGATTGATTCATCGGTTAGACTATATTGGTTTAAGAATCGGTTTTTATAATCGTTAAATTCGCCTAACTGAATAGCAGCCCTCATGTTTGACATTAAATTAGTTATAAAATGCAAGTTATGGATTGAGGCTAACCTATAACTCAAAAGTTCTTTTGCTCTAAACAAGTGACTTAGATAACTTGCCGTGAAGTTTGTGCATGTATAACAATCACAGTCAGCTTCTATTGGTTCGTTCATTGTTCTAAATCTTTTTCCTACTATGTTAATTCTGCCCTTAGACGTGAACAAACTACCATTTCTGGCCACTCTTGTGGGTAAAACACAATCGAACATATCTATACCAACGGCAACCGATTCGAACAAGTCTTCTGGAGCTCCAACTCCCATTAAGTATCTTGGTTTATCATCAGGTAGGCAATCCGCTGTGAAAGAAGCGATATCATACATTTTTGATTTTGTTTCCCCAACGCTTAAACCTCCAATGGCATAGCCATCAAAACCTATCTCGGTAATTTGTTTGGCTGATAATTCTCTTAGTGATTTTTCTGTTCCACCTTGGACAATTCCAAAGAGTGCATAATTCTTATTGCTTTTAGCGTTTAGCGATCGTTTTGCCCACAAAGTGGTTCTTTCCACAGCCAGCTTTAAAGTCTCTAAATCGTTGGGTAGCTCAACACACCAGTCTAAAGGCATTACAATGTCTGAACCAAGAGACTCTTGATAATCAACCACTTTTTCTGGAGTAAATAAATGACGCGAACCATCGATATGTGAAGTAAACTCGATTCCATCTTGATCTGTTTTCATTAAACGGCCTAGACTGAATCCTTGGAAGCCACCAGAATCGGTCAAGATGGGTCCGTCCCACCCCATAAATTTTCCTAACCCACCAAAATCCTTGATTAAGTCAACACCAGGCCTTAGATATAAGTGATACGTGTTGCCAAGAATAATTTGTGCATTTAATTCAATTAGGTCATTTGGGTCCAGTGACTTGACGCTACCCTGTGTGCCGACTGGCATAAAGACAGGAGTATCTATAGTGCGATTTTCGGTTTGAATTGATCCACTTCTAGATCGCCCATCTGTAGCTTCTAATTTAAAAATCAAGATATTAAATCTTCCAGATAGTCTATTTTAAATTGAACTGACGTTTTTAAGAGCTTGTGTTATTTCCGAATCGGTCACATCAGAACTTGTTGTGGCCGATCCAATGTCTTTTAATAACACCCAATGAACCTTTCCTTGGGCTCGTTTTTTATCCGATAGAATCCTAGCTTTTATATTATCAATATTTAAATTTTTAAATCGAACCGGTAAGTTAAAAGTTTTTAATAAATCTTCTTGTCTGATTAGGTCGTCATTACTCAACAAGTTTTTTTCTACAGAAATATGACCTGCGGCCATCATGCCAATACTGACAGCTTCTCCATGAAGATATGATGAATAGTTAGTAATTGATTCGATAGCGTGACCAATTGTATGGCCGTAATTGAGTAAAATCCGTTTCCCAAGTTTCTCAAATTCGTCCTCTGTGACCTTCTGTGCCTTAATTGATATGCTGTGCTTTATTAATTTTGTGGTGGCATCTAAGTCTAGTTTCTTCAAATCTGAAGCATTCTTCTCAAAGCTTTCCAGTAACGATTTATCAAGCGCTAGACCATGCTTTAACCCTTCTGCCCACCCTTCATTTAAAATGCGTTTTGGTAGTGTTCCAAGCGTGTTGGTGTCTACTAATACAAATTTAGGTTGATGAAAACTACCGACCAAGTTTTTGCCTTGCATAAGATCAACGCCAGTTTTTCCTCCGATTGAAGAATCCATCATAGCTAAAAGAGTTGTGGGAACATGTACAACAGGCATGCCTCTGAGATAAGTAGCAGCTACGTAACCAGCCAAATCTCCCACAACACCTCCACCAACAGCCACAATTACATTGCTTCTCTCTGCTTTACGCTCTGCAAGCCATTTATAAATCAATTCAACAGTAGATAGATTTTTATGCTCCTCTCCTGGTTCCATAGTAAAACAGTGCGATTTTATGCCAATTGATTCCATAGACCTTTGTATTTCACGAGCGTATCTGTTTGCTCCTTGGTCTGTTATTACATATCCAATTGACGGATTAACTATTTTCTTTAATCTGCTACCTAGCTCTCCTAAGTTTCCTTGAGATACCCAGATAGGATATTTACCGTTTTTTGTATCGACCACACTGGATAGCTCTTTTGGAGCAATCCCAAATATTTCTGTCTCGTCGGATTCATTAATTAAGTGGATTGCCCTGACGATTTCGTTAGCAGCAGCTTTTGGGGATAATTGGTCAGTGTGTATTGTCCAGTTTGCTTGTGAGTATAGAGATTGGCGATCTGATTTAAGTTTTAAAACAGACTCGGCTGATAAATCATCATTAAGCATTGGACGAATTTCGGAAGAACTATCTTGTTTTAATCGACTGACAATCGTGTCTATACTTGCTTCTAAGCATATTGTAATGCCACTTTCAGACATTACGTTTTGGTTTTTGTCATTAGTTAAGATTCCCCCACCAGTCGAAATTATCAAGTTGTTACCACTTACTGTTTCCAGAAGCTTTTTATGTTCTAGATCCCTGAAAGCACACTCGCCAAGATTTGCAAAAATCTGGCTGATATCATGACCGGATTCCAGGCTGATTTCTTCGTCCATATCCACAAACATCCAGCCTAGAAGCTCAGCGGCTAAACGACCGACAGAGGTCTTGCCGGTTCCTGAAAAACCGGTTAGAAACACGATATTTTTATTCATAATCCCAAAGCCTTTTTCGCAGCATCATACATAATATTTTCAGGTGCATCTTTTTTTGTCCATAATTCAAAAGCCTCGATTCCCTGATAAACAAGCATGTCTAGTCCTCCAATTGTAGGAGCTTTTCGAATTTTTGCCGCCTTAATCAAGGGGGTCTCGATCGGGTTATAGACTATATCATTTATCAGGGCATTCTGCGGTATTAAATCGGGAGGGACTGGAGAATGCTCAGGATCTGGACCATTTTTCATTCCTATTGATGTAGTGTTCACAATAAGATCTACATTACTTAAAGGATTGATTAAAGTTTGCCTCTCTAATTTAATCGAATTTATTTTTGGTCCATTTAATTTTAAGCGTTGAGCTAATTCATCTCCACGAGAAACTGTTCTGTTAGCTATCGTAAGTGTATTAATTTGCTCTTGGACTAAAGAATATGCGATAGCCTTAGCTGCGCCTCCAGCTCCAATTAGAAGCACATTTTTTCCACAAGGATCAAAACCATGCTTTGTTTTCAACGCTCTTATGAAACCGGAACCATCAGTATTGTGTCCAACAAGCTGATTATTCTGGTTAACAATACAGTTTACCGCGCCTATAAGGTGTGCTGAGTCCGTTATTTTATCAACTAAACCCAGACATTTTTCTTTGTACGGAATAGTAACTGAAGCTCCTAAGAAATTAACAATCTCTATTGTCTCAAAGAATGCATTCAGTTTATCTGGCTTGATCTCCCATCTATGGAACGTTGCTTTTATTTGATGATGGTCTAATGCGGCTTGTTGAAATTCGGGAGAAATTGAATGTGAAAGTGGATAGCCAAGTATTCCTATTCGATTCATTTTGATTCAGCCCTTATTTATCCGGTCTAAATACCTTTGCAATATTATTGCTGCTGCAAAAGAATCCAAAGGTTTTACGTTTTTTGAAAGTTTTTGACGATTAAAATTTAATATATTTTCAGCCTCTACTGAAGATAATCTTTCATCCTCAGCTTGGACAGGTATTGGGGTATTATCAGATAACAACTTTGCGAAATCGGAAGCTTTATTTGCTTGAAATCCTTTTTCACCCGACATAAGCAACGGGAGTCCTATTATTATTTTCTGTGCCGAACATTCTGTTGCAAACTCGACCACATTTTGGATGTCTGTATTTATATTTACAGCTGGTATGGTTTTAACTGGACTCGCTATTAATCCAAGAGGATCACTTTTCGATAATCCAATACGTTTATCTCCAAGGTCAACCCCAATAAAGACCCGAGAGATATTGCTCATATCTTCTATTCCTTGATACTGGATTTGACTATCACAGGAACTTTATCGAGTGCTTCATCTAATTTGTCGGCTAATTTGCCTCCTGCCTGAGCAACGTCGGCTCTACCTCCGCCACCGCCTTGCATTACCTTAGCTGATTCTTTAGCAATTTTTGAAGCATCAAGTCCCTGTGAGATCAAGTCTTTTGTTACCATAGCAACTAATTGAGGTCGATCATTAATAACAGCACCCACCACAACGACACCCTTACCTAATTTATCTCTAAGCCAGTCTCCGATATTCCGTAACGTGTCTTGGTCAGGGGCTTCTACTCTCTGAGACAACACTGATATACCCGCGATAGTTTGTTTGTTTTCTAGTAAATTTGCTACAGAATTTAATGCGGTCTTTCGTTCCGACTCTTCAGTTCGTCTTTTTAATTGAGTATTCTCTTCAACAAGTTTTTCTATGCGAGACTCAATTTCAGTTGAGGATGCCTGTAATAATTGAGACACCTTCTCTTGTCGCTGTAAAATGTCCCATGCCATTCTTTCGGATTCTCTGCCACTCACTGCCTCAAGTCGCCTGATTCCTGAACCAATACTTTGTTCAGACAAGATATACATTGATCCTATTTCCCCAGTTGACTTAACATGGGTGCCTCCACACACTTCGAAGCTGAAAGTCGCTCCGTTAGCTATTTCTACTAGTCTAACTTTTTGCTCGTACTTGTCTCCGAAAAAAGCTAAGGCTCCACGTTCGATAGCCTTAGTATATTCATCTTCACTTGATTGCACTCTCGCATTTGCTCGGATTTTTTCGTTAACTAGTTTTTGTACGAGTTTCATTTCTTTTAATGTAACCGCTTGAGGATGAGTAAAATCAAATCGTAATTTATCCGATGCGACATATGAACCTGCCTGTCTAACATGAGTGCCAAGAACTTGTCTAAGAGCAGCATGAACTAGATGTGTGCTGGTGTGGTTCCTAGCGGTATCCTCTCTACGGACTGGATGCACATAAGCTCCAACTTTCTCACCTAAAGTAAAATTGCCCTGTTTAACTTTACCAAAATGTACAATCAATCCAGGCATGACCGTTTGAGTATCATTTATTTCGATTTCTCCATTATCACCTGAAATCTGTCCACCATCTCCAACCTGACCGCCGCCTTCAGGATAGAATGGTGTTTCGCGCATCACTATTTCTATAGATTCCCCTTCTGTAACTTCAGACACCTTACAATCATTAGATATTAATCCAACGACTACCGTGTCAGCAGCCAGTTGTTTGTAACCTAAGAATTGAGTAGATCCTACTGACAAACTTTCGTAAACTTTGATTTTAGACCTGTCGTCATCGAATTTGCCTGAAGCTCTACCACGTTTTTTCTGGCTTTCCATCTCTGAATTGAATGATTGAACATCAACAGAAATATCTTTTTCACTAGCAATTTCTAATGTTATTTCTAATGGGAATCCGTATGTATCCCATAACTTGAATGCCAATTCACCTGATAAGTTAGTTTTGTTTTGAGTTGCCATCTCCAATGCTTCATCAAGTATTAGGTATCCTTGTTGAAACACATTAGTAAAACGTTTTTCTTCGAGTGAAAGAACCGTTTTAATAAAATTTTCATGAAGGTTTAGCTCTGGGTAAACAGATTTCATTTTATTGATAACAATATCTGCGATAGGTCCTAGAAACCCCTCCTCTAAACCAAGAACTCTTCCAAATCGTATAGCCCTTCTAATTATCCTTCGTAGTACATACCCTCTATCTTCGTTTCCTGGAACCACACCATCTGCTATTAAGAAGACTGAACTACGGGCATGTTCTGATACAACCCTGAAGGCTATATCAATTGCACCATCGTCTCCATATTTTTTCCCAGACAGCTCGGATACTTTAGCCAATATCGGATCGAAAAGGTCAGTATCATATATATCTTTGGCTTTTTGTAGAATTACCGTTAATCTTTCCAGCCCCATGCCTGTATCCACACTAGGAGCTGGTAGAGGTTCACGAGTGCCATCCAATTTGTGATAGAACTGCATAAATACTAAATTCCAAAGTTCCACGTACCTTTTACATGTTTCTTTTGAGTCCGACATATTATTAGTGCAATTAGGAGCACAATTTTTGTTTCCGCAACTTAATTCCGGTCCAAAATCATAATGTAGCTCACTACATGGTCCGCATGGACCTTCTGCTCCAGCTGGGCCCCACCAGTTATCATCATCACCGAACCGAAAAATTCGATTTTTTGGAATGCCAGCATTAATCCAAAGAGTTTCTGCTTCATCATCAGTTGTGTGTATTGTTATAGCAAATTTATCTTTTTCTAAACCCATTTTTTCAGAGAGGCAGCTTAAACCATGCTTTATAGCATCTTTTTTGAAGTAGTCTCCGATACTAAAGTTGCCTAACATTTCGAAGAAAGTCAGGTGTGTAGAATCTCCTACTTCATCAATATCTACCGTACGAAAAGACTTTTGGGAAGACGTAAGTCTTGGATGAGGTGGATCCGATTCTCCAGAGAAATACGGCTTAAATTGAACCATGCCTGCGGTAGTTAAAAGTAAGGTAGGGTCCCCAACAGGTATTAAAGAAGCACTGGCCATTCTCATATGGTCCTGTTCTTCAAAATATGAAAGGAAAGATTCTCTTATTTGTTCACTGGTGATCATTTTAAATAAAACAGTTGAATGCTAGCAGCAATAAGCCTAATCAATATTCGTTGTTTAAGTTTACTAGCGGCTTTTGATATTAGATAAGGTAGGTTAATTATATGGTTTCTAATTGCATGAAACAATTTAAATTTCGACACAAGTCACAGATCTTCAAGTTTCTTAATTTTATTTAGGCGTCTTATATATTTTTCTTCAGGAACGAAGTTCGCTTTGATAAAAGTAATTACAATTTCTCTAGCTAGCTCTATTCCAATTACTCTGGATCCAACACATAGAACGTTCATATCGTCATGTTCAACACCTTGATGTGCAGAATAAGTGTCATGACATACGGAAGCTCTTACGTTTTTAATTTTATTAGCAGTGATTGCCGCTCCTACTCCGCTACCGCAAAGCATAATGCCTTTGTGAGCTTTTCCAGAAGCCACAGTTTCAGCGACAGATTTAGCATAGTCAGGGTAATCATCTAGTGGATCAATAACATGAGCACCAATATCTAATACTTCATGACTTAAATCGCTGATCAATTTAGACAGATCATCCTTTAATGGGAATCCGCCGTGATCAGCTCCAATAACTACTATCATGTTTATTCTCTTTCAACTTGCATCTTACAAAAAGGTGAACGTTACAATTATTTTCAATACACATTGTAATTGATAAGCAGTTTATATTCTCGAAAACCTTAAGCAAATTAATTGGTAGAGAAAAATATATGGAGAATTCAGGCTTTACTGAGCTGTATATCCACCATCAACTAATAATGAAGTTCCGGTAACAAAAGATGATTCATCTGAGGCTAAAAATAGAGCGCAATATGCAATTTCTTTTGGTTGCGCAAGCCGTCCAATAGGATGTAGGTCAATAATCTTTTTTACAAGTTCAGTATCTGAAGTTAATGCCTCTGTAAATGGTGTCTCTGCAAAACCTGGGTTTAAACAATTCACTCTAATTTTTTTTGGAGCTAAATCAACTGCTAAATTTTTGGTAAACAGTAAAACTCCACCTTTGGATGGGTTATAAGCTGAAAACCCATTACTCATCGATGAGTGATAGGCGACCTCACCCATTATTGAAGACAAATTTACAATAGATCCGCCTCCATTTTCTTCCATTTGCTGAACTACATTTTTGCAAGTGAGGTATGTGCCTTTGAGATTTACATCAATAATACGGTCCCATATTTCTTCGGATGATTTATTTTCTAATGAGGGAAGTCTGGGGTTTAATCCGGCACTGTTAACCAAGATCGATATAGGACCATACTTTTCATTAGTCCTAGAGAATGCATTCTTAATATCCACATCACGTGTTACATCTAACTGCACCCCTAAAGAATCAATACCTGAAGAATTAAGTTCATTGGAGGTTCTTAAAGCGGCATCTTCATCAATGTCAGCTACTATTATTTTGGCACCGTGTTCTCCAAATAGAAAAGCGGCGGCCTCTCCAATACCAGATGCACCTCCGGTAATAAACGCAACTTTACCTTTTAATCTTTCAGACATAATTTAATATCTCCAATGCTGAGTGGATTAATTTGTAAAAATAACTTGGAATATCTAATCTTAGTTTTTCACTAAAAATTAATCAGATACTTCGATAATCACTTCAATTTCCACAGGTATATTTCCCGGCAGATTCGCCATTCCAACTGCTGATCGAGCGTGCTTTCCATTGTCTCCGAATACTTCGGTCATTAGGTCAGAGCATCCGTTAGCAACTTGTGGGTGATCAGTGAAATCTGCTGTAGAATTTACCATTGACAGTAGCTTGACGACTCGTTTTACTTTGTTGAAATCACCTCCTACAGCTTCTTTGATTCTGGCAAGCATGTTTACCCCAACCAGCCTTGCAGCCTCATAACCTTGTTCTGTATTAAGATCTTGGCCTAGTTTGCCATTAGGTACTGAGCCATCCGGTCGGTTGGCTGGGCCGAGTCCTGAGAGGTATATAAGGTTGCCTGTTCTAACACTAGGCACGTAGTTTGCTACTGGAGATTGTGCATCCGGAAGCGTTATTCCTAATTTTGCTATTCTGTCATCTATATTTCCCATATCTACTCCTGATTAATATTTTTTTAGTTACGATATATTATTTCTGCTTATTCAAATGCTAAAATTTTTGCTGGATTATTGGTAACGATATTATCTATCTCTTCTTTGGAAAATCCTTTTTGCTTCATGCGAGGAACTATATTTTGCAAAATATGGTTGTATCCATGACCTCCGTATTTAACTAGTCTATGTTTAGTACAGATGTCTTGTGCAACTAAAATCTTATTTCCAAATCCCTGATTCATTAACAATTGTATTTTTTCTAAACGTTGTTCATCATTTGGCATATACGAACCGGGTAGTGGATAGTGAGATGACTCACTGCCGAACAGGTCATATTCCATATAGCATCCACTTTTTGCTATTTCTACAGTTTTGTCGTCACTAAAAACCGTCCTGTCTAAATGCCCCATAATTACTCTTTCCAAATTCGCACCTGCCTCTGCCAAAACTTCCAGGATTTCGCTTGGTGCGGACTCGTCTCTTCCAGGATGAATCAAAATAGGAGCCCCAGTTTCCGACTGAGCAGTGGCAGCAGCTCTCAAAACTTTTCGTTCATTATCGGTTAACGGCCATGAACAACCAATTTCGCCGATAATCCCAGCTTTCACTGTGGTGTCATTTATACCTACTGTCAATTCTTTAATCATCTGTTTTGATAGATCAGTTTCGGTTCTAGAATTCATATCTTCCGGATGTACTTGATCTATATACCATCCTGCTCCCATTATGATGTTCAAGTTTGTTGCTCTTGCTAATCGGGCAAGAGCTAACGGGTCGCGGCCAATTCCGATTGTAGTGGCATCTACAATAGTGCCGCCGCCCTCTCTTTTGTAGTACATAGCTTCATTTAGAGCAGTCTTTTCTTCAATTAATAACAGGTTGTCTAAGTTAGAAGTCCAGTTATATCTAATCCAACCAAGGTTCTCCATTGAAAGTTTTTGATGGGCAAGGAATTTTTGTGAAGCTTCGGAAGGTTCTATAAACATAGTACTAAAATCAATCAACAGATGTTCATGAGTCATAGTTGGTCCAAGTGTTTTAGGATCAACTGGACCTATAACTGTTTGTGCACGTCCGGAAAGTTCTGATTTAGGCAATAGTTTCCTCCGATTTATCGACGTCTTTATTAACGTTAAAGCAGAAAGGCTAGCAATCTAGTTTAGTGTCGTCAATAGCCTTGATTAAAATTGATCAATCACTGTTTATGAATTTGTCTTATTACCGAGCTTCATAGTTTGATCAACTATATCGAGGCCTATTGATTCACTCCATGCCGCAAGGATTTGAGCTGTGATAGGTCCAGGGATTTGGTCTGTGATTTTCCTTTTATCGATTTTACTAATAGGGATTAAGCAAAATGGAGTGGATGTAAAAAACGCCTCGTCGGACGTATACAGATCGTAAGGCTGTAAATCCTCTTCAATTACCTCGATTCCAAGGTTAATGGCTGTCTCTATAACAGCTTTACGGGATACACCTTGAAGGATAGCAGTGTCTTTTGGAGTTTTAAGGACACCATCTTTCACAATCATAATGTTCGAGCCAACGCTTTCAGAGATGTTTCCTTCCATGTCTAACATTATTGGAAAAGCTTTAGGGTCCACATCCGTAGCCTCAATATCTGCCATCACATAGCTAAGTCTGGAGAAATGTTTGACTTTTGGATCCAATTGTTGAGAACTAAAACTTCTAGCTTTTGAAATCACTCCATGAGCTCCATCCGAATGCATTAAGCTGTAGAAATTAAAATCAATTGGATCAATGAATACAGATATGCTTGGCTTATTATCGACGTCTTTGAGTCTGTATCCTACTCCTCTAGTTATAATCGGAGAAATCATGTAATCATCTCCCTTTTCGGATCTGAGTGGTTCATTACGTTCAACAACCTCTAATATTAAATCCGCTATCTCATTAATGGATATTCCTGGATTAATTCTGACATAGTTTAGCGAGCGTTCAAAGCGATCCATATGATCATCTAGTCTATATACTCTGCCATCAAAAGTTCTTAAAGTATCGTATACGAGATCAGACAATTTAAAACCGCGGTCAAGCATACTGATTCTAGCCTCGCTTCTAGGGTAATATTCGCCATTTAACCAGATTTCATATTCTCTCATCATAATCACTTTATTCCCTGACTATTTTGTCATTAAGTTTTACGAAACCGGAATCAATTACTTTAGCTAAAATGCCTCGTTTACCTCTAATTGCTTCACTAAGTCCGGGTTTTTGTTGGTCTAAATTTTTACAAGGTACACAGTCCCCGGTTACCTCTATTCTCACTGAATTCCCTAACATCAAGAGGTCACCTTCTGACAAATTATTTAATTGTAAATTTTTTGTAGTCACGTTTTCGCGTGTTATGTCAGGAGTTATTCCAAATAGCTTTTGGGTTTCGCTGTCCATCAATAGTACTTGCCTATTTTCTGATTTGCCCGCATGCGAGTCTCCCGATATTCCTAATCCCCTTATGAATTCTGCTTCTGGTAGACGAGATACCGGCGAACCTTTCTGAGGACTTATTTGTAGATTGATGATTGTGCCTGAATTTAAGTGATTCATTATGCAAGAACTCTCCTACAGATACGAATTTTGTAGATATTAATTAATAAGTTTTGTATATTCAAAATCTGAACTAGTATTATAAGTGATAAAAAAAAATTAATGTTTATATTCGGAAGAGACAAAGATGAGGATTCATAAATGAGTGATGAAATTAAACTAGGACAAAATAAATACACTTATAAGAACCTGGTAAGTTGGGCAAAACCTCCTGAAGGTATTGGCTGGCATGAAGTCGCTGGTGTTGCTGTAGGTTCTGATAACTTGATTTATGTTTTTGCAAGAGGTGATTACCCTGTTCTCGTTTTTGATAAAGATGGTAATTATGTAAAGGACTGGGGACAGGGAATATTTACATCAGCCCATGCAATAACGCCCGGACCTGGGAACACATTTTATTGTACAGATCATTTCGATCATACTGTTAGATGGATGACATCAGATGGTGAGATAAAAATGACCTTAGGTACTCCTGGCAAGCCTTCAGCATTACTTGGAGGCAAGCCATTTAACAAACCGACCGATGTGGCTGTAGATCACAATACCGGAGACATATTTGTGAGCGACGGGTACATGAATTCAGCCGTTCACAGGTTTTCCCATGAAGGTGATCATATTTTAAGCTGGTGTAAACCTGGTGTAGATCCTGGAGAATTTTCTTTGCCGCATAATATCGCGATTGACGCTGATGGATACATTTATGTAGCGGATAGGGAGAACCATAGGATTCAAGTTTTTGATCAAAATGGGGCTTTTCAGCACGAGTACACTAACGTGCATCGACCATGCGCCCTTAGAATTGGTCCAGATGGATTAATGTATGTGGGTGAGCTTGGTTTCCAAGGAACGGTCAGCCAATTAGTGCCAAACATTGGCCCGAG
Source organism: SAR202 cluster bacterium (assembly GCA_022447925.1). Lineage (GTDB taxonomy): Bacteria > Chloroflexota > Dehalococcoidia > Lucifugimonadales > UBA2962 > UBA2962. The sequence continues at coordinate 70,538 of JAKUTS010000004.1, read as the reverse complement.
AGTTAGCGTCATCGACCGATCGGGGAAAAGGTTGTCTAAAGTCGGCGATAAGGGGTTTGGGAAACAACCCGGACAAATGATTGCTCCACATGGCATTGCTGTCGATGAAGAGGGAAGTATATATCTCGGAGAGGTTTCTAAAACTGCGGGAACGGCATGGCTAGATTCTATGGAAAATGTTGTTAGTTTCAGGAAATTGCACCTGATTAATTAATCTGTTAAGGAGTAGCTTCCTCGGGCAATTTATAAGACTCAATAGGCAAGACGAAGCTTTCTACTACGTCTGACTCCAATATAAACACGTCAGCCTTGTTGGTGTTTTTAACAAAATATGTACCGTCGTTATTGTTTACAAATAGCACCCGCTGAGTAGGGACTTGTGAACCATCCCTGGTCTTTATCAGAATAGATGCATCTGGGATATCGAAGTTAACACCGTCGATTTGTTCTTTTGAAGCGAAGTCAGAACCAACTAATCCGTTTACAGCTCTCAGCAAGGTTTCCGCTGTATAAGGATTTGCGTATTCGTTTCCTTCTGGCAGCACAAGAAAGGGTGTCCAAACACCATTGGTTTGACCATTAAGATCTACACTAAAGAAATCATTATTTTGTTTTGGATATCTAATTGTTACAAGAGTAATTTCCTCTCTTGCTATACCGACTATTACAGGATCACGCCAGCTGTTAGGAGAAGGATTAAAAATATTTTCGTATTGACACGGGACTGTATATACATAGTCATTCCCGGCTCTTCGTATGAAACAATGTCGAATTTCAGAAGACCAGCCACTACCAACTGTAAATTTTTCCTGAACTGATGCACCCAGCATAAATATAACTTCTATACCAGTTTGATCGTCAATTAGCATTGTTTTGTGACTGTTAGGGTTTGTTGATATTAGTTGTGCTCCCTCAAATCTTGAAACCATCTCCCACATCCGGTCTAAATACGGCTGGAAGGCTATTTGCGAGCCGGCTTCAGTTTTTATCGACCAATCATCACCTAACCTGCTTAATTTAGCAGTGCCTTCTGTAGAGTCAGGTCCAAATTCAGTTGTTCGTATAGTGATGCTGTCAATAACATCGCTATGTAAAGGTAATAATCCTGTCAATGTTTCATTATTGTTACCAGTTGTAACTAATTTAACAATGACTCCGGCTACACCCAATATAATGAGAGCTAGTAATACGTATCCAACTTCACGTCCTTTCATTAGTCATCCTTCCTGTCAGCCCAGACTCGTTGGGTGAATTGTCGGCGTCTTATAAATCGAACACCGCCAATCAAAATTAGTATTACTGGAACCCCTACTATATTTGCGTATTGAACAAAATTTTTCAGACTGTCGGAACTGAATAATAAAGTGCGAGACGTTATGACTTTTGACCTAATACTAGCTAATGCTTCTTCTTGTGCGAGCCAGTCAATCCAATTTAAAGCTAATATCAAGTTATTTTGATATCTAGCTGCTACATTATCAGTTAACCAGTCTGAATCTCCAACTACAACTAAGCGGAATTGTTGTTCATCGGATGATTGTGGACTATAGGCCCGCCCTTCTAGGCCTACTGCTAGCAGTTGTTTAGCTGTATCACTATTACTAAATTCGTATTCTGTTAAATCTTGCCTAGGGCTAATATCCTGATAATCCCAATTTAGGAAGCCGAAATCAGTGGTTTGAAGGAGAGGAATATACTGCTCAACATACGTAATTTTTGGACTATCTTGTAATTCGATGGATCCCGCCCATGTCAAAGTTGCTCCATCCCCGGCCGCTCCGATTTTTGATGCCGCTGTTTGGGCATTAATCCAGTATGGATAGGGTAATAGAACATTTCCGCCTTGGGTCGTAAAGGATAAATTGCGATGAGACTCGGTGTCTACAACAATATTCTCATGTACGAATGCACCATAATCAAGAATAAAATCATTGAAATTATTTGGGTTTGGTCGCGCAATAAACCTCGCTGTGTCAGTTACTGTGCTGTCAATCAGTACTAGAGCTTTGCCTCCTTTAGACAAAAACTCTCTAATTGCTTCCTTTTCTGAGTTGCTAACAGGCTCAGTTGGACCCGCTATCACTATAATATCCAAGCTAGATAAGTCCAATTGGTCATCGGCATTAACAGTTATATCAGTCAGGTTATATTGTTCCTCGAGCTGTAGTGAAAACCATTGAAATTGAGTAGCACGATCCTTTTCTCCATGGCCAGTCAAAAATCCAATAGATTTTTTATCTGTTCGAACCATTTTATTCGCTAATGTAGCGATCTGATATTCTAAACCGTCTACTGTGTCGATAAATGGAATTATTTCTCGACTATTAGTGTAACTAACTGTTATGCCTAAGTACCCATCTTTAACCTGATAGCCATCCTGTGATTCTATGTTAAATTGCTGTTTAGGAATCCCCGCCAACATAGCAGCTTCAGCAGATATATCATCTTTATCAGCCATATGAGTTACTACTCTTACCATATCTGATTTGGCATCTAATCCATCTAGGAAACCTTGAATTTCTCTAGTGGATCCTGCTATTTGTACTGGAGGGTTACTCGATACATATAAGTTAATAGTCAGTAGGTCGTCTAGGTTTTTAACAAGATCTTCAGTTGCTGGGCTCAAGGTGTAAACTCTATCTTCGGTCATATCCCAACGGCCAGCAATTGAATTTCCAAACCAGCCAGCCAAGATGCTTGCAATAACTAGACCAGCCACCCCTAGCCTAAGATTTTTGTAAAGTTGTGTCGAGTGACTAAGTGTTCTACTCCTTAAACTTAGGTATGTTCCTGATAGAAATAGAGCTGTTAATGCAATGAAATATATGACATCTCTAAGTGCAATTACCCCTTTAGCCATATTTCCAAAGTGAGTTAAAGGACTAAGATCTTGCAGCAACACAGCGACCGAGGAAGGGACGGTGAGAGTAACAAATGATAATCCAATAACGATTAAAACTATGTTTATAAATAAGGCTAGAATAAATGCGACAATCTGATTTCTGGTTAAGCTAGAACCAAACATTCCAATTGCTACTAAGGAACCTGCAAAAAATACCGAACCAATATATTGCGCAGCGATCGCACCCGTATCCATATTTCCAGATGTTTCAAGCAGTAGCGGTATGCCAATTGTAAGGATTATTCCAGTTGTAACGAATATGAGTCCTGAGGCGAATTTTGAACCAAGTACGGTCCAACTTCGTAGAGGTTGAGTCAATAGTAATTCTAAAGTCCCGTCTCTCAACTCCTCTGCAAATAGACGCATAGTAGCAGCTGGTATAAATATAGCTAAAATAAATGGTAGTGCATCAAATAGGGCTCTAAGGGAAGCATCTTGGCTTCCTGCAGCTAGAGCCGTTCGGAAAAACAACCAGGAAATCACTCCTACAAAAATTACAAGTAAAACGTATCCAGTAGGTTGGTCAAAATATCCCTTAAGGTCTTTACGAAGCAGAGCCAAGAATGTATTCATGTTTTAGCTCTCATTTTCCTGACTATCATTACTGTCATCGCTTGTCTCTGAAACTTGGGTCTGAGTTAGTGCTTGGAATACGTCTTGCAGTTTTAATTCTGATTCACGCAACTCCCATAAAACCCAATTTTGATCCTTGGCCATTTTAAATATATCTGGCCTTGGATCATCCTCACCATCAAAAGTTAATAAGAATCGTTTACGATCACCTATTCCATCTTCACGCTCTAAATCAGTAATGTTTTTAAGCTTTCTTAATGACTTTTCTACTGATCTACCCTGTACTTCTACAATAACGGATTGTGAACTTCTAACACGTCTTGAAATAGTGCTCACTGGGTCATCAGCAATAAGTTTTCCTCGATTTATTACTAAAAGCCGGTCACAGGTTCCTTCAATTTCCCCCAATACATGTGTGCTCAGTAATACGGTTCTATCCTTACCCAAAGACCTAATAAGATCACGCATCGATATTCGTTGATTAGGATCTAGTCCTTCAGTAGGCTCGTCCATAATTAAAATTTCAGGTCGATGTAATATGGCTCCCGCAAGGCCAGTCCTTTGCTTATATCCTTTAGACAGGAAACTCACGGGCAAATAATAAACTTCAGTAAGTCTGACTTCCTCAACAGCTGATTCAATATTTCGCTTTTTTTCTTTCCCAGTTAACCCCCTAAGCTCAGCAACAAAACTTAAGTATTCATGAACTAATAAATCGCCGTAAAGAGGGTTGTTTTCAGGTAGATATCCAATCTTTCTTCTAGTTTCGATATCGGCATCCTGAGTATCCATGCCTGATATTTTTACTTTCCCAATATCAGGTGTGTAATATGAAGTAAGCATCCTCATTGTAGTTGTTTTGCCAGCACCATTCGGCCCTAGAAATCCGACAACTTCGCCTCTTTTAATTTGGAACGAAATGTTGTCTACTGCTTTTCTACTTCCAAAAATTTTCGAAGCTTGATCGGCTTCAATTGTGAGAAGATCGTTCGAGTTTTCATTACTGACTTGTTGTGACGTTATCATAGGTGTTTTTATGTTTAATTTTTACAATTGAAACTTAGAACCCCATGCCCGGCATACCACCAGGCAT
>JAKUTS010000004.1:0-65960 GCA_022447925.1 SAR202 cluster bacterium | reverse complement strand
ACTCCCTAACTCCCGGGTAACAACCACTCATAACACCACGCCAACCACCAGGCATACCACCAGGCATACCACCAGGCATAGGAGGAGTAGGCTGAGGGATTTCCGAAATCAGAGATTCTGTTGTTAGAATCATCGAAGCGACGCTCGAGGCATTTTCTAGAGCGGTTTTAGTGACTTTTACAGGGTCAACAATGCCAATCTCATATAAGTTTCCATAGACTTGATTTTCTGCATCAAAACCATGGTTTTGATTGCCCTTTTTCACGGAAGACAAAACTACGTCACCAGCTAGCCCTGCATTTTCAACCATTAGTTTTAAAGGTTCTTCCACAGCTTGCGCAACGATTTTATAACCAGTAAGTTCATCTCCTGTTGCAGTGCTTGATTTTAAAACATCCGATGCAGCTCTTATCAAGCTAGCTCCTCCGCCTGCAATAATTCCTTCTTCCGAAGCTGCTTTAGTTGCTGCTAGAGCATCTTCCATACGTTGTTTTCTTTCCTTCAGTTCGATCTCAGTGACTGCGCCAACATTAATTACCGCAACTCCGCCAGACAATTTTGCTGCACGTTCATTTAATTTCTCTCTGTCATAATCTGATGTCGTATCTTCTGCTTGAAGTTTTATTTGTTGGATTCTAGCTTCAATTGTTTTAGGATCTCCTGCGCCTTCCACAAAGGTTGTATCTTCTTTTGATGCAATTGCTTTGCGAGCTCTTCCTAGATCATCAATTGTTGCAGATTCTAAACCTCTTCCAGTTTCCTTGGAAATCAGGTTAGCACCAAATAGTATTGCCAGGTCTTCCAATATTGCTTTACGACGATCTCCAAATGCTGGAGCTTTGATAGCTAAGCAATTCATAGTTCCTCTAAGTTTGTTCACTACTAATGTCGCTAGTGCTTCCTTCTCTATATCCTCGGCTATAATTACAATATCTTTACTCTTTGCTGACAACGCTTCCAATACGGGCACAAGTTCATTTGCAGAAGATATTTTTTCTGAAGTCAAAAGAATAAAAGGATTTTCGATTTCAGCTTTCATTGCTTCTTGGTTGGTTACCAAGTAAGGAGAGATATATCCTCTATCAATTCGCATTCCCTCTACATATTCAACTTCATCAGTTGTGCCTTTCCCTTCTTCTATTGTAACGATGCCGTCTTGTCCAATTTTCTCCATAACATCAGCAATCATCTTACCCATTTCTTCTTCATGAGCAGACAAGCTAGCAATCTGAGCCATTTGATCACGACCTTGTACAGGTTTTGCCAAGACGCTAAGTTGATCATTGATTTCTTTCACGGCCTTCTGGATGCCGGTTTTAAGAGCCATAGGGTTTGCGCCCGCTGCTACGTTTTTGAACCCTTTATGTACAATTGCTTGGGCTATAACTGTTGAAGTGGTAGTACCGTCTCCTGCTATGTCATTTGTTTGTCTTGCAGCATCTTGTATGAGTCTTGCACCCATATTTTGAAATGGGTCAGGCAAATCAATTTCACGAGCAATTGATACGCCATCACTATAAACTCTTGGTGGGCCAAAACCTTTATCTAAGACAACATTTCTACCGGCAGGACCTAAGGTGATTCCTACAGTTTTTGCAACTATATCTATACCTTCAACTAGTTGTTTTCTAGCATCTTCTTTGAACTGGAACTTTTTTGCGGTCATAATTAATCTTCTCTCTCGTGTTTTTTTGAGACCATTTATTATCTATTGATCAACTTAATATCAATAGTCCCTCAATGGTCAGAATTAGGAATAAATTTGTAAATGTTTGTAGGTGACATAGGTAGTATAGGTATTCTGCAATCAATAGCATCATTTATTGCATTTGATATCGCAGGCAGTGGAGGCACTATTGATGCTTCTCCAACCCCCCGCGCTCCATACGGGTGTCCGGGATTGTAACTTTCTACAATCTGGGCGTCTATCATGGGGACGTCCCAAGCGGTTGGCATGCGATAGTCTAACAGGGAAGCATTAGTCATTTTACCTTGATTATCGAATACGTATTCTTCATGTAGTGCCCAGCCGATTCCTTGCACCGTTCCTCCTTGTATTTGTCCTTCAACATAGCTAGGGTGAATAGCTTTACCGGCATCTTGGAACGCTGTATATTTTATTACATTAACTTTGCCTGTTTCTATATCGACTTCCAAATCCACTATATTTGCACTGAATGAACCTGCTGACCCAGCAGCAGTCACATTGCCCCTACCTGTTATGGGTCCACCAGTATCTTCCAGCATTGATGATAATTCTTTAAATGAAATATCCTGTTCCGGTCCACTAGTGGATGTCGCATTACCATTTTCAAAGACCACTGTTGCTTTAGACACATCCCAAATAGTTGATATTCGTGTTTCTAGTTGATTTTTTATATCTAATGCACATAGGTAAGCGGCCCATCCACTTTTATGAGATGCGCTGCTGCCTACGCTGGCAGACGTGTATCCGATAGAGTCAGTATCAGCGACTGTTACATGTACTATTTCTGGGTTGATCCCCAAAACCTCAGCGAATTGTTGAGCTATAGATATCCTCGTTCCTCCTATATCCACTGAACCGATTATTAAACTAATTGTTCCATCTGGCACAACGTTTGCTATTACTGTTGATGCTCCATTAATGTTTCCACTGTATCCAAAAGCTATTCCTCTACCAACTTTCATGGATTTGTTTGATGGCTTGGGTTTAGGCTGCAAATAGTGTGGATGATCAAGTACCGATTGTGCTGTTTGTACCATGCCGATGTCAGGATAAATAGTTCCATCAGCTTTTCTAGTACCTTTTTGGGCAGCATTTTTTAATCTCAGATCTACTGGGTCAATATTCAACTTTCTTGAGATTTCGTCTATGGCCGTCTCAACAGCAAGAGCAGAGTTAGGTGTCCCTGGGGCACGATAAGCTCCAGTTTTTGGTTTATTAGTAACTATGTCGTAGCCACTTATATTAAAGTTGGAAATATCATAGGGTGCAAATGCAGTATTACAGCCATTTTCAATAAATGAACCAGGATATGCACCGGCTTCAAGGTAGATATCACAGGTAGCAGCGGTTATCTTGCCGTCTTTGCTAGCTCCTATTTTTGCTTTAACAAGACCTCCTGAAGTAGGACCGGTACATTGGAGCACTTCAGATCTATCTAGAGAGATTTTAACTGGCCTTCCAGTTTTTCTTGAAAGTAATGCTGCTATCGGTTCTATATGAGCAGTGATCTTCCCACCGAACCCTCCGCCGATTTCCATAGGAATAACTTTAATTTGAGATACTGGAATATCTAATATTGCAGACACTTCATGTCTTACGCTGAAATGGCCTTGATTGCTGCACCAAATTTTTAATTGGCGGTCATCTCTTGACCATAAAGCTGTCGCTGATTGAGGCTCTATATATCCTTGATGTACGGTGTTAGTTTTGTACTCAGTTTCTACAACTACTTCAGCTTTACTCAAACCGATTTCCACGTCACCTCTTGAAAACTCACAGTGCCCGACTACGTTAGTATTTTCAAACTTTTTATGTCTTGGAGATCCAGTAGTTGGATTATCATGTAAAAGCGGCGCATCATGACTCATAGAGGATTGAACATCTGTTACCGCAGTTAGAACCTCATATTCGACTGTTATCAGTGATAATGCTTCCAAAGCGACATAAGGACTGTTAGCTGCCACAGCTGCAACAGCATGGCCGGCGTATAGAACTTTGTCTTCAGCCAGCACATTATTGCTTAGATATCGTAAGCTCGATAGAGTGCCTTCTAGATCCTTGTATATTTGATCAGTCTTTTTCGCTAAATCATTTGAAGTGACTATCGCATGGACACCTGGTAGTTTTATAGCTTTATCAGTGTCGATTGATAAAATCCTGGCATGAGCATGAGGGCTTCGCAATATTTTTCCATAAATAGTACTCGGGAGATTTACATCAGCTCCATAGAGAGCCTTACCAGTGACTTTTTCAACACCGTCTGGTCTAAGAGGTCGCTTACCGACATATTTGAAACCTGAGTTGTTTTTCATGTGTATCAATTTAATTTCTTAATTAAACTCCACGTATAGACAGAAACAGTATGGCTATTACAATTGGTACAGTTATTAACCAAAGTATTTGTCGTGGCCCTATATTCATAATTTTTTTATTAACACTATCTTTGATGGAGTTAGATAATATTATATATAACGGGCAAAATATCACAGCAACTCCATAGGTAATAGATTTTATATGACGTATAAACTAATCGCATTAGACATCGATGGCACGATAAAAAACTTAAATAAAGAAATTACGGAGATCACTCAACGGTCCTTGAGTAGAACCCGTGAAGCTGGAGCATTAGTTACAATAGCGACCGGCCGGTCGTTTAATTCTGCTATAACAGCTACTCGTTTGTTAAATCTAGATTCTCCAATAGTTTCATTTCAAGGGGCGCATATTGGAGATCCCATAACATCTCGGGTTATTTGGCATATGCCATTAACAGAGAAAATGACATTAGATTTACTATACTATCTCGAAAATTGGCCAGGTGAGATTTTAGTTTTTGTTAAACATAAAATATATGTCAATAAAATAACTCAGTGGACCGAATCCTATGTAGATCGAAATGGCATAGAGATAGTCAGAGTTGACGATTTAAAATCTATAGCGAATAAAAAACCCACCCGCTTTGTTTTGGTTGATGCCGAAAATGAAATAGCCGAGATAGAAAAACAATTGATAGGTAACTTTCAAGATGGACTTCATATAACACGTTCATTGCCCAACTTTTGTGAGATCTTGCATCCATTTTCTGGTAAACATAGAGCATTAGAGGTTATCTGCACTAGGCTAGGTATTTCAAATGAATCCGTATTGGCTTTCGGAAATGGATACAATGACATACATATGTTGAAATGGGCCGGTCTAGGCGTTGCTGTACAGGGTTCTCCTGAAGAAGTGATTAAGTCAGCTGATAGTTTGTGTGGGACTGTGGAATCAGATGGACCTGCAATTTTATTGACATCATTTCTGGAAAAAGGATTAATTGGCTGACGTGGAAACTGTTCATGAAATACTGGAATACTCACCGTTAATATTGGTTGTGGGCGGGATTAATATTAATTTAATCACATCAACTGATTTGATACCTGAGCCTGGCCAGACAGTTACTGGAAACAATCTTAATATAACTCCAGGAGGCAAAGGCGCTAACCAAGCAGTTGGCGCATCGAGGATGGGAGCAAGAGTATCTTTAATAGGCCGTATTGGAGACGATCAATATGGAGAACAATTACTTGCAAATCTGCTTGCAGAGGGGATTGACGTCAGATGTGTTTATAAAGATTCTGATGCAAAGTCTGGAATAGCAATAATCCTATTAGATAAAAATGGTCAAAACTACATAATTCAAGTCAGGGGCGCAAATATGTTGGCGGACACTTGTGAAATCAAGGCTGCGCAAGAATGCTTGCCGGATGTAGATGCGTTAATGATACAAAACGAGTTGCCATTAAAAGTAACGATAAAGGTTGCTAAAGATGCCAATGTTTTGGGAATTCCTGTTATATTTGACCCGGCTCCATCTGACAATAACATAAAAGAGATAATACCGTTTGCAGATGTCATTATGCCCAATCAAAATGAAGCAGAATTTTTGACTGGAATTAAAGTTGTAGATCAGGTTTCAGCAAGAAAGGCATCTGCAATTTTGCTCAAGTCAGGGGTGTCGACAGTAGTGATCAAAATGGGAGAACTAGGGGCTTATTATGAAAGCGCTGGTGAATCTGGTTTCGTGTCTTCTGTACCAACAGATGTTGTAGATTCAGTCGCTGCTGGAGACGCGTTTGGAGCGGCGTTTACTGTGTCAATTGCTGAAAAATTATCATTACGTGAAGCAGTTAAAAAGGGCTGTGCGGCTGGTTCGATAGCTGTGTCTAAATCAGGTGCACAAATATCGATGCCTGCAAGGTCTCAAGTTGACTCTTTAATTAGTTAACAGGGCCCATCTCCTCCAGCTTTTTAATTTCCCTGTCGATATTAGTTAAATCATCAAAAGCCTCGTTTATTAAATGAAATGATCGTTGAAGGTATAGATCAGCCAGCTTGTGGTCAGTACTCTGTGCTCCCTTTGCAGCTGATATTATTTTTGATATCTCGTGACTTTCTGGAAGATGTTTCGAAAGCAGTTTAATTTGTTCTTCAGTTTCTTGAGATAGTCTCTCTTCTGTGACATCAACATCGTATCGAAGTTTACCTATCAACTTGGTAAGTTCTTCAAGCTTGTCTCGATCATTCATTAGGCTATATACAACTTCGTTAACATTTGTACCATTTTCGGAGTCGATCGTTTTATCTGATAGGAGTTTATTATTGGATTCGTAAATACTTGAATACCACTCAAGAATTTCATTTACTTTAATTAACGCAGCCGTTGGATCGTTGCTTTGGATTTTTCCGCCGTAAATTAAATCATCCTCTCTGATTTCGGCTAAATATTTTATATCATCTAAGCTATCAATCTGTTCTGGAGAAGGAGGAAATGCGAAAGCTGATAAATCTTTTTCTAATTCACCCATCTGGTTCATTAAAAAAGGTGGTACGTATTTAGAAACATCCACATTTATTGGCTGCACCATTAGGTAGGTTGCAAAATATGTGGAATCAGACTCACTACCTGTAAAGTATATAAATGCGTGTCCTTTGGGTTTCTGAGGTTCTCCACGCTCAAAATCTAAATTCATTTTTTCGTTTTGTGATCCATTACTAGTTCTTATTGTAATAACTATTTTATAATTTGGTTAATGTTATATCGCAATTTAATATTACGGCTACTTTTGTTTTTGCCGCCGGAAACGGCTCAAAACCTTGCAGAAACAATTCTGAGATTTAATTCCCCATGGATTTTGTTTGGTAATTATATCAATTCAGACAACCCTCAATTAAATACTGAAATCAGTGGTATTTCTATATCGAGTCCCATAGGTCTTGCAGCTGGTTTCGATAAGGATTTTCGTATGCTCCGGGCATTATCTGAATTAGATTTTGGTTATATTACTGCTGGCACAGTTGTACTAGATCCTCAGCCAGGACATCCTAAACCTCGATTACTTCGAGATGTAGATCAAAAAGCGATATTAAATTGTATGGGTTTTCCTAGCAAGGGCATAAAATATGCAATCGAATCACTCAAATCTTTAAATGACAGCAAGGTGTCACCAGTTTTTGGAAGTATATCGGGAACTGATATAACTAGTATGCAAAAGTCTTGCGCTCAATTATCACCATTCGTCTCTGGGCTAGAGGTCAACATTAGTTCTCCGAACACTTCTGGATTAAAAACATTTCATGACTCTGGCAAGTTATCTGAAATGATAAATGCTATACGAGATTTAACCGAAAAACCGTTAATAATAAAGTTGCCTCCACATATAGACGAACTCCATGAAATTGAAGATTCATTTAAATTGGCGAGAATTTGCATTGATTCCGGGGCCGATGGTATTACATTAGCAAATAGCCATCCCACTATAGACCCCAGACTTTCAGTAGGTCAGGGAGGGTTAAGTGGGGCGCCGTTATTAAAATCTACCTTGCAGATGGTGTCATATTTCCGCTCACACCTGGGGGATATACCAATAATCAATGCATGTGGAGGTATTTTTACAGGAGATGATGTATTCAGTGCCTTGCGAGCTGGAGCAAACACCGCTCAGCTCTACACAGCCTTGGTATACAGAGGGCCTTTGGCAATAAGACAGATTAAAAGAGAATTATTAACAAGAATGAGGAGAGAAGGAATAGGGAACGTAGCGGATATTTATTCTGTCGATTCTATTTCTTCTTAATTATGTTTCTCAGGTGTTGCATAGATAAATTTCCACCACTCATTATAAGAACAACCCGCTTGTCTACTAAACGATCTTTTATTTTTAATGCACCAGCTAAAGAGGCAGCACCAGCATGTTCTGTAAGATTATGAGTGTGTTCTAGCAGTAATAAAACAGCCGATTCCAGTTCTTCATCTGAGACCAAAATAAAATCATCCATTAAATCCCGCATAATTTCTATAGTGTAGGAAAATCCAAGGGCTGTTCCTAAGCCCTCGGCGATAGTGTTATTAGGATTAGACTGTAAATCACCTGATTTCCAAGACAAATATGCAGCAGGAGCAGCTTTCGACTGAACTCCGATAACCTCTATTTTAGGATTAATTGATTTTGCAGCAATAGCTGTTCCACAAGCACCGCTGCCGGCACCGACTGGGACAACGATTACATCTGTTGTCGGTAGATCTTCTAATATTTCTAAAGTGTAGGTGCCTACGCCCTCTATTAAGTCTGGAGTGTTTGCTGAATGAATATATGTATACCCCTCTTCTTTAGATAGTCTTTCTACTTCGGATCTCGATTCATCGAAATCTTTGCCATAAAACCTGACGTCTGCACCTAAAGATTTCATCGATGCAACTTTCCCAGGGTTGGCATTCTCCGGGACAATGATCACGGCTTCTATTTCATGAAGTTTTGCAGCGTACGCAATAGACTGGCCGTGGTTACCCGAGGATGCTGTGACTACACCCTTCTTTTTTTGCTCAGATGACATTTTCATTAAGTGATTTACACCTCCACGCATTTTAAATGCACCCAGAGGCTGATGGTTTTCGTGTTTCACATACACTTCAGCATTGATTAAATTTTCTAAAGTGCGATAGCGATGCAAAGGAGTTCTTGTTACATAACGCTCGATTCTTTTATGAGCTGCTTGAATGTCATTAAGTGTTGGGCGATACATTTGTATTTTATTCATTCAAGTATTTTACAAAATTAACATTTTTACTGATACATGGAATTTTCAGTATAATCGCCTTAACATGATTATAAATATTCTTGATAAAGGTGTATCTTCTCTAATAGCTGCAGGTGAGGTAGTAGAACGGCCCGTATCTATAGTTAAGGAGTTAATTGAAAACTCTCTTGATGCAGGCTCAAAAAGAGTGGATGTCATCGTCCAGGATGGCGGTATTCAGACTATACAAGTTGTTGATGACGGCCAAGGAATTTCGTCTGCCCAAATGGCATTAGCATTTCATAGGTTTGCAACCAGTAAATTACAAACTGTGGAAGGACTAGACCAGATAAGGACACTCGGTTTTAGAGGTGAGGCACTAGCTAGCATATCAGCTGTATCGGATACCACAATGATTTCACGCCCGGTTGCTCAAGATATAGGAACAAAGATTCATTTGATTGAAGGAGATATTGTAAATATTACAGATCAGGGATCTCCATTAGGAACGTCTATAACAGTGTCAAATCTGTTTGCGAATTTTCCTGCCAGAAGAAAATTCTTAAGGTCGCCAGGAGCCGAATCTTCCAAGATCGTTAATTTATGTTCAAAATATGCTCTGGCATATCCCGATGTCGCTTGGAATTTAACTCTAGGAGATAAAAACAAGTTTATCACTCCAGGTAATGGGCAATTAATTGATGCGTTTGCTGGCATATATGGTGTGGAATTATCTGAAAATATGCTGCCAGTAAAATCTTACCTAAACAGCGATATTAGTGTAAAAGGTTTAATTAGTTCTCCGAAAATCAGCAGATCAAATCGAACTAACATCAACATTTTTGTAAATGGAAGGTGGATCTCAAGTAATTTGTTGAATCAGGCTGTTGCCCAGGCATACCATAGCTTGTTAAAAGAGCGCAGGTTTCCCGTATGCGTTATTGATATAGAACTAAAACCATCTGATGTTGATGTTAACGTTCATCCAGCTAAAACTGAAGTTAGGTTTTTGGACCCAGGAGCTGTTTTTAGCACTGTTCAGCAAAGCATCAGACAAACTCTGCTTGAAGAATCTGGTATTCCAGCACCACAAACATACGAAGGTAAAAATAAAAAACTTACTGAAGCTGTTTTAGGATCCGGTGCATTTTGGACTTCTAATTTGAAATCCTCGACAAATCGAACCACTAATATTCCAGAATCGATGATTGAGAATCTCCAACTCCAGGCTCCAGGACAGTTTACTCATGTTAAAGTTTTACCATTATTACGAGTTTTAGGTCAGATTCAAAATACTTATATTGTGAATGAAGGCCCCGATGGGCTATATGTTATTGACCAACATGCAGCCCATGAAAGAGTTCTTTATGAACAGGTTTTAAGTGGTATAAACCAATCCGCTTCTCAAGCCTTACTGAACAGTGTCGTTGTGGAACTGGATTCACACTTAATCGATTCAATTGATTCCATTAAGGATTTACTTGCTGACATTGGGTTTATTTTCGAGCATTTTGGAGATTCTTCATACATATTGCGAGGAGTTCCGAATGCATTCCATTCCAGCGACCCAAAGGATGGGTTTGTAGATGTTGTGACAAATCTATTAAATGAAAATGTTGATGATCGCCGGGATGCAGCATCTAAGACTATTGCATGTCATGCAGCTATTCGAGCGGGGCAGACGTTATCTTTGGCTGAAATGCAAGAACTTATTAAATTACTGGAAATTTGTAAGCAGCCACAGACCTGTGCTCATGGAAGGCCAACTGTGATTCATCTGAATAGTAATTACCTAGAGAGTCAATTTGGTCGTAGGTAGACCTGCTTCTTGTTGTGGGTAACAATATTTTTAAATAGTGTGTGCAGTCAGAGTGTCCATGGTTCTAAACTAACAATACCGTTAGTATCATTTTTATATTTACACTAAATTAATAATATCTAAGCAATATATAACCGCATGATATAGATAAGCTGACTATGGAAATTAAGGCTCCGTACTTAAAAAACTGAAAGAAACTAATGGGATGGCCGCTAGCCCTCGCAACTGTGAACACAACGACGTTTGCAGATGCACCAACTATTGTGAAATTACCTCCTAGGTCTGCTCCTAATGTTAAAGCCCACCACAAAGGGTTGGTTGAACCACCAGAGTTTATTGCTTCGTTGGTGCTTAGTAGATCACTTACTACTGGAGCCATTGTAGTTGCAAATGGAATATTGTCTATAAATGCTGAAAGACCACCACTAAGCCATACCATGATAATACTCAAATTGCGCTCAGAGTCTCGTGTAATAGTTCCGTCTGAACTTGAAGATAAACTCACAATCCACTCGCTTATGCGATCAATTATTCCTACATGCTCTAGGCCTCCAACCAGCATGAAAAGACCAGCGAAAAAACAAAGTGTTGTCCATTCAACTTCCTTAAGTACTTCTCCCGGGTTTAAACCACTGACCAGCAATACTAATGCAGCCCCACCCATTGCCACAAATGCTGGGCTTATTCCGATTTGATCAGCAAAGAAAAACCCAATTATTGTCAAAGTGAAAACAAACAAGCTTTTTTTCAATAAATTTGGATCTTTAATTAAATCGGATTGACGTTCGGAGAGAAGTTGATCTCGTTTTATTGGATTGACCTTAACTCCGTCTTTAAACCATAAATAAAGCAATATAAATAGAGCGCATAAAGACAAAGCAGATACCGGAGCCATGTTTATGAAAAATTCAGAGAACGATATGTTTGCTTGACTAGCAACAATAATATTAGGAGGGTCGCCAACTATTGTAGCTGTACCACCAATATTAGAGGCGTATACTTCGGCTAACAGAAATGGAATAGGATTGAGATCCAGGCTTTTACACAAGCTCAGTGTAATCGGAACCATAATAACGACCGTTGTTACGTTATCTAGCAAAGCAGACCCGACTGCAGTCAACAGAGACAGTAAAATGATCAGGAAAAATCCGTTACCTTTTACCACACGAGCGCCATGGCGCGCTGCCCATTCGAATGCCCCGGTGCGCGACATCACATCTGCTAATACCATCATCCCAGCCAACAAGAATATAACTTCTAAATCAACATATTGCAGAGCTTCATGAGGGGAGAAGTCAGAACTTATAGCTAATGCGGTTACCATTGCAGTCGCACCGATAATAGCTATAATCGCACTTGGTATACGACTCATAGCTATTGCTAGGTATGTAATACCAAAAATCACTGCTGCGATGATCATTCTAAATAGTGTTCCCCAATGATTTACTTAACGAAAAGTTATTTTAACAGTGGATACCGATTATTGTATTGCATTTAAACCCATATTCATCCAGGATAATTTGAAAACTAGCAATTCATGTATATGGTTTCTTTCGTACTGTTATAATCAGCTGAGCAGTTCTTCATTAAATGATCAATTTTTATAGACGCTCAAAATTATTGAGGACACAATATTAATGGCAATTCTTCCAATAATTACGTTTCCAGACAAAATCTTACGTAAAAAAGCTCGGAAAATTAAGACGATTGACAGCTCTATAAAACGTTTGTCATACGATATGGTTGATACCATGAATGATGCAGGTGGAATCGGACTTGCTGCAAACCAAGTTGGTGTTCTTAAGAGGCTGATCGTAGTTCAGCTTCCTGAAGAAGAACCGCGCATATACGTCAATCCTGAGATTATTTATCGTGAAGGGTCGCGAATGGTCGAAGAAGGTTGCCTTAGCGTGCCAGGTTTTATTGGGACTGTTGAGAGGTCCATATGGGTTAAGTTTCGCGCATTAAATCTTGAGTCTAAAACTGTTCGTATTAAAGCTGATTCATTGCTTGCCCAGGTACTAGAACATGAAGTAGATCATCTGAATGGCATTCTTTATATGGATCACTTGGAAGATCATGAGAAACTTCGGCCAATAAGCTCTGAGGAGTACAGTTCGACGATTCGTCCGGATCAAGGATCAAATCTGAATGATGACCTGGCAAAGTTTCATACTCACTCACAATCAGAAATACAGCCATCGTAAATATTTAGATCTGATTAATGAATTAATATTGTTTAGGTTTTGGCAGATTAATATAAGTATTCCAGAAAACTTTCACTAAATATTCCTAATGAGCAAAATAAGAGAAATATACATACCAACCTCTGCCCTTAGCGCTAAAGTTTTGGATATAAAACATTTTTTTAATGGGAACGCAGTAGAGGCTTATTTGGTAGGAGGGGCAGTTAGAGATGCTTTCCTAAATCGCGAGTCTCATGATTTAGATGTCATAGTTGCATCCTCAGACATAAGCATAAGTTCAAAATTGGCTGAGGCTTTAAATGGCAAGTGCATCTCTTTGGACGCTCAAAGAAATATTGACAGAATCGTTTTTGAAAAAAACACTCTGACGGTAGATATAACTTATATAGATAACTCAAACCCCATTGAACATGATTTAATTGAAAGGGATTTCACAATTGATGCTATAGCAGTTAGTCTAAATCAACCAGAAAGCGATACTAAATCAAGACTTATTGATCCTACTGACGGGTTAGCTGATCTGAAAAATCGTTTGATAAAAGCCACCTCTGAAAAAGTGTTCAAATCTGATCCGATTAGAGCTTTAAGAGGGATCAGACTTTCAGTCCAACTAGGATTTTCAATAGATAAAAATACCGAGGAATGGATTAGAAAACACAGCAGTTTATTATTAAATGTTTCTAATGAACGAATACGTGATGAGCTATTAAAAATTTTTGCATCACCAAATATATCATCCTCTCTCTATAAGCTGGAGTCCTTGAATTTACTTTCAGTAATAATGCCAGAATTAGATATCTGTAAAGACGTTTCACAACCTAATGAACATTTTTATGATGTCTTTAGACATTCGTTAGAAACACCAGGGATGCTGGAATTAATTTTAAGCAGTAACATCAATAGCTCAGCAGTTAAGTTAGTGCCAAGATTTGATCACATGCAAACTTTTTTTCAGCAAAATTTAGCTGACGGTGCTTCTAGGCTAACTTTTCTGAAGTTCGCCGCATTGTTACATGACATAGCTAAACCTCAAACAAAAACCGTCGAAACTGACGGTAGAATACGATTTTTAGGTCATGGGAACTTGGGTGCGGAAACATCACAGTCTATAATGGATCGGTTGAGGTTTAGTAAAAAAGCTTCGGAATATGTAAGTATGATAGTTAAACATCATCTTAGACCAAGCCAATTAGCTCCTAAGGGCACAATGCCATCGAAGAAAGCAATTTATCGATATTATCGAGATTTGGGTGATGTGTCTATCGATACTATTTACCTTAACTTGTCAGATTATATGGCTGCAAAAGGAGATAAGATTTTAGGATCAAGTTTTGACTTGTCTGATTGGGAGCGTCATTGCAAAGTGGCGTCTGTAATTTTAGATAATAAGCAAAAAGATGATCCAGATATGTATCTTAGAATAGTAAACGGATATGATTTAATGTCTGAATTGGGTTTAGAGCCCGGCCCTTTTGTTGGTAAACTTATTGATTTGATTGGTGAGTCTTATGCGGCAGGGGAGATTAATACTCGCAGGCAAGCTATAGATTTTGCGAGGACATTAATAAAAAATGATAGTAAATAAAATTTATATTTTAATTAATTAGATTGGAGAATTAGTTGCGTAGATATCTCGTAACAATTTTAGTTATAACAGCGTTAATAGTTATTTCGGGCCTAACACTTGGGTTTCAAAACATCAGACTAGGTGGATTTGAAAGAGTAAGTGATAATCCACTTGGGCTTCAACTTGGCTTGGATTTGCAAGGCGGCAGTCATCTTGTGTACCAAGCGAGCCTGGAAGACGCCTTAGGTGAACGAATACAGCCAACTGAAGACCAGATGGATTCTTTAAGAAGAATTATAGATCGCAGGGTCAATGAGACCGGCTTGGGAGAACCTGTCATTCAATTATTAGGAGAGGATCGCTTACTGGTTCAATTACCTGGAGTTTCAGATCCTGCCAGAGCAAAGACTATCATCGGAGAGACTGCACGATTGGAGTTTAAACACAGGCAAGTTGATGTTTCAGTGCCTATTGATTTAAATTTATCATCCATTTTAGATTCATACATTGGAAAATTCCCGGAAACTGTAATGGGTGATGAAGGTGAAGTGTTAGAAATTACCGACAATCCCATGGCTGATCTTCCTAAATCATCTACCGAGATGGAGCAGATTGTGACTACTTCAACTGCTGACACATTTGTAACTGACGAAGTGGATAGTGCAATTAAACCTGACCCGGAATCATCGGGAGAGGATAATTTTCAGGAAATATCTTTTCTAGTTATAGAACTTGATGATGAAGCTGCAGAAACTTTAGATTTAGTGATACGAAGAATGATTGAGTCAACATTGGCATATGCATCAGGACTGAAGAGTCAATATACAGTTAATCGATTGCAAGTATCTATTAGCGGTGGAAATGAAGTTCGAACCGTTGAACTGCCACTTCAATTAGTTGCGAGAGTTCCAGATACTAACATGTTTGCTATGGCATTGATTACTGGTATTGGGCAGCCCGTAGCACCTTCAATTGATAAAACTAATCAATTATTTGGTCCTGATATCGAGTTCGAACTGGTTGAAATCATAGGAGCTATTGATGAAGATGTTGGGTTAACTGGAGATGACTTATCTAGAGCCTATGCTGGTACACATCAGACCACTGGAGCACCGATCGTTAATATAGAATTTAACGCTCAAGGAGCTAAACGATTTGGTGAACTTACGCGGGACCTCTTAAATACAGATGATCGATTGGCAATCTTCTTGGATGAAGAAGAATTGATTGCTCCTGGTGTTAATCAAGTGATAACCGGAGGATCTGCTTATATAGAAGGTCGAGATTTTACCCCAGATAGAGTTAGAGATATATCTCAACTTCTTGAGGCAGGTAGATTACCGATTCCTATTGAATTAATACAAGAGAGGGATGTAGATGCAATATTGGGTGCAGACTCGTTAAAGAAAAGCGTGTTAGCCGGTTCAATAGGCTTATTGTTGGTTATTATTTTCATGGTTTTGTATTATCGTATCCCGGGTTTAATTGCAGGGATCACTCTAATTCTGTATGCAAGCTTCTTGATTACTGTATTTAAATTAATCCCAGTTACTTTGACTCTATCAGGAGTTTCTGCAGCTATCTTGTCGGTCGGCATGGCAGTGGATGCTAACATTTTAATTTTTGAACGTATGAAAGATGAGTTGCGATCTGGTCGTACATTATTAACATCAATAAATGTTGGATTTAATAGAGCCTGGCCTGCTATAAGAGACGGTAATGTTTCCACTTTGATTACTTGCGTTATCTTGTTTTGGTTTGCAGATACCCTAGGAGCATCAATAGTACAAGGGTTTGCTGCGACACTAGCGATCGGAGTATTGATCAGCATGTTCTCTGCGATCACAATAAGCAGGACGTTTTTGAGATTGGTTGCCACTTTAGCAATATCCCGCAGGACCGATTGGTTTGTGCCAGTAGGTAAGAAATTTCTACCGAAGAATAATGGTTAAATACGAAGGAGATAGAGGTTGAATATAGCTGCAAAAAGAGGATGGTGTTTTCTGATCTCCGCCATATTATTAATACCTGGAATAGTTTTTTTGATAATAGCACCGGGGCTTAATCCTGGAATTGATTTTACAGGTGGCAGTACCATGACTGTAAAATTTGCGGACCCAACAGAACAGCAAGAGATCCGAACATCCTTAGAGTCTCTGAATGTATCTGATGCAACTGTACAAAATTTTGGAGAGAACACATTTTTTATTCGGACTAAAGAGTTAAGTGAAAGTGAAAAAGATGAGTTGCTGTCGAAATTAGAGATGGAAGTATCTCCAAATGGGTATGACGTTTTATCATTTGATATTGTTTCTCCATTGGTTGCTCAAGAGACTATTGTGGCAGCGTTTTGGGCTTTGTTTGCAGCGGCTATCGGCATATTCTTTTATGTATGGTGGGCGTTTCGAAACATTCCGAAGCCATTCAGATATGGTACTGCTGCGATAATTGCTCTCTTGCATGACGCTGGAGTAATAATCGGCATATTTGCCATATTAGGTTTCGTAGCAGATGTTGAAGTTAATACCATGTTCTTAATTGCTCTGTTAACTGTAATTGGGTACAGCGTGAATGACACTATCGTTGTGTTTGATAGAGTGCGAGAAAACATTATTTCGGCACCAAACAGATCTCTTGAGGCTAATGTTAATTTGAGTATCGGAGAGACAATCGGTAGATCAATAAATACAAGCCTCACTCTATTGTTGACTTTGCTGGCATTAATGCTGTTTGGAGGACCAACGTTAAAGTCCTTCCTTTTGGTCTTAATTATTGGCGTACTAGTTGGCACATACAGTTCTATTGCTGTAGCTACACAAATTGTTGTTGCATGGGAGAAACAAGATTTTCCTAGAATTTTCTCTAGAATAACTAAGCGTAGATTGCCTGCCTCGGAATAAGTTTACAAATATTTTCAATTTGCTTCACTAAAAACTTCTGTTCTTTGTTACTTTTATTCATTTCAGTTTAAAATTGGAAGAGTACTATCCTATGTTTCTTTGAGGAGTAATTTATGAAGATCGGAGCACATGTATCCACTTCTGGAGGCGTGCACAACGCAGTCACTAACGCTATGGCAATAGAGGCTGAGTGCATACAAATATTTGCGTCGTCGCCACGGGCATGGGCATTTAAATCACAGAAGTCGGATTCGGTAGATAAATTTCTGAAAGAAATAAATAACATACCCGTTTTTCTTCATGGAAGCTATCTAGTTAATTTAGGAGGTGAAGCCGACTTATTGGAAAAGTCTGTTAAATCATTAATTGAACATATGAATGCTGCCCACCAACTTAAGGCAAACGGTGTAATATTTCATTGTGGCAGCCACAAAGGTGCAGGTTTTGAAGCTATTTTAGATCAAGCATTGAACTGTTTAGAGACTGTACTAGATAAGACACCGGAAGATTCGCTACTGATAATAGAAAATAGTGCCGGTGCCGGAGGGCAAATAGGATCAAACTTATCTGAGATCGGTCAATTAATATCGAGAGTAGAAAATCCTAGATTAAAGGTGTGTATCGATACTCAGCACGCGATTGCATCAGGTTATGACATTAGTAAACCGGAAATTCTTGATGTATTTGCAGAAGAGTTTGAGAATGAAATAGGAACAGGTCGTCTGGTTGCTGTGCATGCAAACGACTCAAAAACTGATCTGGGTTCGGGTAAGGACAGGCATGAAAATATAGGTCATGGATATATCGGTGATAATGGTTTTCGTAACATTTTGAGCCATGAATTGTTCAAAGAAACCCCTTTTATACTCGAGGTGCCAGGCATTCAGGGTAATGGACCTGATCTTGCAAACATAAATCGATTAAAAGACATCAGGGAGAACTGTAAATAGTAAATAATTCAGTGACTTATGTTTAATAAAGATGAAGGTGCTATACGAGCAGCAGTATTAGCTATAAATGATGGTTTAGTATCAAACTTTAGTCTTGTTATGGGAGTTGCTGGTAGTACTGTTAGTTCTGAGATAGTCACTATTGCCGGATTTGCTGGGTTACTGGCTGGAGCTTTTTCTATGGCTGCCGGAGAATACATATCGATGCGTTCCCAGCGAGAAATTTATGAAAATCAAATTTCTAAGTTGAGACAAAATATATTATCAAGTGCTGTTGAAGGTAAAAGTTATCTAACCAAATTTTACGTGGACAAAGGGGTGCCTTTAGTAGAAGCGGATAGGTTGTCGGGTCACATGATGCGTAATCCGGATTATGTGCTAGAAACTATTGTTTTGGATAAATTAGGTTTATCCAGCGGACAACTAGGATCGCCATATAAAGCTGCTCTATCATCGTTTTTCAGTTTTGTGGCGGGGGCTATAGTTCCTTTATTGCCATATATAATTGGACTTGGATCACAATCTTTTATTACAAGTTTGGTATTGAGTGCAATTGCATTAATTTTGGTTGGAGGGATAGTGGCATTAGTTTCAGGTCGGTCGATGATAATAGGTAGCATTAGAATGCTATTGATTGGTTCGGCAGCAGCTGCAGTGACATTTGGAATCGGTAGGTTAATTGGTGTAGAGCTAATTGGCTAATGGTTTATTAGAGACTTTAACGGCCAAATTTAATGATATGAATAATCAATCAAATATGTCAAAAGTACTAGCCTTCTTAAGTGAATCCAGGTTTTGTACCGATTGTGATACTAGGATCAGGTTTGGTGATATAGATTGTCCTCACTGTGGCTTTGATCTAGAAGATCTATATATGCAGTGGGCGAATAAACTTTTAAACGAATTAAACTGGGAGGATGAAAACTGATTGGAATAGTATTACATCATGGTGTCCAGACAGGTGATGAATTAAAGCAATATGCAAGAGCTGCTGAGAAATCAGGATTTGATTCTTTATGGGTAACAGAGAGATATTTTCATGAGGAGACCCTCTCTATTCTAGGTTTTTTATCTGCAGTAACTAATGGCATTAACTTGGGAGTCGGAGTTATTAATCCGTTCACAAGATCGCCAAGCCTTATTGCTATGGGAACAGCAACTTTAGATAGGTTAAGCGGTGGCAGATTTATCTTGGGTTTAGGTAGAAGTGATAAACAATTAATCACTGGTATTTTAGGAATAGACTACGAGAATTCATTACTAAAGCTAAATCATTCGATGATTGCGATTCGAGAGATGCTTGAATCTACATCTCATGTTATTAGAGATGATTTAAAGTCAATAAATTTATCGGTGCGACCTGTTCAAAATTCATTACCTTTGTACATGGCTGCAATAGGACCAACAGCCCTCAAGCTGGCGTCTAAGGAAGCCGATGGGGTCATACTGAATACTTATTCGCCAATATCATATATAAATCGCTCAATAGAAATTATAAATATTTCTTTAGCTGAAAATGAAAGGGATCCAAAGTTATTTAATATAGCTTGCATGTTGCCTATTCGTTTAACTGACGAAGTATCAGACTCTTTGATTAATGAATGTAAATATAGAATAGCTCGTATCCTCAGCGAAAAGTTTGTAGGGGAATTATTGATAGATGAAGTAAAACCCACTAAGTACCTATCTATGTTGAGGCAATTTGTTCATGATCAAAATAGGGCGGAGATATATAAGTTGATTAACGATGATATGGTAGACCAATATTATGTGATAGGCGACCAGGCTCACTGTATTAAACGTATTAACGAATATATTGATGCAGGGATTCAGAGTCCCTTGCTATTACCGAGACTAAATGACTTTGTTAATGTGGCCGAGAAACTCAACCCTAAAGTTGTTTTTGGGCATAAAAACTAAAGAACTATTACGGGCCAGATTGGGATCTCTTTAAAGCTCTGCCAGCATGTATTCCGGTATGTTTACCGTGATCAACTACTATTTCTCCGTTAACTATCACATAGTCTATTCCCGTTGAGAACTGTTTAGGATTATACCTAGTTGCTGGCGCTGAAATATTATCAAAGTCAAAGACCACCACATCGCCGCGCATTCCGTCACGTAGTATTCCACGGTCTGGTATATCAAGGCGTTGAGCAGGGTAGGATGTCATCTTTCTAATTGCTTCTGGCAATGACATTCTTTTTTCCTCTCGTACATATTTGGCGATTATTACAGGGAATGTGCCGTATGCCATTGCAGGAGGAAAGTCTCCTAGTAGCAAGGCATCGCTGCCTACCATTTGCAATGGATGTTGTACAAATAAAGGAAGGGTTTCAGCGTCGATACCTTGGGCATGAAATGATACTTGTAAGTCTTCATCAAGTAGTAGGTCGAATAAAGCTTCAATCGGGTCAGTATTCATTATTTCAGCAGCTTGAGTTAACGTTTTGCCTTCAAACTGTTGATTATGAGGTTTCTTGAAATACGTGATCATAACTGCATCCCAACCTCCCCCTAAACGAGCAAACCCGACATCCATATCTGCTCGCATCTTTTTTCTGATCTCAGGATCTTTCAGGCACTTCATTATTTGCTCTGGTCCGCCGTCCGCAGTCCATTGCGGCAAGAAATATGTCAATCGTGTGCCACCATGGGAATAAGGGAAGCAATCGAAAGTTACATCTATGCCTTCTTTTTCTCGTGCGTCTTCGACGAGATCCAATATAGGTTTTGCACCTTTATATTTCCCTTTATTATCTGATGGTAGTAAATGTGTGATGTGAACCGGAACTCCACTTTTTCTCCCTATTTCTATCGCTTCTTTATTCGGGTCAAGGTATCCGTCGCCTAAAGGAAATCTAACGTGAGTGTGGTATATGCCACCCATATTGGCTACTTCTTTCGATAGGGAAATTAATTCATCTGTGTCAGCATAACTTCCGGGTGGGTAATCTAGTCCAGTCGACATACCGACTGCTCCTGCATCCATACTTTCTTTGAGTATGCCTTTCTGCTTGTCCATCTCTTTAGTCGTTGGAGCTCTCTGGTCCCAACCCATAGCTCCGACTCTTAAAGGAGAATTTCCCACAATGTACGCAATATTCACTGATACTTTGCGATCATACATGTCTAAGTATTCAGGTACTGAAGACCAAAAACCGGGCAGGTCTGGGGTTCCTTCAAGCCCAGAGTTGATTTGAATCATTCGTTTCAAGTCTTCTAGGTTAGTAAAAGGTGCATATGAATTCCCGTCTATGCCGATAAGTTCAGTTGTCACACCTTGATGCACTTTTGGTAAGTGATCGGGGTCATTCAAAATCATTAAAGCAGAGTGAGCATGAACGTCTATGAAGCCAGGCGAAACTACTCTATCAGTTGCGTCGATAGTCTTTTTTGCGTTTTGACCGGAGTCAGATCTAACGATAGTTACCGTGTTATCTTTTATTCCTACTGACCCAAAAAAGCCAGGGTTTCCTGTTCCATCTATTATCAAACCATTTTTTATCAATAGATCAAACATATTGCCCTCCAAAGCCGGGATTTATTAAATTAATTATCTACCCCGTGATTATTTACTTGTAGTTCCAAATTTACTTGGTTTAGGATCCCAAGGATTCCATGTGCCCACTGCTGGAGACATATCTTCGCCAGCAACGTTAAATTTGTATGCTTCTTCAGAAATTTTGTCAACTTTTTCGATCATATCCGCGTCTAATTCAAAATTCATTTTTGATATAGTGTTTCTCACCTCTGAAGGAGTTCGGAATCCGATTAACGCTGTCGTTACTATCTTATTGCTTAAAAGCCAAGAAACAGCCATGTTTTGTACAGTGACATTATGTTCTTTTGCTAAAGTATTGAGGTCATCAACAGTGTTTAAGTTTTTTTCAAAATAATCAGGTTTAAAGAAAGGCATGCCGAATACATTTTTTGTAGAGCGCCAATCCCAGTTTACAAATTCAGTTTTCAAGTTCATCTTCTCAGCTAGTATTCCATGAGCTAGAGAACCATAAGCCATTATCCCAACATCATGTTTTTCGCAAAAATCTTTAACGTCTCTTTCTACGCGCCTTTCAAATAAACTATAGCCAACCTGGTTTGTAGCTAGGTCTACATATTTTAAAGAGTCTTCCATCATTGATGGCATGAAATTTGATACACCAATGTGACGTATTTTGCCTGCCATTCTTAATTGATCTAATGCGTTCATAGTCTCTTCGAATGGCGTCGTAGGATCAGGCCAATGAATTAAATACAAATCTATATAGTCTGTATTTAACCTTTGCAGGCTATCATCACAACCTTCGATGATTGCTTTTTCAGAACTATCTCTAAATAATCTTCGTTTGTCTGGATCAAATGTTAGCCCCCCCTTGGTGACGAGAATGATGTCTTGGCGTTTGTTTTTAATTGCCTGCCCCATTAGTTTTTCAGAATGCCCTAATCCATAGGCAGCAGCTGTATCAAAACATGTAATTCCATGATCTATTGCTTCATGTATTGCTTGAATAGTCGAATCGTCATCGGTGGGCCCGTATTGTGTCCCACCCATAGGCCAGCCTCCAAAAGTTATTGCTGACACTTCTAATCCAGTATTTCCGAATTGTCTATATTTCAATTATTTCCCTACGACTTTTTTATTATTTACCTATCTTATCAATATCTTAATCGCCGACCATAGGCCGAATCTCATCCGCAAATCTATGCATTTGCTCAATCGTGGCATCAGTAGAATTTGGATCAACTACGAACCCGATCATAAGACATTCAGCTCCCAGAGCTTTATATTCAGATATATCTGACGCTATTTGCTCAGGTGAGCCTGTGAATACTCTACGCTTGTCATCGGCGGTTTGATGCTCTTTGGTGTCGTCGTATAAATTGATCGCGAAGGATACACCGATTTCATCTGAGTTTCGACCTTCAAGTTCTGCTATTTCTTTCATTTGGTTAATCCCATCGGCAAATCTTTGGGGTGTATCAAGTGGGTTACGAGGGTTATCTATGATTGGAAACCATACGTCAGCCAGTCGGGCAGCTCTTCTTAGTGCAGGTTTGCTTTCTCCACCCATCCAGATCGGCGGATGAGGTTGTTGTTTAGGCTTAGGTGCAAATACTATATCGTTATATGAGGCGTATTTTCCTTCAAAACTAGGACTACTATCGATCCAGAGGTTCTTGAATATTTTAATGTATTCCTCTGTAATTGAACCTCTTTCATTAAATGGCGGTCTATTTAGTGCCTCAAATTCCTCTTTCATCCAGCCGGCACCACATCCAAGTATTACACGTCCGTTTGAAAGCACATCTATTGACGCTATTGCCTTTGCAGTTACTATAGGTTCTCGATAAGGCACCACCATCACAGATGTTAATAGTCCAACTTTTTTAGTGATTCCGGCTAAGAAGGATAAGACAGTTAGTTGTTCTAAATAATCGCCTTGATCTCCAAACTCGTTGAATTCTCCAGTCTTGGTATATGGATAATTAGGTTTAATGTCGGACGGCATAATGATGTGATCATTAACCCACATAATGTCAAACCCGAGAGCCTCGCCGTTATTAGCAAGCAATTTAAGGTTTTCTGGTTTACCAAATAATCCTTGGGCAAGTGCCCCGAAAGCATATTTCATTTTAGCCACCTATGTTTTTAATAGAATATTTACTAAGCGTTTTGCTAATAACTACTAAACCAATCTAATGTCTCTTTGATCGCAATTTCATGCGGGGTTATATTTTCTGTAAACGTTTTCGAAAACTTTGAGTGGTCTGATACAAAAGGGTTTTCAAATTGATACAACTTCTCTCGTTTTGCTGCTCGAATTTGAGGGTTAAATATACCCATAAAATTCAAAGTTGATTTTCCTAAACGCCTAACTTTTTTAAGCGTTCCTGCCTGGGTATATATTAAATCTAAAAATTGATTTGTCGTTAAGGTTGGTGCACTTGGAACGTGCCAAACACCACCAGTTTCTTTATCACTTGTTCCCAATTGCTCCATTGCATAAGCGAAATCTTTGCTATATGTGTATGTATGAGGCAAGTCTATGTCGCCCATTAAAGTGGAGGAACGTCCAGCAAGAGCATTTCTGAAAATGGTAGAGCCCATAGTGGACACAATCACCCCTGGGCCGAACATGTCGCTGCCTCTAGCTATCACAAAATTTAAATTATGTGATTTCCGAGTTGATATCAGGAGATTTTCAAGCAATACACGTCTTTTTGCAGTTTCTCGATTATTGACTAAATACGGGGTGTTTTCATTCATTGGCCCGCTGCCACAGTCATAGATTGAAAGACAGTCAGCGAATATTAGTTTTGATCGATTTTTTAGACATACTTTAATAACATGCTCGATTTCTGGCGGGAAAACACAGTTATACACAACTGAAGCATCTTTGCATGCTTTCTCAGCACCGCTTAGAGTTGATATGTCTGCTAGAACTATTTCTGCCGGATTATTCCAATATGAGGCAGGTGTTCTTGTTACAGCTCTTACTTTTTCGCCTTTTTCTACCAGATGAGATACTAGCGACAGGCCAAGTGATCCACTAGCACCTAAAACTACACTAAACTTTTCGGTATTAATTGAAATTTCCTTATTTATGAAGCTTGGTTAACCTAAGTCTAATATTATATATTCAGGTTTTTAAATGAATAAATTTGAATCTGTAAAAAATTTAAAAGTAGACGACATCGTATATATGATGCCGTTGCATGTATACCATTCGGAAGAACTCAATGCTCTTTTGAAGGCCAATAAAACTGATATTTTAAAATGGACCACCTGGCGGAATACCCCTGAAAGTATTTCGGATACCCGTGAGCTCATCCGAAACTTTGAATCACAAAAAGTAAAGGGGGAATCTTTAACATTGGGTGTATGGATATCTAAAGTGTTGGCAGCCTTAATTACCGTGTACTCTACGGATTGGAAAGAAAGTAGTGCATATTTAGGTTACTGGGTATCCCCGGATCATCGTGGTAGGGGATTAGCGACTCGAAGTTGTAACGGACTAATATCAACTTTATTTAATATGGATATTTTCGAAAAGGTATTTATAAAGTGCGAGCAAAAAAATTACCCTAGTCAACGAGTTGCACAGAAATTGGATTTCATAGATTACGAATGTATGCAAATAAATGGAAAAAGTTGCGATAAATCAGATGGTTATGTAACTTATGTGAAGTTAAAGATTGATAACACTGGCACTAATTGAGGGCGTTTATTAAGGAAGGCACAATATGAAAACAATGCTAAAAGTACTTTTCCTAGGTCTTCTAATCATAAGTACCGTTTTTTGTTCTAATGAAAGTCAAGAAACTGAAACCATGGATCAATCAGAATCTACTTCAGATGCGTCTCAGTCTCAAGCCAAAGCAGATACATCAGATAGAGATTTAGGCTCTTTTAGTGATGGAGCAAACATGACTGATGCAAGGATGGATTTTGTAAGCTTGGTACTAGGTAATGGAGATGTTGTTTCTGCTGGAGGACGTGGTAGAGGGATG
Organism: SAR202 cluster bacterium; assembly: GCA_022447925.1. Classification (GTDB taxonomy): domain Bacteria; phylum Chloroflexota; class Dehalococcoidia; order Lucifugimonadales; family UBA2962; genus UBA2962. The sequence goes on along the minus strand of JAKUTS010000004.1, from coordinate 40,238 downwards.
ACCCAAAGACCGCCGAGATTAGCTACTGCAGAGGTATTTGAACTATCTACAGGTGAATGGAAATCTGTTAATGAAATGTCTTCAAAACGTGAAATTCTCTGCGGGGTCACTCTAGCAGACGGTAGGGCTATGATAATTGGTGGTGCAGATGAACGCAGAGTTAATCTGAAAACAACAGAAATCTTAGATTCATCTAGTGGAGAGTGGATCAAAGGTCCAAAAATGAAAAAGAAACGATATAAGCATTCATGTGCCAGTCTTGATGACGGAACGGTTATCGTTGCAGGTGGTGCGGATATAGGTGTCGTAGCTACTGCTGAAATATCCGGTCCATCACTGGATGAATTTACTCTCACTGGAGAAATGAACGAATCTAGAGCGTTATTTACTTTGACCGTTTTATCTGATGGTAAGGTCTTGGCTGCCGGAGGGTCGTCCAAAAATACACAAGATACAGATTTAGCAGACCTAAATAGAAAATCTGCTGAAATATGGGATCCGGCCACAGGAGAATGGACTCTTGTATCACCTATGAACACCGCGAGAGCTTCTCACACAGCTAACTTACTTGAGGACGGCAGGGTACTAGTTGTTGGAGGGACGGGTCCTTTAGCTAGCGCTGAAATTTATGATCCATCGGCAGATACATGGACTTTGACAGGTGACTTATCAATGGGCAGGCAACTTCATACAGCTCATCTATTAGATAATGGCACGTTGATTGTTATAGGCGGTTCAAATACGTTAGCAGAGACTGAGGTGTACGATATTGAATCAGGTCAATGGTTGGTTGGACCTTCACTTACTTTCGGGCGTCATCAACACACATCCGTAAAAATGGACGATGGCAATGTGATGGTTATAGGTGGTCAAGCAGAAACAGAAGACGCTGATAGACGGGAGATGTCTAACTTAATAGAGATATATTCTCCTGGGCAATAAATCTAATTCAAAGGAAGGCACAAGATGAAAACAATGCTAAAAGTACTTTTCCTAGGTCTTCTAATCATAAGTACCGTTTTTTGTTCTAATGAAAGTCAAGAAACTGAAACTCAAGCCGTGGATCAATCAGATAGAGATTTAGGCTCTTTCAGTGATGGTGCAAACATGACTGATGCAAGGATGGATTTTGTAAGCTTGGTACTAGGTAATGGAGATGTTGTTTCTGCTGGAGGACGTGGTAGAGGGGCGACTGAAAGAGTCCCGAGGTTGGCTACTGCAGAGATTTTTGAAATTGCTACCGGTCAATGGAAATCTGTTAATGAAATGTCCTCAAAGCGCGAAGTTCTATGCGGGGTCACTCTAGCAGATGGTAGAGCTATGATAATTGGTGGTGCAGATACACGCAGAGTTAGCCTAAAAACAACAGAAATCTTAGATTCATCTAGTGGAGAGTGGATTAAAGGTCCAAAAATGAAAAAGGGACGATATAAGCATTCATGCGCTACCCTGAATGACGGAACGGTTATCGTTGCTGGTGGTGCGGATATAGGCGTCGTAGCTACAGTTGAAATATCTGGTCCATCACTGGATGAATTTACTCTCACTGGAGAAATGAACGAATCTAGAGCGTTATTTACTTTGACCGTTTTATCTGATGGTAAGGTGCTTGCTGCCGGCGGGTCCTCCAAAAATACACAAGATATGGATTCAGCAGAACTGAATCGAACATCTGCTGAAATATGGGATCAGGCTACAGGTGAATGGACTCTTGTATCACCTATGACCACCGCGAGAGCTTCTCACACAGCCAGCTTACTTGAGGATGGCCGGGTGTTAGTTGTTGGAGGGACGGGTCCTTTAGCTAGCGCTGAAATTTATGATCCGTCGGAAGATACATGGACTTTGACAGGCGATTTGTCGATGGGCAGGCAACTTCATACAGCTCATCTATTAGATAATGGCACGTTGATCGTTATAGGCGGTTCAAATACATTGTCGGAGACTGAAGTGTACGATATTGAATCAGGGCAATGGTCGATCGGTCCTTCCCTTACTTTCGGGCGTCATCAACACACATCCGTAAAAATGAACGATGGTAATGTGATGGTTATAGGTGGTCAAGCAGAAACAGAAGACGCTGATAGGCGTGAGTTGTCTAACTTAATAGAGATATATTCTCCTGGAGAATAAATCTAATCCACTTAAACCTCATTCATATAAAAATTAATTTTCCAAAAACGTGACAGTAGGTTTTGAAACCACGCCTGCAGATTTCATTCGTTCAGCTTGTTCGGGAGTAGTTAAAAACCCAATAAATGCTTCTTTGGATGGAGCAGTGCCTATCACTACCGCATTACTAGGATCATCTAAGTTCTTGTGTGCCTGTGCCATCAACCCAACTGATTCACGGGCATTCTTTGCCCCTTCGCCGTTGAATACTTTACCAAAACTTTCAAAGTCTTTTACATCCATTGATACAACAACTTTTATACTCATAAGACCGCCTTTATATTTCGTAATTTTTCAACTGTAATAATACATAGAGGATCAGGGTAATTGAATAGACTGATCATTTTTTCTTTAGTGGTAATAATAAGTGAGAAGCAAATTTCTCATCATGATATATAGTCTGGTTTGCTGTCTTTAATTCACAGTCCTTACCGAATTCATTGCCAGTGTTGGGATTACGGTCGAATCTTGGGAAATTAGAACTTGATATATCTAATCGAATTTTATGACCTGGTAGGAATACATTGCTAGTAGGGTATAAATCTATCGTGAATTCATAAACCTCGCCTGGATTCAAAAGAGATTGTTGCTTAGTGCTATCTCTATACCTGCCTCTAATTATCCCGTCGCATAAATTGATAGCCTTACCATCTGGAAAAACATCTACCAATTTTGCCGTGAAGTCGGTGTCACGACAATCTGTGGACGCAAATAATTTGAGTATTATTGGCCCACTGATTTCCATTTCCGAAGTCAGAGTTTTGCTTGTGTATACGAGAATATCGGCTCTGGCCTCTACCTCTCTTTGATCGAATGCTCCCCAATTTACTATATGTGGATCACAACAATTGCCTCCGCCTTTGGTTGGTACCGGAAACATAGGGTTGTACGTAAAACCATCTGTCTTTTCTTTACCGGGTTTATCAAAAGATAGAAATCCATCTCCGGAAGCAGAATTTGAATTTCCATTACTGTGTAGGAATATAGGGGTGTTTGTTATGTCTTTTGGCGGCCAAGATTCCTCGGTACGCCACTCGTTGCTTCCCATCATGAAAATTTTTACGTGGGATGATTGTTCAAAACTGTCCGGTATACCTTTTAACCACTTGTCGAACCATGAAAGTTCGATTTCTTTTAGATCTAGTATTGAATCAACACCAAAGTCTATATCGCCTGCCGTTGTAGTTTCACTGGCGTTATGGACCCAGGGACCGATTATTACATGTTGGTTTTCACGGGCAAATTTAGAACCTCCACGTTCTTGCATACCTTTAAATAGGTTCAAGGTGCCTTGTGGATATAGATCGTACCAACCACCTATGTGAAGGCACGGAATTTTAATAGCCTCTAGTTTGTTTATTACGTTTATTTCATCCCAGTAATCACTGAAATCTGGATTATCAACCCATTCGACAAAGTCTGGAATATTTTTCCCTGCAGCGGATGGTATATCTCTAATGGGCAGATGGTAAAAAAGTCTTTCCCAGTCATAATCATCGATTGTCTGCATGGTTTTACCGTCTGTCCTGAACGACCAAGTTGTATTAAGTGCTAGCTGGAAAGCTCCTCCCTGATAGTGAGGCGCCTCATGCAAATCTCCGCTCATTACAGTTGGTATTATGCATTTAAGAAAATCATTTTCCATACAGGCTGCTTGCCACTGCACATAACCTAGGTAAGAAGGCCCTGCCATTCCTACGTTTCCGTCACACCACTCCTGGTTTCCTATCCAATTAATAGTTTCGTTGCCATCAGTAAACTCATGTTTCCATCTTATGAATTCACCGGCAGAGTCGTGTCTTCCCCTTACATCTTGGCAAACTACAACGTACCCGTTCTGTGAGAAATATTTACCTCTTTCAACTAAGTAATCCATCTGGTTACTGTATGGAGTTCTATACAATATTACTGGATATGGACCAGGTCGGCTTTTAGAAGGGAAATATATGTCCGATGATAGTCTTGTTCCATCAGGCATAATGGTACCAACATCGTATTCAATCCTTGTGCCATCCGGCTTAAAAACTTCTGGGTTCATTAATACCTCATGTATATGCTGGACAATATAATACTATAGATGCTCCGTTAAGCAGGATATTGCATCTGAAGAGTCGTTCGCAAGTTTGATATGAACGACTCGCCTGTTTAGTTTCTTTAAAGTTTGCAAATCTCCAATTGCATCAGCATCAGTAACTTGTCCGAATGTATATGATTTAGTAGGAATTGAAATGTCATCTGTATGAGGGGCGGTTAACATAAGAAAAATCCCTGAGTTAGGACCACCTTTATGTAATTGACCTGTTGAGTGTAGGTAGCTTGGCCCATGGCCTAAAGTAGTGGCGATTTTATATTTTCTTGCTACTTTCTCACGCATTGACCTTAGAGCCTGATCAATACTTGTGTTATGAGGTAGATATGCAAGTAGGCCAAAATAGTCATTAGGTCTGCATGATTTTAAATAACTATTAAGCTTACTTACTTGGTCAGATTCAATATTAGCAATTAATTTACTAGTTGATAAATCCGACAGAATTTTATGCGTGCTAGTTTTTGATAGCTGGACATCTGGTTGATTAAATGGGTTGACCTCCAATATAGAAGCAGCAATAGAAATTGCAACCTCCCACCTGAATATTTCAGCGCCGAAAGAGTTGATATCTGACATGTTAATTGTGGTTACTGGATGGCCATTACTTCTGATTTCAGCGATCCCGTTATCAGTCTGCTTATTGTCGTCAGTATCTAGCCTAAGGTACACAAAGAATCTGTCGTCTCCGTAATGATCTGGTTTCATTAAAGGCTCTCCAGCTATAGGTATTACCCCTTTACCTGACTTACCCAGGCTTTCAGCAATCAACTGAACTACCCATAATCCGTAACCAAATACGGAAGGTGATGTGATTAAAGTGAGTTTGTCCTGACCGCATTTAGCCAGATAGCCTATTGTGGCACCAAGCAGGGCTCCAGGATTTTCAGTAGTTGGATTTTCTGGCGTGCATAAGGATCTCATGTTTTCCCCTGAATCAATCATTGCACCAATATTCGCACCTAACAATGCAGCTGGCACTAAGCCAAAATAAGTAATGCCAGAAAACCGCCCGCCTATATCTTTTGGATTTAAAAACACTTTCCTGAAATTCTCTTTTACAGAAAGTTCGTGTAGGGGAGAGTGTTCATCTGTTATTGCCACAAACCGGTTCATAGCCTCGTCATTACCGATCGCTTTGACAATTTCGCTCTTAAATAATTCGTACGTTAGTAGCGGCTCCATTGTATTACCTGATTTGGAAGCAACTATTACTAAAGTACTTTTTAAATCTATCTCTTTTAATGCTTTTCCGATAGTTGAAGGAACCGTTGACTCAAGGGGTACCATTGTGGGGAATTCGTTATTCCCTCCAATCGTTCGATGAATGACTTTTGCTGCCCTACTACTACCTCCCATGCCGAGTAATACGAAATACTTAAGGTTTTCTGACTTGATTTCATCGGAAAAGGCTTCAATTTCCTCAAGTTTAGTTTTCATCTGTGCAGCAGCAGTAAGCCAACCAAGACGGTTATTGATTTCAGCGTCTTGATCATCCCACAAAGTATAATCTCTTTTCCAGAGACGACTTATCGTGGATTTCTTATCGAGTTCTTTGATGTGTTCCTTAATATCAAATTCAGATGACAAGCTATGTTCCTAATTGGGCATTCAGATTTTGAACATCAAAATATGTGTGATCTCTTACAATCTTACCTTTCTCATCCACAATTAACATCGAGAAACCCTCTATCTCTATATCATTAGTTTCACCGCTGTCGTTTTTATGTGTTGCTTTCATTATCCATCGGTGAGCGTTGTGAAAATTTTCTGAAAAATCGTCAAGGAATTCTAGATAAACATCCGGGAAAGTTATAAAAAAATCTTCATACTGCTTGGAGACTTCTTTAGGGTCAGTGACTTCTCCCTCTACACTAGAGTTAGTCCATAAGATTGACTCTGCATAATAATTTTGCAAGGCACCTGCATCATGCCTGTTGAAATCTTGCCTGTAGTTTTCGTTTATGGCTCTTATTTCATCTGGTGATAACATTACTTTCTCCCTAAATAAATAACTTAATGACTTAACAGTTTATGGATAAATTATAAAAGGTTATACCCTATGCTTGACGTAATTAAAGAGCAAAACCCAAATTTAGTAATGGCAGCAACAGAACTGCATCGTAAAGGCAGCATACCAAGTGATTGTTATGTTGTTGACTTAGATCTGGTTGAAAGCAACGCCCGTGAGATATATGAATGTGCTAAACGACTCGGGCTAAGAACATATGTAATGACCAAACAGATTAATCGTAACCCATCTATGATCGAGACTATTATTAAATCTGGATTCGAATCATTCGTTGCAGTAGATATGGAGTGTGCTTATGTGCTCTATGAACAAAATTGTAAAGTTGGCCATGTCGGCCATCTATCGCAAATTCCAAGAAACCGCATGAAAGAAGCTCTAAAAATGGAACCTGAGATATGGACGGTTCATCATAAGGACCATGCGAGCTTTATTTCTCAGGCTGCGACTGAACTGAATGTTAAGCAGGATATTATATTGAAAGTCATTGATAAGGATGATATGGCGTACCCTGCGCAAGAGGGAGGGATATTAATTGACGATGTCCTGCAGACCGCCGATTTTATATCAGGATTCGACAATCTAAACATAGTGGGAGTCACTGGCTTTCCTTGTGCTTTATATGATTTTGAAAAACATACAATGAACGCAAGCCCTAATTTGCATACCATTATCAAAGCAGCTGAGTTATTAGACTCAAAGCTTGGACTAGATGTTAAACATATAAATGCTCCAGGTAGCTCATCTTGTGAAACCATGGAATTAATTGCTTCCTATGGAGCTACTGACGCTGAGCCTGGTAGCGCCCTTTGGGGAATGGCGATGCAGCAGATTTATGGAAATGACGTTGGCACTCCTGCACAGGTTTATGTGACTGAAGTATCTCATTGGTCCGGAGATACAGCTCAAGTTTTAGGAGGAGGGTTTTATGCTGATGGAGCTGGCCACGAGATGATGAGCATAAACAAAGCTTTTGTTGGTGATAGATCAGACACCATACTTAATAACGAAGTAGATGCCGAAGCGCCCATACCTCAGTGGATGGATTACTATGCTTGGCTATACCCGACTGCAAAACAAAAAGTAAAACCAGGCGATACTGCAGTCTACTTTTTTAGACCACAGGTGTTTATGACCAGATCAGCTCATATTGCAACCATAACCGGTGTAAGTAATGGTAATCCTGTGGTCCAGTCAATATATGATCGATCAAATAACTTAATTCACCTATAGGAAAACAATAATTTTATTTAAGTGATTTTAGTTCTTGGATGGAGACTGGCTATCAGTGAGCCAAACACCAACACTCCAGCAACCATTAATGCAGCGAGTTGAAATCCATCAATGTAAGAGCTTTGTATTATTTCTTGAGTCATGAAGCCCAGCTTTTTTGGAAGCATTAAAGCAAGGGTTGCTGCAGCTGCAGTAGCACCCAATGCATGGCCCAGCTCTCTTGTTGTTTCAAGCATGCCAGATGCAATTCCCCGGTGCTCTAAAATTAATGAATTCATCACTGTGGCATTATTTATAGGGTTAAACATATTAGTCCCGATTGAGATTATAAACATTAGAAGTGGTAGAGCCCAAAAAGGTATTTGGTTAGCTACTAACCCAATCGTTAGAAACCCAACTGCTATGGCTATTAGAGTTATAGGGCGGAGCCAATCTGGCTTATATTTGTCATAAATTGCCCCGGCAATCACGGGTAGAAACAGACCTAGAGCCTGACTAGGTAGTAAAACCACTGTGACCCATAAAGGTGATCGTCCAAAACCTTGCTCAACTAAAATAGGAATTAAGGTGAAAGCACCTAACATTGAAAAATGGTAGATAGTGTTAGTTACCAAAGATGAAGAAAAAGCACGATTCTTGAAGTGACTTAAATCAATTACAGGGTTTTTCGCAAATTTTTCTACAAAAACAAAACCAACTATTAAAAGAAGGCCTACAATATGCATAGGAACATGATAAGTAAGTCCGTCTGTACTGGTAAAAGACTCCTCACCTTGGTGAAGATGATTTCCTCCAAGAATTAGTACTATGGCTCCGCTGGCCAGGAATAGAGCCCCTGTCCAATCAATCGCTTTACCCACCTTCGCAATGTTCACAGATTTATCAGATTCAGGATCTGATTTGATCAAATTAAATGCTAACCATATTGCAATAATTCCGAGAGGAATAAACGTAGCAAAAACTGGCCTCCAGCCAATAAATTGCAACATTAGTCCAAATAAAGCCAGTCCGATGAATGTTCCAAGCCTGGCCCCTATTATTAAAAACCCGAAAGCCCTGCCTCTTTCTTCTGGGTTAAATGAAGCTGCAACCATAGCATTTGCGTTACCCATAATCATGGCTGAACCTAAGCCTGCCACCGCCCTGTAACCGATTATCTGCCATAGATCTGTTGCTGTGCAAATAACTCCTGAGGCCACGGTTAATGTTATTAATCCAAACATAAATACTTTATTGTGGCCTATATAGTCGCCTATACGTGCGGAGAGTAAAACAAAACTTCCTAATGTTGTCAGATAAGCAACGACCATTAATGCTACGTCTTCGACGCCTACATCAAATTGTGATGCTAAAGTAGGGATGGCTATAGCTATAGGTAAGCTTGAAAGTTGTACCAACATGTAACCAAACGATACAGTTATTAGCACTCTTTTTTTATCAGCAGTAGTTAATAATGGTTTAAGGGTTGAAAGAATTTTATAATTCCTTGTGTTTTATCTTTATAAAATTTATATTTTGATTATCAGTAGTTTACCGCTTTACTGTAGAATGTAACTAAATATGGAGAGGTGGCAGAGTGGTCGAATGCGCTCCCCTGCTAAGGGAGTAGCCGGTGTATAGCTGGCTCGCGGGTTCGAATCCCGCCCTCTCCGTACTGTAATTTCACTTCTAGTTTAATCCTTAAAATCTGCTGGTGGCGTAAATTTGATGGGCACCAATATAAGGGTTGATACAAGAGATATCACACCTGCGAATATGAAGGCCATTTCAATGTTAAATTTGTCAACTAAAAGGCCAGCAATAATTGGCGATACTAAAATGGCTGGCCAGCCAACTAAGCCAGAGACACCCATTGTCGTAGATTGAATATCTTTGCTTCCGACATCCATGATCGCTGCCTGTGCAATATTTAGTATTGGATAGAAAAAAGCACCTAAGATCCCAATTATTATTCCGAGCAAAATGTCATTTTGGGTTGATCCTATCAATAAATACAGCACCCCTAGTATTAAGAAACTCGGAACAAGAATTACTTTGCGTCCGACCCTGTCTGACAATATCCCCATGATTGGTTGGGATATAGCACCCATGGCAAACAGTAATGCTAGGTATACCCCCATTTTTAACGATGAAAAACCTAAAGTATCGAAAAGATATATAGGTAGAAACGTAAGTACAGCTACTCTGGCGCCTGATATAAGAGCATTAGATATTGTTACTGATAAAGCCTGTGGATTTTTTATTAATGTTTTCAGGTCGGTCCAGTAGGTATAAAAATCAACTTTATTTTTGTCTGAATTCTTTTTCGCATTTTGACCATCAACTTCATTTTTACTAAGCACACGCCACATGATTATAGAGATAATAGCTATTGGAATTAAATGAAACTGAAGTACGGTGCGCCACGCGAATGTCATTATGAAAGCACCAACAATTATTGGACTTAATGAATCACCGATACTGGCTCCGACACCATGCACTCCCAGAGCCATCCCTCGTTTCTTTGGGAACTTCAATGATAGTCCTCCCATAGCTGTAGGGTGCCATAGAGCGACAGATAACCCTATTAGTCCAGACCAGATTAGGGTCCAAGCATATGTTGGTAGAAGGCTTATTCCGAAATAACATATTCCCAAAATTAAAATAGCTGAAACCAATATAATTATTTGCAGGTGCCTGCGGGTGTCTGCAAAGTATGCCACTACTACCATTAATCCACTGGCAATCCCCATCTGTATTGTATTTAGTGACCCTAATTGAACTGCAGATAGACCGAACTCACTTTTGAAGTAAGGGAGTATTAAGGGGAATAGGTTTTGATACCAATGCATTACGATATGGCCGAATGTAATCCAATATAAAAAGCTTGAATCTTTACCACCAAGGTTTGATAACTTCGAATATAAAGGCCGGCAGATATTCAGTACAGTATTAGAAAGCATTCAGCCTAGGTTACATGAATGTTCTTATAAGTAAATTGATTTTATTAAAAAAGAGTCAAATAAATGACTTATTTTGAGTAGATTTGTAATAATGATTTACAATACAGCCCAATACGATAATTTAATTACTGAGGAGGTCGTAAAATGGCTAAATATATGTTTAAAGGTAGCTATGCTGCTGAAGGTGTAAGAGGTCTTCTGAAAGAAGGAGGCTCATCTAGAATTAAGCACATCTCAAAGTTGTTTGCTGATCATGGTTGCACGCTTGAATCGGCGTATTTTTCACATGGTGAAGATGATGTCGTTGGTTTTGCAGATATGCCGGATAGAATAACAGCTACTGCAATGTCATTGGCGGTTAATGCTAGTGGCGTAGTAAAAGTAAGTGTTATGCCGTTAATAACGCCAGAGGAAATAGATGCTGCTAGTAAAGTGGTGGTGAACTATAAGCCGGCTGGTAGCTAATATCACTTAAATCAATTCATACAAAGTTTTTATGTATGCAACATAAGCCGCGTCAAAACTATGAGGCGGCTTATGCTAGTCATTTAAGTTTAATAAACAGTATAATTCGTAGAGACATAAGTTATATTTATGTAATCAAATCTATATATGTGAGAAACTTGTCAAAATGAAAATTCTAGCCCTAACTTTACTTTTTGCTCTTGTTTTAATATCCGTGTCTTGTGGCAGTGGAGGTGATTCAAATGAAGCTTCTACCGGAAGTGAGACAGATGTAAGCTCAGATGAAAATAGGTTTGATCCATCTGCCGGCACCGAGAAAGAAGTGGCTGCTACTACAGGAACATCCGCACCAGTAGGCGATATGGGAGAACAACGTGCGTGGTTTCCAGCAGTGGTATTGGATGATGGAAGAGTGCTAGTCGCTGGTGGTAAAAGCCCGAAATGGGCTGCAGGAGCAGCGGATACAGCTGAGGTGTATAACCCCAACTCTAATGTTTGGGAATGGACCGAAGCGATGACGGATGCTCGATTTCAAAATGCTATGACTAAATTGCCCGATGGAAGAGTTATAGTAGCCGGTGGAAGAAGTATTGAAAATAGAGCTATAGACACAGCTGAAATATGGGATCCAGAAACAGGACTGTGGACACCAACTTTACCAATGAACCAAGCACATGAGACCATGCCAATGGTATCCCTTGGTGATGGAAGAGTGATGGTAATTGGTGGCGCAGATGATACATATGCACCTGTAACTACGGTAGAAGTATATGACCCTGCAACAAACGGCTGGGTAGAAATCGACCCGATGTCTGAGAAAAGGATTTGGCATACCGCAACATTATTAAGTGATGGAAGGATTTTAGTTACCGGTGGAGGAAAGCCTGACGGCCCATGGATTAAGACTGCCGAAATATTTGATCCTGAGAGTGGGTTGTGGAGCTCAGCAGGGGAGATGAGTGTAAGTAGAGCTCAGCATAGCGCCACATTATTAAAAGATGGAAGAGTATTAGTAGTTGGTGGAAGAGGAAAAAGAATGACTGCAGAAATCTATGATCCATCGAACAATACCTGGGGTTCAAAGTCTGATCTAAATATTCCGAGAGCTGAACATATAGAGGAACTTTTGCCTGATGGACGGGTAATAGTTGCAGGAGGGACAGGTAGCAGGGATAACCTTGAAATATATGATCCGAGCACAAATAGTTGGGCTATTGTGGGTGATATGTTGATGGGAAGATATAGGTTTAATTCAGCTTTATTAAATGATGGAAGAATACTATTAATTGGCGGACAAGCGCTTGAAGGAATCCTTGCAGCTACAGAAGCTTTTAGCTTGGACATAGGAGAGGAAATAGAAGCAACTATTTTAAATGTTGACCCATCAGCTGCTGCTGAAGCGACTCCAATACCAACCGCAACTCCAATGCCAACGCCTACTCCGGACGTCCTAACTACAGCAGATTTAGAGTTTAAGCCAACTATTGACCATGATGGTAGTTCCAACTTCCATGTAGCTACGGAAATTCCGGTACGAATGGGTTTGACTCAGAAAATGAATAGCCCAACAGGAATCAACGGTATAATCGTTCAGTTCACCGAATTAATTGAGGATAATCGCGCAACAGGTGGTGTAGCTACCGTTAGGTTAGAATTATTTACTCCGGCTGGACCTCTTGGCGGCGCCGAAATGTCTTTAGAAAGCGGCCAAAAGAAACCGTCATATAAGAAATTTGGTAAATACTCCGTAGGATTACTATCAATAGAACCTGATCCAGTAACCACAGCAGAAGATGCTAAAGTTACTGTAGTAGTATTTTTATCCAGTTTACTCCGGTAATAGTTTACTTCGGTAATGTAATAAGGATCTATGGTGGGTACTAAAACCGATATTCTCGTTATCGGAGCAGGCTCCATAGGAGTAAATAGTGCTTATTTTCTTGCTGAAAGAGGATTGAAGGTAACGCTATTAGATAAAGATGATGTTTGCGCATCCACTTCTTGGGGTAATGCGGGTCTTCTAGTTCCTAGTCACAGTCTTCCTCTAGCATCTCCTGGAGTTATTTCTCAAGGACTTAGATGGATGTTTAATGCTAAAAGCCCGTTTTATGTGAAGGCCAGATTTAGTTTATCTTTGTGGTTATGGTTGTGGAAGTTTAGGGCGGCATGTACAGCTAAACATCAAAGAGAAGGAGCTGTGGTTCTTCGTGAAATTAGTGAAAAGAGTATGGAGCTATATAATTCATTTGATGATTTGGGCGATTTTGAGTTTCACTTAGAGCGTAAAGGCATCATTTTTTTATATGCCACTCAAGATGGTTATCAGCATGGCATAGAAGATATTGGATTACTTCGTGACATCGGTCTGGAAGTCGTGGATATGGATAGAAACCAAGTTGCTGAAAAGCTAGGAGGAGTAGATACAACGGCAATAGGAGGAACTTATTTTCCTGGGGACGCTCATTTGGCTCCAGCTGATTTTGTTAAAGGATTGGCATCTAAAGCTAAAAGTGTTGGCGTTGAGATTAAGACTGATACACAAGTGAATAGTTTTCAAACAAAAGGTAGGAAAATTGTTGCGGCCAACACTAACCATGGCATGATATATGCAGATCAATTTGTATTAGCTGCTGGGTCATGGTCTCCTGAAATAGCAAATACTCTGGGCTTAAGCATTCCGATACAACCTGCTAAAGGATACAGTGTAAGTTATCCGCGACCCGAGAAATCATTAAATATGCCCGTAATGCTTTCTGAGGCAAAAACTGCAGTAACTCCAATGGGGAATATACTGCGTGTGGGAGGCACCTTAGAGCTTGTTGGTATGGATTTATCAATTAATCAAAAACGAGTGGAATCTCTTGTGCAAGCGGCTAAAACTTTTTTCCCAAAAATTGAATTCGATAGCCTTCCTATCATTAAAACCTGGGCTGGTTTAAGGCCTACCACCCCTGATGGATTGCCATTAGTAGGTCGGCCAAAAGGATTTGATAATCTAGTCATCGCCGCAGGACACTCAATGATGGGTATTTCTACGGGACCTGGTACTGGTTTACTAGTTGCTCAAGAAATTAATGAAGAAAAACAATTTATGCCAACCGAAATGTTCGACCCTAATCGCTTTAATTAGTTTAAACTAAAATATGAATTTCATATGTCTGTTTCAAAAAACATTAAGCCCACTCGAATAGCGTTAATAACTTTAGTCTTATGCCTTATTGCTAGTGCAGCGATAGGTATAATGATCGTGCTTATTGGAGATTTCGGAGAGAGACAAATTAAAATTCTAGGTACGGTTGCAGCACTAGCTGCATTTAGCCTGATTTCTTTGCCCAGTCTTTTTAATTTAGAAAGACGACAGTATCAACTTGCTGCAAGGCCGGGAATATTTTCGGCCCTTATTTTTTTCTTATTGATTTTAATTATTATTTGGGGTTCGGATGATTTTGGTAATGAGATAATCGGCAAATCAACTTTTACTGCGGGAGTAGTTGCATTTGGGCTTAATCATATTTTGTTGCTTTTTATAGTTAAACCTGGAGCTAAAGTACTGCAATTAGTCCAGAAGTGCACTTCGGTTGTCATCTGTTTTGTAGCATGCATTTTGATAGGAACGATATGGGTTGAGGAAATGCCAGATCCACTTTTTAGAATTTTAATCACTCTTGTTATATTGGATGTCCTAGGCACTATTTCATTACCTATATTGAGCAGAATCACGTTTAAATCGTAATATTCTTACAGCATAATGATGTATTTTAGTAACTAAATATTAAGTGATGAATGATTACTTCTTAGACTTCGATTCCTCGGATTGTTCCTCAATCTTTAAATCCTGAGTTAGATCATCAGATCCATCATCTTTACCTGAGATTCCCGATTTAAAGTTTCTAATAGCTTTTCCCATAGCTCCGCCAATTTGGGGCATTTTACCTGCTCCAAAAATCAGTAAAACTATTACCAATATTATTATTAATTCTGTTGGTCCTAACCTAAATGGCATTTGAGAAACTCCAATTATTACTTAGGGTAAATTTCATGCGATGATTATAGTGTGATTAACTATTAGCCATATCTGCGCCACAGCACATCGGAGATTTAATCTTACCGCATCCTTTTGGGCATCTGCTAACTCCAACTGTAGAGCCATCATCTTTTTCCAAAATGGCATGTTCAAGCTCTATCCCGCATTTCCCGCAGGTGAGCCCTGTCACTCCCATGTCGCAATCAGTGGTGCTACATGTGTATGTTGTCATTTGTAACCTCCTAGTCTGAGCATGTAACAACTCGACATCAAACTTGCTCAGCTTACAATTGATTTACTCAGGATACAGTATAAGTATATGATTAGTCTGCATAAAACTGGTACATTATACTCAATTAACGAGTTATGATTTGTCTGTTAAAATTAACTCAGTGGAAATATAATAGTTAGTCATAACTTATTAGAAATCGAGTGTTCGTAGTTTCTATAAATTAAAATAATTGATAAATAAGAGGAAATAGTTGGCAAAAAAATCAGTCGTTCAAAAAAATCTTAAGCGTCAAAGAACGGTAAAAAAATATGCTGAAAAAAGAAATAGTCTTTTAGCTATAGCTAAAGATAAAAATGCTACGCACGAGACTCGCATGGATGCTAGAAGAGAGTTAGCTAAATTACCCGTAAATGCCAATCCTAATAGAATCGTGAATCGATGCGAAGCTACTGGTAGACCAAGAGGGTACATCCGATTTTTTGGCCTATCAAGGATTACATTCCGGGAAATGGCATTAAAAGGCCTGCTTCCAGGTGTTCGCAAAGCTAGTCTGTAATTTCATAACTCTCAAAATACACTCACTATCAACGCTACCACTTGAAATGCTCCCCATATCAACAAAGTGGGAAGAAGAACTACCTTCCAAGTAACTTTCGCCTTAATCATGGCTTTTAGTTCATGTAAATGCCACCATCAACATTGAATGCTTGTCCCGTTATGTTTTTAGCATCATCAGATGCCAAAAATGCTGCGACCTTTCCAATATCGATAGGGGTTTGTTCGCGACCCATTGGAACCCAAGCTTTGACTAAGGCGTCAAATTCATCCTTGTCTTTATATCCACTTTTTAATGTGCCCGGATTGAAATTACCTCTATGATCCGTTATACGTTGGGTCATCGGAGTCCAAACTAAGCCTGGACAAATTGCGTTAACGTTAATGCCTGATGAAGCTAGCGCTGCGGCTTTAGATTGAGTCCAGTTAACTACAGCAGCTTTAGTAACGCAATAGAATGGTAATGTTCCTCCTCTTCTGGCAGCTATTGATGCAATATTGACTTGTTTGCCATATTTTCTTTCAAGCATGTACGGGGTAACTGCCTCTGAGCACCTGACAACCCCGCGAACATTTACGTCAAAAGTGTTTTGCCAGTCATCATCATTTCCGTGTTCCCGAGTCCACCATTCATCAGCTCCAATTATTCCAGCATTATTAACTAGAATATCAATTGATCCGTACTTAGAGATCACGTATTTGGTCATAGCATTCACTGATTGATCATCAGTGACATCGACACCGAGGTGACTTGATTGCTTATTTGAAAGTTGTTTAAATGTGGACATGGCAGCATCTTCATTCTGGTCAGCCACAACTACCGTAGCACCTTGTTGATCAAGAACTGAGCATATTCCAGCACCAATTCCTTGGGCTCCGCCCGTGACGATTGCTATTTTTCCTGTGAGGTCGGCTATCATGGTTAATCTATCCGTCTTTGGTAATAGCAGATACGAGCCTTTATTTAAGGCTTCGTATTAATTGAGGGTTTTAAGATAACTAAGAGTTTTCACTGGTGGCTCCTCAACTTTTTACGATCAGTATCGGCCAGCGAAAACTCTTAAGTTTATTTATCCTAGTTCTTTAGCGGCCTTTTCAGCATCAGCAGCGCTAAGAATTCGAAATACCTTCTGAGAAGTATCTTCAGCTGCGACACCTTTAATAGCTTTTCGGCCGTTTTTCATTGTTACGAGCTCAGGGTCTTTGATCTCAACAATTTTCTTTAGTTTCACACTATATGCTGTATATGCCATTGTAACTCCCTATATAAACATAAAATTGATCTGTTCAGCTTACAATAAAATGGCTCGTTTTAGGTAGTGGTATATATAAAATTTAGCCTTATTTGAACTAAATTTTGGCTTGTTATGGCAAATTTCACGTTTTTCGCAATTTATACTTAGCTCTATCTTGCGATTTCTATTAACAAATTTTAGGATGGTTATAAGCTATTTATAAATAGTTAATGATTATAATTCTGGAGAATTTAATTGGATTCAAGATTTGAAACTAACGAAGAAGTTGTACAAGCTGCTAAAAAAGCTCTAAATCAAGGGGCATGGAATTATTTGGTTGGTGCCTCAGAGTCAGAGACTTCAATGCGCCGAAATAGATTATCTTTTGATAAAGTCGGATTCAGGCCAAGAGTATTGGTTGACGTGTCAAAAATAGATCCTTCTTCATCTTTGCTAGGACACAAATTACGAATTCCGGTAATCCTTGCTCCAATAGGGTCATTACAAGTGTTTGAACCAGAAGGAGGTGTTGCTTCTGCAAAAGCTGCTGATAAATTTGGAATTATTCAAACTGTAAGCTCTGTAACATTACCTTCGCTCGAAGATATAAGTCAAAGCACAAATAGTCCAAAAATTTTTCAACTGTATGTTCATGGGGATTGGGAATGGACTCAAGATATTGTTGACAGGGTAGTGGAGGCTGGTTATGAATCCCTATGCGTAACAGTGGATACAGCACATTATAGTCGCAGGGAACGACCATTATTAATGCGATGGCAACCGCCTACTCAGCGTAGGCCAAATGATAGGTTTCATCAAGCTGCATTGACTTGGGAAACCATGGCAAAAATTAAAGAACGATCTGGATTGCCGTTTATGGTTAAAGGTATTGCTACAGCAGAGGATGCAAAATTAGCTGTAGAGCATGGAGTGGATTTTATATGGATATCAAACCATGGAGGCCGTCAACTAGATCACTGTTTAGGGACGATGGATATGTTGCCAGAGATAAGAAATGTTGTTCAGGATAAAGCAGAAATAATAGTGGACGGGGGAATACTTAGAGGTTCAGATATAGTAAAAGCGGTAGCATCTGGTGTCAGTGCTGTTGCTATTGGTAAGCTCCAAGCCTGGGGGTTATCTGCAAATGGAGCAGCTGGGTTGGTTAGAGTATTGGAGATTTTAGAGGATGAAATGATTGTGGCAATGGGGTTATTGGGAGCACCATCAGTTTCAGATCTGAGCGACAATTTTGTGTGCCAGGCTGACCCCGTGGTTCTACCACACGAAATGAGTACATGGGTAAATATGCCTTTTGGTAATCATGTGGACCATCCGTACAAGAACCGGATACTTTGATGAGAAGTAGTATTTACTTATTTAATAACTGAAGCCGTTTGTTTTGATCGTTTTTCAAACCTAAGGCGCTCTGTGGTTGACAGAATTCTCTTGCGAAGCCTCAGGTGGCCAGGTGTAATTTCAATCAATTCGTCTTCAGAAATAATGTCTAACGACTCTTCTAAAGACAATTCTAAAGGCTTAATTAGTTTTGTGATTATATCGGCAGTTGAGGAACGCATATTCGTTAATTTTTTTTCCTTACATACGTTAACTGCAAGATCAGCAGGTCTCGTGTGTAGGCCAACAATCATTCCTTCATAAACTTGCTTTCCAGCGCCGATCATTGTTTTTCCTCTATCTTGCGCGTTAGTTAGTCCAAATGCTACCGATATACCCGATTGAGAAGCTACTAAAAAACCTTGGGTAGATCGACTTACATTACCTGTCTTGATTTGATAACCGGCGAACGTGCTGGACATTATCCCGTCGCCACGAGTGGCATTCTGGAAAAAAGAACGAAATCCAATCAAACCTCGAGTAGGAATCAGAAAACGTAAACGTAAAATCCCTGAACCATCATTAACGACGTCTTCTAGCACAGCCAGCCTGCGATTTAAGTTTTCAGTTAAAACACCATAATGAGATTCATTAGTTTCTATATGTAAATTCTCAAAAGGCTCATGTGTCTTACCATCAACTGTTTTGAATATAGGCTTTGCTTGGGAAACCTGGAATTCATACCCTTCTCTTCGCATGGTTTCAGCTAAAATAGAAAGGTGTAATTCTCCTCTTCCGCTAACGTTAAACTCATCCGTATTATCGGTTGGTGAAACTCTTAGCCCTACATTTGTGCGGAGCTCGTCGTTTAACCTTTTATATAGCTCACGTGTAGTGTGATAATCTCCCTCTTTCCCCATAAGTGGAGATGTATTCACTCCAAAGGTCATTTTTACAGTTGGTTCATCTACATGTATCGGGGGCAAAGGTTCAGGATTAGCGTGGTCGGTGATGGTGTCTCCTATATGAACATTTTCTAACCCAGTTATTGCAACTATTTCTCCCGCAGATGCTTTTGGAACTTTTACTTTATGCATTCCGTCAAATATAAAAGTGTTTTCTATAGTGTGGTTTGCAATTGACCCATTTGTTCCTATTAAGGCAGCTTTGGATTTTTGTGAAACCGTCCCTCTTGATATTTTGCCAATTGCGATCTGACCAGCATAATCATCATGGTCAAGAGCTGTAACTAGTATTTGAAATGGATCTGAATCTGATCCTGTTGGAGAGGGGACACGATCTAATATTACATCTAAAAGCGGGCTGATACCATCATCTGTCTGGTCATCGATGTTTAGTACTGCGTATCCATCTCTAGCAGAAGCGTATAAAACAGGATAATCAAGTTGAGAATCGTTGGTCGCCAAATCAAGGAAAAGATCATCAATTTGATTCAGTACATCCTTAGGCCTGCGTTGTGGTCTGTCTATTTTGTTGATGACAACTATTGTAGTCAGTCCATAGTTAATTGCTTGCTGAAGAACGTACCGGGTTTGAGGCATAGGACCGTCAACTGCATCAACCAGTAGTATGCATCCGTCAGCCATGTTCATTACACGTTCAACCTCTCCACTGAAATCAGCATGGCCTGGAGTGTCAATAATATTAACCTTTACGTCCTTATACCGTATTGATGTGTTCTTAGCTAGAATAGTTATCCCTTTTTCTTTTTCTAGAGGATTGCTATCCATTATCAGTTCGCCAGGCTCTTCTCGATCACTAAAAGCATTGTTTTGTTTCAGTAGTGCATCTACAAGTGTTGTTTTACCATGGTCTACATGTGCAATTATGGTTATGTTACGAAAATTCGTTGTGGACAAAGGTTTCAAAATCCTTAAATGTTATTTAGATACAAAATGATCTCATATGTAATGAGCAAACAGAATGCTTATAAGATTGATAAGTACATGAATTTATCGGCTTGTTTTTTTGGCTAGATGAGTAACTGGGTTAACAGGCTTTTGGTAATCATGTTGATCATGCATGCCAGAGCAGGACACTTTAATTAAGCCTTTAATCCTATCTATGTGTTCAATATAGCCGATTTAATTATTATCTGGTCCCATAAGTCGTTTCGTTATTAAAGGTGTTCTATGGTGAACGCTTAGGTTTTACCATAATCTCCATACATGGGTTGTTGGTTTCTATAAGCAAAGGTTTGGTGGAGCTGAGGAGGCTCGAACTCCTGACCCCCTGCTTGCAAAGCAGGTGCTCTCCCAACTGAGCTACAGCCCCACTTTCATTAAAATTTAAAGGGTCGCATGTGGACCCTTTAAACCTTTAACGTCTGGATAGTAGAAGGAAACGTTATTTACTGATTTAACAAATTATTCAATTTGCTTGGTGCAATTACTTGCACCGGTTTTCGGATGTAATTGCTTACATCCGAGATGTAATTACTTACATCTGATTAGGCTATAGGCTATTTAGAATGTACTTGTCTTTTAATGAGAGTTCCCTTAAGCAAACACTTAAGTCATACTCAATCACTATTGGAGTAAGTACATCCACCTATAGACCGACCTTGATTCTCTTTAAGCTCATCGTGAGACTTTACTTAAAGATCCTCATAACTCCCTAGAAAGGAGGTGATCCAGCCGCACCTTCCGGTACAGCTACCTTGTTACGACTTCGTCCTAGTCACCAATCCCACCCTCGGCGCCTGCTTCCCATAAGGGTTAGCCCAGCGACTTCAAGTGTTACCGACTTCCATGACGTGACGGGCGGTGTGTACAAGGCCCGGGAACGTATTCAACGCAGTGTGCTGACCTGCGTTTACTAGCAACTCCAAGTTCATGTAGGCGAGTTTCAGCCTACAATCCCAACTGAGACCGATTTTTTGGGATTAGCTCCAGATTGCTCCTTGGCAACCCTCTGTATCGGCCATTGTAGCGTGTGTGTAGCCCAGGACGTAAGAGCCGTGCTGACTTGACGTCATCCCCACCTTCCTCCCCCTATCGGGGGCTGTCTCGCTAGATAAAGCAACTAACGACGAGGGTTGCGCTCGTTGCGGGACTTAACCCAACACCTCACGGCACGAGCTGACGACAGCCATGCAACATCTGTGCACTCTGTCCCGAAGGAAGGCTAGGTTTCCCTAGCTTGTCAAAGGCTAGTCAAGCCCTGGTAAGGTTCTTCGCTTAGCATCGAATTAAACCACACGCTCCGCTGCTTGTGCGGGCCCCCGTCAATTCCTTTGAGTTTTAGCCTTGCGGCCGTACTCCCCAGGCGGAATACTTATCGCGTTAGCTACGACCCAGAGGGGGTCGATACCCCCTAGGTCTAGTATTCATCGTTTAGGGCATGGACTACCCGGGTATCTAATCCGGTTTGCTACCCATGCTTTCGCGCCTCAGCGTCAGGTTCATCCCAGAGAGCCGCTTTCGCCTCTGGTGTTCCTCCCGGTATCTACGCATTTCACCACTACTCCGGGAATTCCGCTCTCCTCTGATGTCCTCAAGCTTGCCAGTTTCCCATGACCGCTCCTAGTTAAGCCAGGAGATTTTACACGGGACTTGGCATGCCGCCTACTCGCCCTTTACGCCCAATAAATCCGGACAACGCTCGCCCCCTACGTATTACCGCGGCTGCTGGCACGTAGTTAGCCGGGGCTTATTCGTTGGGTACCGTCCTATCTCTTCCCCAACAAAAGAAGTTTACAACCCTAAGGCATTCTTCCTTCACGCGGTGTCGCTGCGTCAGGCTTTCGCCCATTGCGCAAGATTCCCTGCTGCTGCCTCCCGTAGGAGTGGGGGCCGTGTCTCAGTCCCCCTCTGCCCGTTCGTGCTCTCACACCGGATACCCGTCTTAGACTTGGTAGGCAATTACCCCACCAACTATCTGATAGGCCGCAAGCCCGTCCCAGAGTGATAAATCTTTCTTCCATCAGCCGTAACTAATGGAACGTATGGGGTATTAGACCGGATTTCTCCGGCTTGTCCCCCGCTCCGGGGTTGGTCACTTACGTGTTACTCAGCCGTCTGCCACTCTCCGTCCCCGCCGAAGCGGATGGGTTCGTTCGACTTGCATGCATTAAGCGCACCGCCAGCGTTCGTCCTGAGCCAGGATCAAACTCTTCAAAAATTGACGTTTCCTTCTACTATCCAAATGTTAAAGTACCAATTGCGACGATAGAGTTTTTTAGACTACCTGTACTTGAAGATGTACAGGTTAAAAATCTGTGTAGCTCTAAGGCACAAATAAAGCTCCAATAAGTTAGAGCCAGACACTCAACTATAGTGTGCTCGCTTCTGATAGTCAAGGCATATATGACGCAATCGAAAAACGTAAATCGAACAAAAACAGTTTTTCATCCTTTTGGAAAGCTTAGTCAATCTGTAGCACGAAGTATTTCGAAACGACGAAATAGATTGCTAATATACCGATATGCCTTACACTATTGGTTCAATAGATATTCAGTATAGATCAAAAGATAATAGGACAAAATAATGCCCAAACAAAAAGTATATGTGACTAGAGCTAGGGTTCCAACTGCTATCGAACTCCTGCAAACTTTATTTGATGTCGAGGTTTGGTCCGAGAACACCCCACCTCCTAAAGACGTATTAATCGAAAAAGCATCTATAAGCGATGCAATTATGACAGAGGTTGATGATCTAATTGATGAAGAGATACTGGAATCAGGGAAAGGTAAATTGAAAATTATTGCTAACAGAGCAGTCGGCTATAACAATATTGATGTGGAAGCTGCTACAGCGCGTAATGTGACTATAACAAATACTCCGGGTATTTTAGCCGAAGCTTGTGCTGATATGACCTTTGCCTTAATACTTTCAATCGCAAGGAAGGTTACATTTGGAGATAGAGCGATTCGAAACGGTAAATGGACAGTTTTTGATCAGAGCCCATATTTGGGGACGGACGTCTATGGGAAGAAATTAGGAATCATTGGGCTAGGTGATATAGGAGAAAAAGTGATAAAAAGATCTATCGGATTTGAAATGGATGTGTTTTATCACTCGCGAACGGCGAAAGCTGAAATAGAAGAAAAGTATCGAATAACTAGATTGGGTTTTGAAGATATATTATCAACTTGTGATTATATTTCGCTCCACGTTCCCTTAAGTCCAGAAACCGAAAAAATGATCAGTAGTAGAGAGTTAGCGCTTATGAGAGAAGATTCTTTTTTGATCAACATGTCGAGAGGGCCGACGGTTGATTTGGATGATTTGCATGCAGCGCTTGAATCCGGCCAGATAGCTGGTGCAGCAATAGATGTAACCGATCCTGAGCCCGTTCCAATGGATCATCCTATAGTACATAATGAAAATATTGTTATTACACCGCACATCGGTAGCGCTAGTAAAGCAACATTTACTGCTATGGGAGTCGCTGCTGCGAAAAATATTGTTGCTGCGTTACAAGACAAACAAATACCGTCGCCAGTAAATTAGTTGAAGGAATATGACCTTATAAAAAAGAGATATCTTTGAATATTAAACAATTTATATCTGATCTTACGCAGTTGACAACTTCGCAAAATAAACTGGTTGGCAAGCAGGTTCTCAATCTAGCATTTGCTGAATCCACGATGGATGACACTAGGGCATTAGCTAGCCAGGGCGCGCGGGAAGGACTTGTTGTAATTGCTGATCATCAGAGTAAGGGCAGGGGAAGATTTAATAGGGAATGGTTAACAACAGCTGGTCAGGATGTGACTATATCGATTCTATTTAAGCCCAGCTTAAATAAATTGCATATGCTCAATATGGTAGCTTCCTTAGCTATTCAAAAGACGATATATGAAATAACTAAAGAAAAGGCTGAAATTAAATGGCCCAATGATGTTCTTGTTAAAGGTAAAAAGGTATCCGGGATCTTAATAGAAACCGTCATGTCTAATGCAAATGAGGTAGATTTTGCTGTAGTTGGTATTGGGTTAAATGTAAATCTTGACCTTGCTGAAATGGACATGATAAAAGACTCTGCTACAAGTATTAGTCTGATTAAGGGCAGCATAACTGACAAATATGAAGTCTTATCGATACTACTAAACATGATTGATAAGCATTATCAGTTGCTCCAGCAAGGAATAGACCTATGCATTGAATGGTCGTCTAACCTCAGTACTATTGGTGCTCAAGTTAAAGTATCAAATGGGAAAAATATAATTTTGGGTTATGCTGTGGGGGTAGACTCTGTTGGGAACCTCATAATAGAAACTAATGAAGAAAAAATTACGGTTTCCTCCGGAGACGTTACTTTAATATAAAAGTTCCTCTTAGGTTGAAATCGAGGGTTTTATTCCAATCATTAAATGCCAAGTTATCAATGGAGGCTGAACTATTTTGAAACCGCATGAGAAGCCTTCCTTATTTTATGTTGCCTGAATCAAATTAATCGGATTGCGGATTCAATTTAAGATTTACAGATGTTTCAGGGTGACCAAATATACAGGATGGTCAAGCTGTTCCTGAAGTGCTGAGTGCTGCCAGAATCCAGTTTAGGAGTCTCTGTACCACCATTATTAATATGATTACTACAATTGGCGAGAAATCTAATCCTCCAGTGTTGGGAAGCAACCTTCTTACTGGTTTAAGCATAGGCTCACTAACTCCATAAATTATTATTGCTATGGGATTAGTAGGGCTCAATTTTACCCAAGATAGAATTACCCTGGCTATAATTACTATATTTAACGCGATGGCTAATATTCGTATGAATTCAAGGGCGAAAGACAATGATTAATACTCCAGTCATCATTTTACCCCGCTTAATGTTTTTATGTACTTAATCAGCAGTGGTTGTTTTGGTAATTTCTATAGTTTTCCAAGTTCTATAGATCTTTCATACGCAGCTTGAACTGCTTTTATTAGTGCTTGACCAAGTTCCTCTTCCTCGAGTTTAAGCAAAGCAGCAGCTGTTGTTCCCCCCGGGGAAGTAACCAGCTTTCTCAATTCAGACGGATCGATACCAGTTTCATCAAGCATTTTTGCACTACCAAGCACGGTATGGATCACTAATTCACTAGATAGTTCCTGTGGCATGCCCAATTTAACTCCGGCTTCAATCAGTGATTCGATAAAAGCAAATACATATGCTGGCCCACTACCACTAAGTGCGGTTGACATATCTATCAAAGATTCATCCTTTACGTATATCTCTATTCCTAGTGGTTTTAGCAGATTGGCGGTCATCTCTTTGTTTCTTTTATTTACCCTTGGTGTTGCAGTCCACACTGACACGCCAGACCCTATTTGCGCAGGTGTGTTTGGCATGACTCGAATCACAGATTCATGGTTTGTAACTTTGATCAGGGTGTCTAGTTTGGCGCCGGCAACTATTGATAATAAGAGCTGTTCCGGACTAAGCACACCTTTTATTTCATTGAGAACTATCGATAGTACTTGAGGTTTAATTGATAAAACAACTATGTCTGCTTTATTCTGCAATGCTTCAACATTACTCGAAGTAGTATTGATTCCATATTGTTTTTCTAACTTGAGTCGCCTATCGTTGTTTGGCTCAGCTATGGTAATGTCTGTATTATTCGCACTTTTGGCAGATAAAATTCCTTTGAGGATGGCCTCACACATGGCACCTCCTCCTATAAATGAAATGATCATCTTATTCTCCAATATATTACTGCGATGAAATCCAGATACCGGTAATTCAATTTTCTGTACGCATCTTATTTGGTAATATGCCTTTGCCGGCGATACTAGAGGCAACGAGAATTGCCTCTAACATGTTTGTAGGGTCTGCAATACCTTTGCCAGCGATATCAAATGCCGTTCCATGGTCTACACTAGTTCTTATGAATGGCAGGCCTAGATTAACACTAATACTTTTGGCCCAGTTATAGACTTTTATCGCTATGTGTCCTTGGTCATGATACATTGCTAGTACCGCATCATATTCACCTTTTATAGCTCTGTTAAAGATGGTGTCAGCCGGTATAGGCCCTTCTACATTTATTCCATTTGATCGTGCATCTTCGACAGCAGGAGTTAACTCTAATTCCTCGTCGTTTCCAATAAGCCCTCCATCACTAGCATGAGGATTCAATGCAGCTACCCCTATCCTCGGGGATTTAAACCCCCATTTCTTGAAATATGTGTCTGTAAGTTGAATCTTTGCTAAAACATTTTCTTTAGTGCAGAATTCAACGGCTTTAGCTAAAGATTTATGAGTTGACATGTGGACAACTCTTAAATTGTTCGCCACAAGCATGGTTGCTACCAAGGGGGAATTAGCGTATTTTTGGAGTATTTCCATATGCCCAATGTCTTCATATCCAGCTAAAACACATGCTTCTTTATGAATCGGGCCAGTAACTATTGCGTCGACTTTTTTATCGCTAGCTAATTTAGCGGCAGATAAAACCCACTCTATGGAAGCCTTTCCGGCTTCTTTGGATACACGTCCGTAAGGCAAGTCGCTTATTTCAGTCCCCATTGGATTCATGACACATATAGATTTTTTCGTGGGCGCGGATTGCATTGATCCGTTCTGTTCATCCAAAGATGATATTGAATGTACTTGATATGAACTGCCAATCATGGTGAGAGCCTTTTCGAGTTCAACAGCACTGCCAATCACCACGAAATCGCAATTAGGCAAGCGATCTGATATTAATGCTTTAGCTATAACTTCAGGACCTACTCCCGATGGGTCACCCATTGTGATTGCTATTATGGGGTTTTTATCCATGACCGATCGCCTAACCTCCATGATTCCTAAAAAGTGAACTTGACAAGCGAAGAATTATGATGAGTTCCAGTGTTCAAATCCTGGATTGATTATAATTTACTCACATTTATTATAGCCACAACTGGCGCAGCGCTGACAGCCTTCTTGGAAGATTAGGAATCCTGAGCATTCAGGGCATGTAACTCCATTAACTGTTGGCACTTGTACAGGTGCTGTACTATCTACGACTTCCTCTGCCACACTATCTGTGGAAGGAGGTATCATGCCAAGTTGTATGCTGGATTGGTCATCATTTCCTGTTTCTATATTTCTATAAGTCATTTCTGCTCCATCATGCATGTGTTGGTACAGCACAAACGCTACCGCGTCTGGAGCAGACCTTACAAGCCTGCCTGAATCCCATACAGGATCGCTTGTAATTCCTCTTAAATTATCCACAATTTGCTCGGGAGAAATCCCTGATCGTAAAGCCAATGATATAAGTCTTGAGATCGCTTCTAATTGCGCCGACTCTATACTTCCAGCTTTCCCTAGTGTCGTAAAAAGTTCGAAAGGCCTGCCTTTTTCATCGAAATTTACTGTAACGTATATGTTGCCTTGGCCAGTTTTGACTCTCTCAGTTATGCCATTCATTACTGCAGGTCGGTTTCTTGGCGTTGGAGATACGTTCTCTATCTCTTCTGAAGCCTCTTTTGAATCGACGATTGTTGCGGAGTCTTGGCTTCCTGCAGTCAACACTTCAAATTCTCTGCTTCCAGCCCTGTATACAGTTATTCCTTTGCATCCTAATTCCCAAGCTAACATATAAGCTTTGCGCACATCATCTTCGGTTGCAGAGTTAGGGAAGTTTATGGTTTTGGAAATTCCTGAGTCAACACTTTCCTGGAATGCACCTTGCATACGCACATGCCACTCAGGAGATATTTCAGATGCAGTAACAAACACTTTCCTCGCCCATTCAGGAACATCTTCTCTATTTTGAATCGAACCACCATCTGCTAGATATCTCATTAACTCATCAGAGTAGAATCCATGTTCCTTTGCTGTTTTTTCAAATGTTTTATCTACATATACTAGACTTTCTCCCTCGAGAATGTTGTGTTTGTGGTAACTTAGAGCAAAAGCTGGCTCACATCCAGAGGAACATCCAGCTATCATTGATATTGTTCCAGTTGGTGCCACTGTTAATCTGCATGCGTTTCTCATTGGCCTATTTTCACCATCTGGACCATACTTACTCTTTTCCCACTCTGGGAAACTCCCCCTAATTTTTGCAAGCTCCTCAGACATCTGGTCTGATTCTTTTCTTATGAACTGCATTATGTTTCTACCGAGTTCAACGCCTTCAGTTGAATCATATGCAATACTCATGTCCATTAACATATCTGCAAAGCCCATAATTCCAAGGCCTATTTTTCTAGTTGACCTTGTCATGTCAGCTATTTTGTCTACAGAGTACGTATTCGCGTCAATTACATTGTCTAGGAATCTAGTAGTTATTCGAACTACTTTCTTTAATCGTTGGTAATCGACTGTTTTAAGCCCGTCAGTTTCTTTTACAAACAGTGATAAATTGATAGAACCTAGGTTGCAAGATTCGTAAGGTAGAAGTGGCTGTTCCCCACATGGATTAGTGGCAGTCATCCTTCCAAGGTGAAGAGTAGGATTATCTCTATTTACAGCGTCAAGGAATATCATTCCAGGCTCACCATTTTTCCAAGCTCCTACAATTATATTGTTGAATAAATCCCTAGCAGAAATTTTTGATAGAGTCTCGTTTGTGTCAGGATCCTTAAGCTCTAGATCTTTATCATCTCGGACCGCTTCCATAAATTCGTCTGATGCACCGACAGATATATTGAAATTATGTATTTGCCCTTCTTCCGTCTTACATTTAATGAACTCTTCAATGTCTGGGTGGTGAATATCCATAACCGCCATATTTGCCCCATCTCTTTTGCCACCCTGGGTGACTAAGGTGGATACAGATGAAAGGTGTTTTAGTACGGCAACAGCTCCACATGCCTTGCCATGTGTAGTAGATATAGGTGAGCCTTTCGGTCGTATAGGTGATAAAGCAAACCCTGTACCTCCTCCAAACTTTTGTACCAAAGCCGCCTCTTTGGCGGTCGTCATAATTCCTTCCATACTATCTTCGAGGCCCATCACGAAGCAGGCTGATAATGTTCCAGCTCCGGTTCCTGCATTCATTAGAGTAGGGGAGTTGGGCACATATTCAAGGGATGACATTATTTTGTAGAAATCTGATTCTACTTTAGCTCTCTCTAATTCAGTTCCATATGTTAATTCTGGTTGAGATATGGCTCTAGCTACCCTTGAAAACATTTCATCTGGGGTTTCAATCACTTTACCCTGATCATTCTTGCGAAGATACCGTTTGCGAAGAACTACAATAGCATTTTCGTTCAATATCGAGTCAACATTTGCTCCATTAGATTTGCTTTTAGTAGTTTTATTTGGTGTTGACTTAGACATAACATCCGATATTTTATCTTCAGATATACCAAGCTCTTTTAGCTTGGATATAACCTCCTTTATATCGTTGCCGTTATTCTGCTGGTTTGACCTGCTATTGTTTTTACGTTCCCCTTTTGCCATATATGGGCTCCCTTCAGTGAATTACTCTTTTCTCTTACTTTTATAATATCTCGGTCCAAGCTAACAAAATACAATTTACCAAAATAAGAACAAACATTCTACATTATTTTACCTGTATTTTGCATACATATATTCTTTTCTTATAGTTTAGGAGGCCTGCCCCTTCGAGGCTTTAGCGATGGCTCGGTGCCTTCTCCTAAAAACGATAATTGCGCATTTGTTACTTTGTTAGATTCATCCGGCAGTAACAATGATTCAATTTCTTCTTTAAATTTTTCTATATCACTAAAATCGCGGTAAACACTTGCATACCTTATATAAGCCACTCTATCTAAGCCCTTCAAACGGGCCATAACAAGTTCACCTATTAATTCTGATCTTAATTCTTGCTTACCTGCTTCATTTAATTTATTTTCTATATCGTCAATTAATTTATTTATTGCGTTAATCGGTAAAGGCCGCTTAACGCAGGCTTTTGTCAAGCTTGCAGCCAATTTCCCTCTTTGAAATTCCTCGCGACGGTTATCCTGTTTAATAACCATAAGTGTCCGATTTTGTACTTTCTCTAAAGTGGTAAACCTGGTTCCACAAGACAGACACTCGCGTCGTCGTCTAACACCCGCTCGCGATTCGCGTGAATCTACAACTTTAGTTCGATCTTTACCACATTGAATACATAGCATTAAATTTGGACGTACACTACTTATCGTGTAGTGAACAAAAATTAACACTATATATGGGGCATGTCAATAAAATTTTGTATGAATTTAAACAAAATATAAAACTAATTTAGTAGGGGAATAAATTGGACTAATCTAACAGCTGGGTCGGGGTGAATAATAATAAAATTAAAGAAGAGTTGATCACCGTACGATCAACTCTTCTTTGTTTAATGATAGAAATCTAAAAACTTAGGAGGCAGTGTTTCTAGGCTTCTACTTGGTCGAAAGTAAGTTGCCTGCTGACACTTTGACCATTACTTCTTGCTAACCTTCGAAGGAATGGAGGAACGTCTATTGCGCCGTCACTCATTGTAGTCATTAACATTTCTTTCAACTCACCATTCGTCATAACTTCAGTTTCTGGATTCTCGAACCCTGTAGCTATCACTGTAAGCTTAATTTCATTCTCCATTTTTAGATCAGTAGTCATTCCAAAAATGATATTAGCATCAGGATGTATAACTCTTTGGAGCTCTTCCGCGGCCTGATGTACTTCAGATAACTTAAGGTCAGATCCACCAGTTATGTTGAAGAGCACGCCTGTTGCTCCATCTATCGTGACATCTAATAATGGATTAGATATTGCTTGCTGTGCAGCCTTTTTAACCCTGTCTTCCCCTTCACCAAATCCGATCGACATCCATGCCGGACCTGCATTGCGCATTATTGTTTGAGCATCCGCAAAATCTAGATTAATTTCACCGTGTACTGTTACAAGTTCAGCTATCGATTGAACACCCAACCTCAATACATCATCGGCTAGCTTAAATGCGTTGGACGCTGTTACATCATCCCCGCAGATTATGTGTAATCGTTCATTTGGGATTACCAATAAAGTATCCACTTGTTCTTTGAGCTTTTTGATTCCTGCATCGGCCTGTTTAGCTCTTTGGTTACCTTCAAATGCGAATGGCCTCGTTACTACACCTACTGTAAGGGCACCTGTTTCCTTTACTATTTGAGCTATCACCGGAGCAGCGCCTGTACCGGTTCCTCCACCCATACCAGCAGCAATGAACACCATGTCAGCATCACGAACGGCCTCATAAATGTCATCCTTGCTTTCCTCTGCTGCTCGAGCCCCTTTTTCTGGGTCTCCACCGACTCCCTTACCGGCTGTTAAATCGTCGCCTATGGATATCTTGTAAGGCACATCACAAGCTAAAAGCGCTTGAGTATCAGTATTTGCTATTTGATACTCGATTCCAGTTATCCTCTCATGGAACATTCGAGACACCGCATTTGAACCTCCGCCTCCAACACCAACTACCCTAATTCTCGTTATCCCGTCTGGTTCTCTTCTATTTACTACCATTTTATTCCTCCTAAAATGAATATAAGATCAACTATGGTTATTAATTTGCTGAGCCGTAGGTCGCATCCAGGGAGACAACCTAAGAGTTTTGTTATTTAATAATTTTTGTAAAAACTTATTGTTTTTTTCTGTGTACTTATTTTTGTCGTTGACTTCAGGTCTGTCTTGAAGGTTTGCATGTGCCCAAATCAAAATACCTAAAACCGTTGCTTGTGATGGGTCACTTAGTTCCTCGGACTCGTTCAGCCAGTTTACGCTTGGTTCACCTAATCGAACTCTTCTGCCGAGGTGTCTTTGGAATAAATGCGATATACCTGGTAATTTAGAGCCTCCTCCAGTCATTACCACTCTCATGGATTCAGAATTGTCCATTCGTAAATCCTCAAGCTTTAACTGGACCATTTGGGCTAATTCGATTGATCTTTCTCTAAGTAACCGCCCAATCTCTCTGGCAGGAACCTCTGTAGTTTGGCATTCCTCGTTCGAATTAAGGGATATGTTCTCACTAATTTCAATTGCGGTAAGCTCAGTATGCCCAATATCCATTTTTGCTTTTTCAGCGGACTCATAGGTCGAATCATAGGTGTATGCAATGTCATTGGTAAATTGGAACCCACCCACAGGTACAACACCAGTGTAAATAACGCGATTATCTTTGAAAGCAATAATGTCCGTTGTGCCTCCACCAATGTCGATTATTATTGTTCCCTTTTCTCGTTCCTGCTCTGTTAGAGTTGAAAGTGCGCTGGCAAAAGGTTCCATTACAAAAGCATCAACATTTATCCCTGCCTCTTTACAAGCTTCAGTCAATTTATTTAAAAATTCGACATCGGCAGTTATGACATGAGTGTCTACTGACACTGCATCGCTATGCATTCCGATAGGGTTCCTAATGCCGTCAGCTCCATCAAGCGTGTATGAAATAGGCATCGCATGAAGAAGTATGCGCCCATCTTCAGATTTACAGTCAGCGCTAGATGCTTTTAATTCATCTGGAGTTATTACCCCGTAATTACCAACGTCTTTTAAAGGACTTCTTTTATTTTCATAGCTTACGTGCGACCCTGTAATGCCAACATAAGCTGATGTGGTTTTAATACCTGACTGGGATTCTAGATCTTGGAGAGTTTGTTTGATTGCTGCCGAGGTAAGCTTGATATCTTCAACATTACCTTTCTTCAATCCATTACACGGAGCTGTGGAAGTAGCTATAATCCTAGGTGTTTTCACTTGATTTTCATCAGTAAAAACCTCTGCAATTAACGAAAAGACTTTAGTTGTACCTACGTCAATCGCTGCTATTGTTTTTGATTTATTCATTCTGGCCTCCAGGCTCTAAATCTTTACCCTAAGAATTTTGATCACTTAATTTTTCCGCCACCCTAAGTCGTGCGCTTCTACTTCTAGGATTAAGTTCAATTTCATTAGGTTTTGGTTTTATTACCTTTTTATTTATACTTTTCAAATAAGCTTTATGGCTGCATACACATTCAATAATTTTATGGTCACAGATGCAGTTGGTACTTGCTTCAGATATATACTTTTTTACAATCCGATCTTCAATCGAGTGATAGCTAATTACCACTAACCTCCCTCCCTCTGGGAGAATGCTTATGGCTTGACCTAACCCTTTCCTTATATTGTTTAACTCATCATTTACCTTCATTCTTATTGCCTGAAAACTTCGCGTAGCGGGGTGTACTTTTCCTATTCGCCGTCCCGATGATTGAACTATAACTTTGGCCAGCTGCCTCGTTGTATTTATTGGCCTTGACTTAACTATTGAGCGCGATATACGTCTGGCATAAGGCTCTTCGCCTAGTTGTTTTAACATGTCGGCCAGCTCTTGCTCGGTAGATAGATTCACAATTTGCCATGCATCTATTTCTTGAGCTTGATTAAACCTCATGTCTAAAGGTGACTCAGATCGAAAACTAAATCCTCTGTCGGAGCTGCCTAATTGCAGAGAGGATAAACCCAGATCAAAAACCACACCGTCCACTTTATTTAGACCTAGCTTTATAATTTCTTTCGGTATATCGATATAACTAGCATTCACTATGGTGACTTGAGTGTCGTAATCCTGCAGGACCTTAGCAGCTGACTTTATAGCGCTTGAATCCACCTCAAAACCAATTACAGATATTGGCATGTCAGTTGATTCAAGGATTTGGCGCGTATGGCCACCTTCACCTAAAGTGCTGTCTATGTATATCCCGTTAGCTTTAAGGTTTAAAGCGATTATTACTTCTTTAGTTAGCACAGGAATGTGTTTCGGAGTCAAATAAATACCTCGAACGTCTCTAATTAGGTTTAGAGACAAATATTTCTCTGTTAAAATGCGCGTGACATGATCAACACCAATTTGGTGCTAACCTGTCTTAAGCGATAGTTTTTCAGGATAAACCTGTAGACGCAAGCAGTTTTCGAACAAGTTTAAGACTTTTTCGAAAAAAATAAAAACTGAGATAAATAAATGACATCTAATCACGACTATAAATTCGCCGTGCTCACAATAAGTGATTCTGGGCATTCGGGCTTAAGAAAAGATAGTTCTGGGGATTTAGCTATTAAAGCCATGACCGAACTTGGGTATGATTCAGTTTATAGAGACATTGTTCCTGACCAGATTGATTTAATAGCATCAAAGCTTATTGAATGGGCTGATAGCGGCGAAGTTGATGTCATAATTACCACTGGCGGTACAGGGGTAAGTCCAAGAGACCGAACTCCTGAGGCAACAAGACTAGTACTAGATTATGAGATACCAGGTATTCCTGAAGCTATCCGCATCTCCACTCGACAATTCACTGAAATGTCAATGTTGACACGAGGATTAGCAGGGATTAGATCTAAATGCCTTATTATTAATCTACCTGGTAGCCCTAAGGGTGTGGAGCAAGGCTTGGAAGTGATAAGTCAAGTGATAAGGCATACCATTGCCCTTTGCCAAGATACGGATCAAATGCATTAAGGATAATAATGAGCGCGTTAAGATTCGATATATTAACTGTATTTCCGGAGATGTTTGAAAGTCCATTGTCATCTGGCGTTGTTGGTAGAGCATTAAAAAATCAAATAATTGACGTTAATTGTCTCGATATAAGGCTGTTCACCGAAGATCATCACAAAAGTGTTGATGATTATCCATTCGGAGGAGGAGGAGGCATGATCCTTAAGCCAGAACCAATTTTCAAAGCAGTTGATCATTTGAAGCAAAAATCGAGCTTGAAAGAGTCTGATCCTATTATTCTGCTAAGCCCTCAAGGCAGAAAATTGAATCAACGGCAAGCTGAAATTTTATCAAACAATGAAAGGATTGTTTTAATTTGTGGCAGGTATGATGGTGTAGATGAACGTGTGGTTAAACATTTAGTCACTGATGAAATCAGTATAGGAGACTACGTGATAAGTGGAGGAGAATTGGCTGCGATGGTGCTTATTGATTGCCTCGCAAGACTACAGCAAGATGCTTTAGGGTCCGCCGAGTCCATTGAGGATGACTCACATACAAGTGGACTTTTACAGTTCCCACAATATACACGCCCGTCGGTTTATAGGGATTGGGAAGTTCCTGATGTTTTACTTTCTGGCAACCATAAAGAGATAAAAAAGTTTCGTGAGATGGAATCTATTAAGCGCACTTTGCAGAGGCGCCCTGATTTATTCCATGGCAGAGATATTAACTAGTTTAGTTAAATAACTGTGGACTTAACACGTGTATAAGGGATAAGATATTCGTGAACCAAATTTCATTTAGTAGTTATTATTTTGGTTCAATCTTTATTTAACGTACATTTATTATGGATCTTAATCAGCTCATTGAAATTGAGCCAAATGAAAAAATCGAAGAATTCAGCTCGGGGGATACAGTTCGAGTTAGCGTTAAAGTTACAGAAGGTAACAGAACGAGAATTCAGAATTTTGAAGGTGCTGTTATTCGGAAAAGGGGTGGGGGCGCCAGCTCTACTTTCACTGTTCGCAGGGTAACCCAAGAAGTGGGTGTTGAGAGAACATTCCACCTCCATGGCCCTAATGTCGATGCTGTAAAATTACTTCGTCGAGGCGACGTTCGAAGGTCACGACTCTATTACCTTAGAGGCAGATCAGGTAAAAAAGCTAGAATTAAAGAGAAGCGTTAAATTAAAGCAAGTCTTTTCTGACGCTTAAATTAGTATGTAGAAAGCGTCGCATTGCAATATTCAGA
The DNA here is from genome assembly GCA_022447925.1 of SAR202 cluster bacterium. GTDB lineage: Bacteria > Chloroflexota > Dehalococcoidia > Lucifugimonadales > UBA2962 > UBA2962. The sequence goes on along the minus strand of JAKUTS010000004.1, from coordinate 4,331 downwards.
ACAAAAGCAGTATGTTGAAGTCGCTGTTGATGTACCGTCAGCTCGACTAGGTACCTTTAGTTACTCAGTCCCTAAAGGCATTACATTAAAGCCAGGACAATTAGTCAGAGTACCCTTTGGATCCAGACGCCTGCAAGGATTAGTCTGTTCTTTGGCATCAGTCCCATCAGTGCCACAGACAAGGGACGTAATTTCGGTAATTGACCCAAAACCATATTTAAATGAACTTCACTTAAAGTTGGCTAACTGGATCTCATCTAATTACTTGTCTCCAATTTTTCAAGCAGTATCTCCAATGCTTCCACCAGGAGTACGAACTGGAAATAACTTAAGGATTGCAATCAACCCTGAATTGACTGGACTTAAAAATCATAATATCAATGAAAGACAGCAAAAACTTTTATCTTACATATCACAAAATAGCCCATTAACTGTCACCCAACTAAGAAAATCTTTTGGGGAATCCGTTGGTACTCATATAAAAACATTGGAGCGAAAAGGTTATTTGGTACTCAAGCCGGTCAGGGAATCGCAGACTGTTAGAGAGCTAAAAGTAAAACATCTTCGGCTGACTCCCAATGGAAGGTCTTTTGATGCTTCGGGTAATCATGCCTTACAAAACGCTCCAAAGCAATTGAAGTTAATTGAAGCACTAAAGACAGGGCATGATGGTATCAAGTTATCAGAAGCTCGTAACACATTTGGGGATTCGGCAATAAATGGATTGAAGAGTAAAAGTTATATAGAAATATTTTCAGTGGTTGTTTATAGAGACCCGTTGGCAGGTATAGATTTCCCAAACCCAGGTAAAATCAATTTAACTAAAGCGCAGCAGATAGCCGCTCAACAAATTAACAGCTCTATTGATTCACATAAGTATCACTCATTTTTGTTACAAGGTGTAACTGGAAGTGGCAAAACAGAGGTTTATATAAATGCGATCGAAAAGTGTATTTCTCAAGGCAGAAGGGCGATTGTTTTAGTTCCAGAAATAGCCCTGACGCATCAAATAATAAACCGACTGGCCGGTAGGTTTCCTAATAAAGTAGCCGTTTTGCATAGTGGCCTCACACCTGGAGAACGATATGATCAGTGGTGGAAAATAAACCGAGGAGAATATCCAATAGTAGTTGGGTCTCGGAGTGCAATTTTTTCGCCACAGATGGAACTGGGATTAATAGTTATAGATGAAGAGCATGAATGGACTTATAAGCAAATTGACCCAGAGCCGCGATATCATACTAGAGATGTTGCCATCAAATTGGCTAAGCTGACAAACGCAACCTTGTTGATGGGGAGTGCTTCTCCCGATGTCGATACTCGATATCGGGCAGACGCAGGCATGCATAATTTGCTTTTACTGCCTGACCGAATTTCAGAATCTGCCGATGGCTTAACTGAATCTAGAAATTTAGCTGAGGTTGAAATCGTAGATGTCAAAGAAGAGTTGAAGCAGGGGCACGATCATTTTTTAAGCAGAAAACTTCTTAACTCTCTAAAAGAGTGCCTTGAATCTGGTAGCAAAGCGTTACTTTTTATGAACAGACGGGGCTCGGCGTCTTTTTTACGTTGTGAAAGTTGCGGGCTTGGTGTCAAGTGCAGGCGTTGTGATATTCACATGACATACCATGAGACTTACAAGTATAAAAATCAGCAGCACAGGGAAGCTTTGATATGTCACCATTGTAATAATAGACGCAATGTGCCTGATAAGTGTTTAGGGTGCAAAGAAGGTAAATTAAATAAGTATGGGATCGGTACGCAGGGAATCGCATCATCTGTAAAGTCCTTATTTCCAGGGACTAAAGTAATTACTTGGGATAGGGATACTTCTAAAAAGGCAGTTGATGTTCAAAGCATACTCGATGATTTTGAAACTCCTGGTCCTGCGGTCTTAATTGGGACGCAAATAATCGCTAAAGGCCTACATTTCCCTGAAATCACTCTCGTTGGTGTTGTTTCAGCTGATTTAGGGCTATCGATTCCAGATTTTCGGGCAAGTGAAAGAACCTTCCAGTTAATTTGCCAAGTGGCAGGCAGGGCTGGAAGAGGTGAACGTCCTGGCAGGGTAATTATTCAGACGTATCAGCCAGACAACTATGCTATCTCATGTGCTGCAAGCCAGGATTTCGAATCTTTCTATAATACCGAGATTCAATATCGAAGAAATCTAAAAACACCCCCATTTAGCCAGATAGTAAAGTTAAATTATTCCCATTCGAACAGTTCTTTTTCAGAGAAAGAAGCTTTGAGAGTGGCTGATTTTCTGCGATATCAAAGAGATATTCGTGGAATTTCAAATCTGAGGATCATGGGTCCAACCCCAAGCTACCCATTTAAATTGCGGGGTAAATATAGATGGAACATAAATATTGCTGGAATTGAACCTAATAAATTTTTGGAAGACTTACCACTGCCTCGCGGATGGTATGTGGACGTTGATCCTGTGGGGCCATAGAATCTGATATGGTGATGATATGACAAACGCGAATTACAACAATTTAAGTCCGGAAGAAAAATTTGTAATAGAAATGAAGGGAACAGAGCCCCCATTCGCTGGGGAGTATGATGATTTTTATGCAAATGGAACTTATATATGTAGAAGATGTAATGCAGCTTTGTATGATTCGGTTAATAAATTTGATGCGAGATGTGGCTGGCCGGCATTCGATAAAGAGGTACCAGGTTCTGTAAAAAGAACTCCAGACCCTGATGGATTCAGAACCGAGATCACATGCACTAATTGTGATGGTCATCTAGGACATGTATTTGTTGGTGAACAATTTACATCTACAAATACTCGACACTGCGTTAATTCTCTTTCAATTAAGTTTATAGAAAACCGTGAAAATTAAAATATTAATCAGTCTAGTTAAATCGATAAAATGCATTTACCAATAGAAGTGCGCCTACAACTATAAAAACTACTCCGATACTGGAGAGAAGTAAATTCAGTTTAACTTTACCAGTAAATTTTGCTCCTATGAAACTTCCTATCATCGCGGCGATTCCAAGGAATATTACAAGCGGTATATCTATTTCCCCCCGTACTCCATGTCCGGCAAAACCAAAAGTGCCTAGCAGGAAGCCGATAAAAAGATTGGTTCCTGAAGCTATCCTAGGGTTTAGTCCGAGAATTCTAATTATAGCGGGTAGGCGAATGCTGCCAGCTATAAGACCAACCGCTCCGCCATATAATCCTATAGCTGCTCCTATTCCAGCCCCAGTAGCGGCTTTATAAAAAGTGAAACTTCTCGACGTAGATTCATTTGTTAGTTCGAACATTTTAGATCTAAAAAGAAATTCAATACCTTGCCAAAATACGAGTATGCCAGCTAAGCCAATTAAAAGAGATTCATGAATAAGCGTACTGAAAAAGCTACCTGCAAATGCACCAATAATAGTTGGAATGCCCATTATTATGACTATTCGCCAATCAATTCTGCCTTCACGCACGTTTCTAATAGAGCCGGTGGCGGCGCTTAAAGTGCTAATTATTATATTTGTACCAGCTGACACAGGTACTGGAAATCCAAACAGAAAAAAAAATGGCAACCTTATCGTTCCTAACGCAAGGCCAACAAATCCACCTAGGAGTCCAACCATAAAAGAAATCAAAATTAATACGAGCGTTTCCCAAAGATTGGCTATTGATGTAATTCCAAAAATTTCCATAGATTTATAAGGTTTCGATATACGTAAATATATTAATTGTTAAACAAATGAAACTTAAGCATTGTGCTTTTGATACAGTTCATTCAGTAATTTCATGTTTACACTATTTAAGTTAGCAACCTTTAAGATACTACCTGATTCCGAAGATAATTTTGTGTTTCCATCATCTATAAATATGCATGGAATATTTGCATTGCGTGCAGATGTAACACCAGGTGGGGAATCTTCAATTGCAATGCTTTCATTAGGGTTTAATGATGTCAGTTCCAGAGCTTTTAAGTACGGGGCAGCATCTGGTTTATGCAGTTCAACATCTGCCATCGTAACAATCGACTGGAAATTTTTGGTAATTTGATGCTTATCTAGAAATCTAAGTACATAATTGGGCGTGCCGGAAGTTACCAAAGCAATTAAAACACCGTGGTGAGCTAAAATTTCCATTAAAGATTGAGCACCTGGCATTAATTCTAATGTTGATTCAACCAGTTTATGAAACACAGATTCTCTTTCGATGAAGAAACTCTCTACATCTTGGATGCCATACTTCGCACAAATCCTCTCCGCGGTGCCTTTCACTGTTCCTCCAATCAGCTCCTCCCTCCCCGCCCCCCCCCCCCCACCACCCCCCCCCAAAAAACCCCCTCTCTCGGCTTTGA
>JAKUTS010000039.1 GCA_022447925.1 SAR202 cluster bacterium | reverse complement strand
TACCGCCCTTTTGTGTTTTGATATCTAACCGCGGCCCGTTACCCGGGTCCGGGACCCTGCATGGTGGGTAGTTTGGCTGGGGCGGTCGCCTCCCAAAGAGTAACGGAGGCGCGCGATGGTAGGCTCAAGCTGGTCGGAAATCAGCTGTGGAGTGCAATGGCATAAGCCTGCCTGACTGCGAGACTGACAAGTCGAGCAGAGACGAAAGTCGGTCATAGTGATCCGGTGGTCCCGTGTGGAAGGGCCATCGCTCAACGGATAAAAGGTACGCCGGGGATAACAGGCTGATGACCCCCAAGAGTTCATATCGACGGGGTTGTTTGGCACCTCGATGTCGGCTCATCGCATCCTGGGGCTGGAGCAGGTCCCAAGGGTTTGGCTGTTCGCCAATTAAAGCGGTACGTGAGCTGGGTTTAGAACGTCGTGAGACAGTTCGGTCCCTATCTGCCGTGATTGTAGGAGAATTGAGAGGAGCTGCCCCTAGTACGAGAGGACCGGGGTGGACGTACCTCTGGTGGACCTGTTGTCGCGCCAGCGGCATAGCAGGGTAGCTATGTACGGACGGGATAACCGCTGAAAGCATCTAAGCGGGAAGCCTCCCTCGAAACTAGTTCTCCCATGAGAGTCGTGGAAGACTACCACGTTGATAGGCCAGGTGTGGAAGTATGGTAACATATGAAGCTGACTGGTACTAATAACTCGATTGACTTGATCTTTCTTATCTTTAATACTCATTTTTTTTCAAATTCTACTTAATGTAATTCATTAGCTTGGTGATTATTGCGAGAGGCCTAAACTCGATCCCATCCCGAACTCGACCGTTAAACTTCTCAGCGCCGATGGTACTGCATCTTAAGGTGTGGAAGAGTAGGTCGTTGCCAGGCTTATCAATTACATTTACTTTTCACAATTAAATAACGGGATTGTCGCGGGGTGGAGCAGCCCGGTAGCTCGTCAGGCTCATAACCTGAAGGTCGTAGGTTCAAATCCTACCCCCGCAACCAAATTAAACTAAATTAACATCCGCAATGACTTCGACTGTATAAGTTGTTGCTGTCCATGTATCTGAAAAAGACTCTTCAACATCTGGTAATGTTAACCTTCCACTTTCCAGATCTGAGTCTGGAGCAAAGAAAATTTGTGTTCCACTTATTCCATCTGATGTAACTTCGACATCTTTTATAGCGTCAAATTCTTGAGTTGTTATATTCGATGTAGCTCCAACTAAAACAAGAGTTAGCTTATCATTAGATTTATCAAAACCATCGATAGTAACATTATATGCCCCTTCTTTTGATACCCCATCAGTTCCAACTTCGTATCTGAAGTCTTCAGCTGTACTTGTAGCTGTTATTGTGCTGTCTGATGAAACATTAATTTCTACAACTGTATAATCTGTGTTTGTATTATCGGAACTTGTATCCTCTGGTACTTCAAAAGTATCACTGATTGTAAAGTTAGCAGTACCATTTTCAGATCCAGATGATGGCGGTCCATCAGTAACGCCCATTCCCTTTACAAAATCAGAATAAGTCCACTGTGAACCAATATCTCCAGAAGTAGCATTTCCGCTAGTTTCATAAGTAAACTTGTCTGCTCCATTGATAGTAATTTCTGAACCATCAGAAAGCGTAAGTCTAGCAGCATTTTTAGTGAATAATGATGCTGTAATAATTAAACCATCGACCAATTGAATTACATTAGTCCCTTCAGTATCAATGATTTTAATTGTTGCATTATCTTCAGTTGCTTTTGAAATGATATAAACATCATTTCCTTGTTGACCCCTGTAGGTCATATTGTTTTCACTTGGGATAATATAATTATTTCCAGAATTAAAATTTAAAGTAGCCATATTTATTCCTAAAAGATTATTAAAAATATAATTAATAACTATTTTTCATTCTTTTCAATGAATTTGTCTATAGAAAGTATATTTTAAAAAGAATAAAATAGCCTTGTCCACTATATATATATTTACTAAGGTTTCTCTTGGGGATAATCAAAATGCTAAAGATATTTTTACACATAATTATATTTTTTCTATCAACTCATGTTTTTGCTGAAACTGATGACTGGACTTCGTATGGAAAGGGCTCAGGCGGTGGTCATTTCTCTAAAGCTAATGAAATTACACCTGAAAATGTGAAAAATTTAAAAAAAGTTTGGGAACATAGATCTGGTGACTACAAGGGTGGAGCAAATTCAGCTGGAGTAAAAGGCGGAGAATATCAGACCTCCTTTCAGGCAACGCCACTTTTAATTGATAATACATTATTTTATTGCACCAACTATAATAGAGTTTTTGCTCTTAACCCTGAAACTGGTGAAGAAAAATGGGTATTTGATCCAAAATTAAAAAAAGATGGAAGAGCAATTTTAGCATGTAGGGGATTGAGCAGCTGGA
>JAKUTS010000038.1 GCA_022447925.1 SAR202 cluster bacterium | reverse complement strand
CTGCTCCAAATTCACCTCAATGGTTTAATACTGGGTTACATTGGGCCTATGGCATAAATGGTCCTGCACAGGGTCACTTTTATGTAGATTACAAATCTGGCGAACTCACTCAATCCCTATCCGCCTATGAACACCCCCAACCACATGCATGCTTTATACAGAGTGTTTCAGACGATTTGGTTAACCAGGGTGGTATTATGGAACTTTGGCAACGAGAGGCCAGATTGTTCAAATACGGTTCGGGAACTGGGACTAATTTTTCTGCTATAAGAGGTATTGATGAACCGCTGTCAGGCGGTGGAAAATCTTCCGGTGTCATGAGTTTTCTCAAAATAGGAGACCGGGCAGCTGGTGCGATCAAGTCCGGAGGGACAACTAGAAGAGCTGCAAAAATGGTAGTCCTTGATGCTGATCATCCAGATATAGAAGAATTTATAAACTGGAAAACTGAAGAGGAAAATAAAGTAGCGGCCTTAGTTGCTGGATCGAAGCTTGCCGAGATGCATTTGTCACAAATAATTGAAACATGTTGTAATGATGACTCTAAAGATCGATTTGATCCAACTAGAAATGCTGAACTTAAATTAGCGATTATTAACGCTCGAAAATCAATGATTCCAGAAAATTCAATCAGGCGGTGTATTGAATACGCTAAACAAGGTTACACAGGTCTAAAATTCTCAACATATAACACCGATTGGGACTCTGAGGCGTATTTAACAGTCTCAGGACAAAATTCTAACAATACTGTAAGGGTAACGGATAAATTCTTACAGGCAGTGGCCAATAATGAAGACTGGGAATTAATCAATCGAACAGACGGGAGTACAGCTAAGACTATTAAAGCATCTGATTTATGGGATCAAATTGGAGAAGCTGCTTGGGCTTGTGCAGACCCTGGTTTGCAATTCGATACTACAATTAACGATTGGCATACCTGCTCAAATTCTGGCCGTATAAATGCTTCAAACCCTTGTTCTGAATATATGTTTTTGGATAATACAGCTTGTAACCTAGCATCAATAAACTTAATAAAATTTCTTAATGATGATGGTAATTTTAATATTGATGCCTTCAATTACACAGTTCGGCTTTGGACAATAGGTTTAGAAATCTCAGTAATGATGGCACAGTTCCCCTCCCAAGATATAGCTGAATTATCCTATAGATACAGGACCTTAGGTCTAGGATATGCAAATATTGGAGGTCTACTCATGGCCATGGGAATCCCTTATGACTCCAATAAGGGCAGAACTATGTGTGCAGCGATAACATCTTTGATGACAGGTAGTTCTTATAAGACCTCGGCTGAGTTAGCTGAGCTTCTAGGCTCTTTTCCAGGTTACTCTGAAAACTTGGAGCCAATGTTGAGGGTAATTAGGAATCATCGCCATGCTGCGTTTGGAAATGTAGAGGGCTATGAAAAAATTTCTATCGATCCAGTACCTTTAGTAAACCATGATTCTGGATTTTGCGATGAAATTATAGAGGCAGCAAGAAATGCGTGGGATGATGCTTTAATGCTAGGTAAAATAAGTGGGTATCGAAATGCCCAGACCACCGTAATAGCGCCAACCGGAACCATTGGCCTTATTATGGATTGTGACACTACAGGAATTGAGCCAGATTTTGCGTTGGTAAAATTTAAAAAGTTAGCCGGGGGCGGTTATTTTAAAATTATCAACCAGACCGTACCAACTGCTCTAGAGAAAATTGGCTATAAGAAGGACGAAATAACTTCAATTGTAAGCTATGCAGTGGGTCATGGTACTTTGGATGGGGCACCACATATCAATTATACCAGCCTAGAAAAAATAGGTTTTAACAAAGAAAAAATAGATCTAATTGAAGAAACAATAGCTGATGCTTTTGATATTCGTTTTGTCTTCAATAAATGGACGCTAGGTAATAAATTTTGTAGCGATACATTGGGTTTTACTGAGTCACAATTAGATGACGCTAATTTTAGTATGTTAAATGAATTAGGCTTTACAGAAGAACAAATTGATATTGCCAACACCTATGTCTGTGGATCCATGACTCTGGAGGGGGCACCCCATCTTCGCGAAGAAGACCTGGCAATTTTTGACTGCGCAAATCCCTGCGGGCAAAATGGAAAAAGATTTTTATCAGTTAATAGCCACATTTATATGCTGGCGGCAGCCCAACCATTTATTTCGGGCTCTATTTCTAAGACAATAAATATGCCAAACACCGCATCTATTGAGGAATGCAAAGAAGCATATTTTCTGTCATGGCAATTAGCATTAAAAGCTAACGCGCTCTACAGAGATGGCTCTAAGTTATCCCAACCTCTAAATTCCCAAATACTCAGTGAGACTGATAATGACGAAGATTATCTTGAACTGAATCCAGGCCACCCCGAACCCTCCTCTGTAAAAGCCAAAATTGTTGCCGAACGAGTGATCGAAAGAATAATAGCAGACCGATCTCGACTTCCGGATAGGCGAAAGGGATACACACAGAAAGCGTCAGTTGGCGGTCATAAGGTATATTTACGGACAGGCGAGTATGAGGACGGTAGAGTTGGTGAAATTTTTATTGATATGCATAAGGAGGGGGCGGCATTTAGGTCGCTCATGAATAATTTTGCTATAGCCATATCAATAGCATTGCAATATGGAGTGCCATTAGAGGAATTTGTTGAAGCATTTACTTTCACAAGATTTGAACCATCGGGAGTTGTGGAAGGAAATGACTCAATAAAAATGTCAACTTCAATATTAGATTATATTTTTAGAGAACTAGCTGTATCCTATCTGGGCCGGAATGATTTAGCGCACGTTAATACAGATGACTTA
>JAKUTS010000037.1 GCA_022447925.1 SAR202 cluster bacterium | reverse complement strand
TCCAGTAATATTCCTCCAATCTTATTACTCTCAACCATCAGGTCATTAGGCCATTTCAAAGCGACTTTCACATTAGTTGCCGAGCTAATCCCCTTGGCAACGCAAATCGCAAACATAGGTTGCAACACAGAAATATAATCAACGGAGGGCTTTAGCAGTACGGAGAAAAGAAGATTCCCAGGCTCAGACATCCAATTTCTTCCAGTACGACCTCTTCCTGCAATCTGATTCTCTGCTATGACTATTAATCCTTCTAGGCACCCGGCCTTAGCCAAGCCATGGACCTCATCCATAGTGGAGCCAACAGTTTCGTAATAATGAATCTGATTTCCAATTATTTTAGTGCTTATGCCATTTTTGACCAGCTGGGAGACATAATCCATTATGTCACCAGTTATGTTCCAATTTGTCTTCAAGCACACTTACTAAATCTGAAATGGGAATTCTAGATTGATGCATCGAATCTCTTTCTCTAATAGTTACTTTATCGTCCTCTAACGAGTCAAAATCTATAGTCACACAAAACGGCGTACCTATCTCATCCTGTCTTCGATATCTTCGACCAATACTTTGAGAGTCATCATATTGGCATTTGAACTTAAATTTCAAACGATCTAGGATCCCTTTTGTCAAAGGAGCCAACTTCTCATTTTTACTTAAAGGTAAAATAGCCACCGTAACTGGTGCTAATAAACGGTGAAATTTAAGTACAGTTCGACTTGAATCACCGTCGGGTTCTTCGTCATATGCATCTAGCCAAAACGCCAGAGTAGCTCTGTCAACTCCTCCGGATGGTTCTATAACATATGGCACAAATCTTGATTTCGTAGCCTCGTCGAAATAAGAAATATCTGTCCCACTAGTCTGAGCATGTTGTTTTAAATCAAAATCAGTTCGATTAGCTATCCCTTCTAATTCTCCCCAGCCCCACGGGAATCTATATTCTATGTCATATGTTTCTTTTGCGTAGTGAGCTAATTCAGAATCGTCATGCTTCCGTATGCGCAGATTGTCTTCTCTTATCCCATATTTCAAATACCAGTCATACCTTTCTTTTAGCCATGATTGTAACCATTCGTCGTCATCTCCAGGAGTCACGAAAAACTCTATTTCCATCTGTTCAAACTCTCTCGTCCTGAATGTAAAATTACCCGGAGTTATTTCATTACGGAAGGACTTACCTATCTGTGCTATACCAAACGGCAATTTCTTTCTAGAACTATTAAGAACGTTATTGAAATTAACAAATATTCCTTGAGCTGTTTCTGGACGCAAGAATATTTCAGAGGCGGTTTCTTCAACTGGGCCCTGAAACGTTTTGAACATCAGATTGAAATTCATGGGATCAGTTAACTCTCCCGAACATTCCTCTGGATTTTTAGAGGGTTCCATAGGGCATATTTCGGTTTGCATCTGATCTTCTCTCAGACGAATGTGACAATTCTTACATTCCACGAGTGGATCACTGAAGTTTTCTAGGTGACCACTAGCCTCCCAGACCTGCCTTTGCATCAGTATTGCCGCATCTAATCCAACAACATCCTCTCTAGAAACGACCACGCTCTTCCACCACGCTTCTTTTACGTTGCGCTTTAATTCAACACCTAAGGGCCCATAATCCCAAGTGGAACTTAATCCCCCATAAACTTCGCTACTCTGAAATACAAATCCTCTTCTCTTCGATAGAGACAATAGTTTTTCCATATCACCATATGGTAGGTACCGTGTCATTAAATAATCCTCCTAATTACCTCGATTCAAATTAATCGCAGTGGTTTAATTTTGATTTTAACCATCTCTGATATGATGTACGTTCCACTTATAAGCACTGTTAGTCCTTTTCTTCTACCTAATTTAACACATCAAGTTTTGTGTGTACTTAGAATATCAAGGTACTAATTCGTATACACTAACCTCACATTCCCAGTCTTGATTCTCCTTCATTCCCTCACGCTCCACTGTAGACACATCGTACGCAACGTAGACATGGCCATCATGGACAATTACAGAAGGGCGGCCAGATTGGGTCATCGCGTCACGTGCATAGTTAGTTACTGCTATATCAGTGATTGAATTCCAAGAAGAGTCAAATATACCAAGCCGAATATTACGAAGTCCATTTTTGTTGATTATATTTTCAACAGATATGTATGATACAAAGAAAAGTTCCAGCTCTGGGTAATATACCGTTCCCATAGGCCAGTTACCCCATTTAGCTAACACTTTGGAATCCAAATATTTCCAATTTTGATCATATTGCATCACTATTAAATCCCCAAAAAAGGCAGTTGAAGTTACAAAGTTATATGTCTCATCTACAAATACCATAGATGATGCGTTTATATGAGGTGCATCATTTAATATCCGGCTGTCTAATAATTCCAAGTTTTGAGAAAAAAATCGATGGCTTGTCGCTTCTCCTTTATATGGATCAAGTTTATGTTGATCAATGTAATCTTTTGCGCCGGCAATATATAACCCAGCCACATCAAGCATCCCGTTGACCTCTGCTAACATAAAGTCATTGCCAGGTTCTTTATGTGGATCTCTTGAGATTAAAGTCTCCCCAAGCAATGTCCAATCACTGGGGTAATACTTTTTAATAGCCCATACATCTTTCCCTCCATCGGTAAGAAAATAATAGGTGCTGTCGATCATTACTGATGCAGTATCGGTGCCTCTAATTTCAAAAAGCCCTCCTTTGCCAGTAAATACCAACTCATCTGTGTACCACTTGTACCCATACCCTTGTGTACTTTTTTCTTTAGATGTACCTCCAAATGTCACCAAGAAATTGTCTGATGCAGGCACATAATTTATGCGACAGAAGGCGCCTATAATATCAATGCTTTCATCTGGAGTCACTCCCACGTTCTTAACAAATTTAAGTAATTTTGAGCTTGAATGTGGAGGAATGGGCGTG
>JAKUTS010000036.1 GCA_022447925.1 SAR202 cluster bacterium | reverse complement strand
AATCCATGAAGATAAAAAAACTATCATTGCTGATCTTACTAAACCTGGAGAAAACATTACCCTGGTAAAAGGTGGAGATGGAGGTTTTGGAAATACCCACTATAAGTCCTCTACAAATCAAGCTCCCAGAAAAGCAGATGTCGGTTGGCCTGGAGAAGAAATGTTGGTTTGGTTAAGACTTAAATTGATTGGAGATGCAGGTCTAATTGGCCTACCAAATGCTGGTAAGTCCACTTTCCTGTCTGCCGTTTCCAGAGCTAAACCTAAGATCGCAGCTTATCCGTTCACTACGATACACCCAAACCTAGGGGTAGCTGAAATCGACGGGGAAGAAATTGTATTAGCAGATATACCCGGTTTAATAAGTGGCGCTCATACCGGTGCTGGATTAGGAATTCGCTTTTTAGGACACATAGAAAGATGCCACGTACTTCTTCACGTAATTGATGCAACTGAACCTGACCCATGGCAAAACTATAAAACAGTTAGGTCCGAATTAGAGCAATATGGTGCGGGACTTGAGTCAAAGATAGAGATAATCGCACTTAACAAATGTGATGCCCTGGACTCCATGACCGTTAACAAAATAAAGAAAAAATTTATCAGTAAAAAACTGGAGAGTGGTATAGTAGAAACCTCTGGTGTTACTGGCCGAGGATTAAAGGCCTTACTAAGACGAGTTAAAGAAGAGATAAAAGGCAAGTTGAATCTTGAGGAAGTCATATAGTGACCCAAAAATCTAATTTTGAATTAATAAAGTCTAGTAAGAGATTGGTGGTCAAGGTAGGTTCTAAACTACTTGTTGATGAAACTGACGGAAAAATCAGAGAAAGTTGGCTAAATTCCTTATGTGAAGATATTGCCCGATGGAAGGCAAAGGGACAGGAATTAATTATAGTTTCATCGGGTGCAATTGCATTAGGCAGACGTTACCTCAATTTACGCTCTGGGGATTTAAAACTAGAGGAGAAGCAAGCTGCTGCAGCGGCTGGAATGGTCAGACTGGCACACGCCTATCATGAGTCCTTATCAAAATACAACCTATCAGTGGCGCAGATTTTATTGACCCTAAATGATAGCGAGGATAGGCGGCGTTACTTAAATGCAAGATCTACAATCAACACTTTGCTCAGTGTCTCCGCTGTGCCTTTGATCAATGAAAATGATACTATAGCCACTGATGAAATTCGCTTTGGGGACAACGATAGGTTAGCAGCTCGTGTTGCAACTATGGTGAGTGCTGATCTACTCATATTACTGTCTAATATTGATGGATTATATACATCTGACCCCAAAGAAGGAAACGCTGCTCAACTGGTTCCTCTTATAACAGAAGTTACCCCCGAAATTGAGGCAATGGCTGGTGATATAGTATCTGTTGATTCCTCTGGTGGTATGCCAACCAAATTAGCTGCAGCTAAACAATGCCTTAGCGCAGCCTGCAAAATGGTTATATCTGAAGGCATGGATGAATATCCTTTAAAGCGATTGGAAGATGGTGCAAATTGTTCATGGTTTTTGCCGTCAAGTAACCCTCAGACATCCAGAAAATTGTGGATAGCGGGGTCTCTGCAATCTTGTGGCTCTATAAAAGTTGATGCAGGGGCAACAGCTGCTTTAAAAGATGGAAGCAGTTTGCTTCCAGCTGGCGTACTTGAGGTAAGTGGATCATTTCAACGCGGTGATGCGATAACAATTTTGGACGAAAAAGGGATTGAAATAGGACGAGGCCTTAGCGCCTACTCTTATGCAGATGCCTCAAAAATTAAGGGTCACAAAACAGATGAAATTGCAAGTTTGCTAGGCTTCATCGGTAGGCTTGAAATGATTCATAGAGACGATTTAGTTATTTTTTGACGATTAGCTTGCTTACTAAATATCATAGTTTAGATATAAATATATGGACATAGAAAAGGTAGTTCTAGAAATCGGACAAAGGGCAAGTAAAGCTTCTGAAGAACTCGGTAAAGCTGCTAGCACGACTAAGAATCAGGGATTGATTGAGGCCGCTAATGCAATTAGATCCCAGTCTAAACAGATTGTGTCTGCAAATCATAAAGATTTAGAAATTACTTCTGGTAAAGGCCTTTCAAAGGCAATGATTGATAGGCTGAAACTAGATGATACTGGAATCGAAGCTATGGCCGTTGGCTTGGAGGAAATTGCTAATTTAAAGGATCCAGTAGGAAATATTCTTGATTCATGGGAGCGCCCAAATGGACTCGCTATTTCGCGTATCACAGTTCCTTTGGGAGTGATAGGTGTAATTTATGAATCGAGACCAAACGTTACAGCCGACGCGGGGGGATTGTGCTTGAAATCTGGTAACGCTGTAATACTAAGAGGAGGATCGGAAAGTTATAATTCTTCGACAGCTATCCTAAATGCTCTAAGAGATGGACTAAGAAAAGTTGACCTGCCTTTAGAAGCAATTCAAATGGTACCAACCACCGATCGATCAGCGGTACATCAGTTGCTAGGTCTTAGCAAGTATATTGATGTTATTGTGCCAAGAGGGGGAAAGGGACTGATAGAAGCAGTTCAAACTGAATCTAAAATACCTGTCTTCGCTCACTTAGAGGGAATCTGCCATACCTATATAAATGAATACTCAGATCCTATGATGGCATGCGATATTGTTTTAAATGGCAAGATGCGTCGAACCGGGATTTGTGGAGCTACTGAAACATTATTGATAGATATGAAGGCATCAGAATCTCACCTACCTTCCATTTTAGATGCTTTAATTGGGGCTGGGTGCGAAATCAAGGGAGATAAACCCACTCAAGCTGCTGACAAGCGAGTTAAAAATGCGTCTGAATTAGACTGGAGCACCGAATATTTGGACTCTATTATATCAATAAAACAAGTTAGCGGTGTTGACGATGCTATCATGCACATAAATTGGTATGGAAGCGAGCACACTGACGCAATAGTGACAAATGATGAAAATATAGCTGAGGAAT
>JAKUTS010000035.1 GCA_022447925.1 SAR202 cluster bacterium | reverse complement strand
TTATCTCAATGGCAAAACCATTCGGTATTGACCGAGTATGCTTGGTACAAATGTCATTTTATGGATCAGATAACAGCTACATAATAGACGCTATAAAACAATATCCGCTATCTTTCAGGGGTGCTGGATATGTTGATTCGGACATGCCTGGTTTGGAAAACGAAATGGAAACTTTATTAAATAAAGGAATCACTGGTTTCAGAATAGTTCCTGAAGATCGGTATGTCACCTCATGGCTTAAGACTCCTGGGTATGACCTTATGTTCTCAAAAGCAGCTGAAACCAAACAAGCGTTGAGCTGCTTAGTTAACTCTGATGCTTTTAACGAAATTGATCGAATGAGTAATCGACATCCAAACACCGTAATAGTGATAGATCATTTAGGCAGAATCGGAGCTAACGGAACAATATTGCAATCAGATATTGATCACTTATGCTCCTTAGCAAAAAACGAAAATATTTACCTTAAAGTTTCCGCCTTTTATGCACTTGGTAATAAAAAACCTCCTCACCATGACCTAATTCCATTAATTAAACAAGTCTATGATTCATATGGTCCTGATCGCTTAATGTGGGCTAGCGATGCGCCTCCAGCATTAATGGATGAAAATTATGAAGACCAAGTTTCTGTAATTCGCGATCACGTTAATTTTATAAACCAAAGCGACAAAGAAAAACTAATGAGGACAACTGCTGAACGTATTTTCTTTTTCAGATGAAACAGGCAATCTGCAGTAATAAGGCTCACATATAAAGGTATAAGGAATATAAATCCGAAATGTTAACAGGTGCTGTTTTCCCGCAATTAGAGATCGGATCAAAATCTGATGACATAAAAGCTTGGGCCGAGCATGTAGAGGCTTTGGAATATGATCACATAGCAATGTTCGACCATATCCTTGGTATAAATCCAAAAAGCCAAGTCGGATGGAAGGGTCCGTATGACCATACACACTCATTCCATGAACCATTAGTCACGATGGGATATATGTCTGCTGTAACAAAAAGGGTGGGGTTTGCTACTTCCATTTTGGTTTTACCGCAAAGGCAAGTTGCTTTGGTAGCCAAGCAAGTTAGCACCTTATCTGAGTTAAGTAAAAGAGACATTAGACTTGGTGTTGGTTCGGGTTGGAATAAAATTGAGTTTGAAGCTGTTGGCCATGATTTCAGTACAAGAGGAAAGAAAATCGAGGATCAAATTAACATTATGCGTAAGCTTTGGAGTGAAAACTCTGTAAATGTTGATACTGAGCAACACACAATTTCAGATGCGGGTATCAATCCATTACCTGATAAATCTCGAATAGAAATTTGGTTGGGAGGAGGCGCAAAGCCTGTACTCCAAAGAGTGGGCAAAATAGCAGATGGTTGGTTTGCAAACACTAGCACAAGGACTGCTAAGCTAGGTATACCCGCTTTCTCAAATGATAAATATGGAATAAGCCAACTGGATATAATCCGAACAGCCGCATTGGACGCAGGCCGAGACCCAACACAAATCGGTGTAGAGGTCAGGGTTGAACTAGAAGGCAAAACACCTGAAGAAGCAGCAGATGAGGTCAATAAATGGTCCACGATACCAGAAATAACAGCCGTACAATTCAGCACAATGCGTGCAGGAATCAAAACAGTTAATGGCCATATTGAAGCATTGCGAAAATTTATGAATGCATTAAAAAGTTAATCAGAAACCCGATACACACTTTCCATGTTCACGCCAGTGACCACTCGAATATATCCTGATAACAATTGATCAACATCGGGATCTCCGGTATCCACTAAAAAAGGCCTGCCATTCAATGATGCAAGTTTATTTGTGGTAGCCACAATGATTACAGACTCTCTACCCAAACGTTTTATGATTGATGGACTGATCTGTTGGTTGCCTCTGCCGAAAATATGACCTTGTCCACCTATCGGAGTAACAATAATTTTTACCTGATTATTACATTTGGTTATTATCTCTTCGATCTGCAAATTAGTTACGTCTTCAGCTATTAGCTTACCATCTTGAAACAGATCCACTCCCAACAAAGTTTTATCTACTCCAAGTTGATTTCCTATTGCCTTCAATGTCGTACCAGGCCCCAGAATATAAAGAACATCGTCCTCAAGTCTACGTGATATTTCATGAGCTACTGCGGACATTGCGGACTCGTCAGTTTCTATCCCACCGGATTTCGCTCCCTGGATATACCTTCTCTCAAAAGGTACTTTCATGTACCCATAGAGCGACGCAGATAATTGACCGTTCCTAAAAGCATCTTCATCTATATCCATAACTTCCACATCTTTTAAATTCGAATCTGAAGAAGCAAAATAATTGCTTACCAAACGCGCCGCAGATTTGGGAGTAGTTGCATAAACCGCTGAGTGCATTTTCACACCAGCAGGTATTCCAACTACGGGTATCTGATCTTTTATGACTGAATATATATCTCGAGCAGTACCGTCACCACCGGCAAACAAGATTAGACTAACTTTTGCACTCGCCATCATTTGAACTGCTGCACGTGTATCCTCAGCCGAGGTGTCATCAGGAATCTTTATTGGAAGCACTGTAGGTGAAAAACCAGCTTCTTCTGCAGCTTTTTCACCCATAATTCCTGGTGGGCATATAACCTCAAGAGGTTCGTGTAATCCGCTGTGTATTTCCTGAAGGCATATGGTTGCCCGAATTGTAGATTCGGGTTTTGCTCCTAATGCAATAGCAGATGCAATTATTGCACTAGTATCAGTACCTTTAAGGCCAACACGTCCACCCATACCAGAAATTGGATTCACAATTAAGCCGAGTGTGGATTTAATCTTTTTCACATTTAAATTGTAATACTATTGGCGCTTAGTTTTATACGCTTTCCAAGTCATGGCCCATGTCTCGGGGTCGTTAAATTGATTCTGGGGCAGCTGGTAGCTAGCTGACTTGTATGGTGCACCTTTTAAGCTCTCAGGGTCTGAATACGCTTGAT
>JAKUTS010000034.1 GCA_022447925.1 SAR202 cluster bacterium | reverse complement strand
TTCTATTATCATTTGTATTTAACGAAACCGTTTTGGATGGGAGTCCTCCCATACCTGTATGGATTATCATCGGACTAATTTTTGTACTCAGTTTGTATGGGAGATTTAGGGTAAACAGAATATAAAATTATGAAGTTAACTGCGAGTCTCGACAATAAATAAAAGAAGATGCCACGATTTGTGGTCGTGGCATCCAATCCAACAGTTATTTATTCGTTATATTAGCTGAGTTCGTGAAGTTCCCAAGTAGCTGTACCTTCAGGATCTACATTCCAGTAATAAACAATACACATCCCATTTAATTCTGATAGTGATGGAGCAGAAGTTTGAAAATAACAAACACCTTTCCATGCACTTGCTCCATCCTCTGTATTAACCCCAACTCCAGTAGCTGAGAATGTAGCCACTCCATCAGCAACCGCAATAAAGCCTGAATCTGGGCACTCGCCTTGCCAATGTCCTCCAGGTTTCATTTCAGCTTGATAAGTGGCAAAAGAACCAAATACGGCTGTGCCTAAAAGTTCTCCTGATACTCCAACAGCAGTCACTTCCATTCTAGGCCTACCTTCTATTGCGGGTAAAACTCTTGGAGTTGTAGACGATTTTATAGTTCCAATTTTTTTTAATGACATATTAATTCCTTTACTTTTTTATAATAACTTTTGAGTGATTATATCAAATGAAGGAATAATTATGACAAATTTGATTTAGCATGAACAATATTAAAATACTATTTTTATATCTATAGCTGAGATAATGTTCTTTAAATAATGGAGTGATTAATGTCGAAAGGTCTTTTCGGATATTTATTTGCAGGAATTGTCACGATGGTGATTTGGGTTGTCGGCATTATCGTGATTATTAAGACGGGATATTATTATGCAACTATTCCAATCATGGTGCTTGGTCCAGTAGTAGGTTTCCTTTTAGCTTGGGGGCTCGCTGAATATTTGGAAGTATTCTTTTGGTGGAGCAAACAAAAGGGAAAGATATTCAATGAAAATATAGGTGATTTAAGATGTAGTAAATGTGGTTACGAACTTCAACAGTTATGGCAGCAATTTGAACCTTGTCCAAACTGTGGAGACAAACCACCGAAAGACCCATTGGATTTTTAATCATAATTGAGAATTATTTAAATTAGTTTTATCGTTTCTAACCTTTACTTTTCATTGGTAGCTTTTGCATTTCACCTAGTAGATATTTATGCTTTCTGCCATAAATGTTTGTGCATTTATTTCTATTGGTGCATAATAATATAAAATTTTAATTGGAGGAAATATGAGAGCTTTAATAATCAATTTCAATCTTAAAAATTTATCCGTTGAAGATTTCAAAGCCCAAGCTCATATCGATGCAATGATGTTTAGAAACGTGGCAGGGCTTATCTCTAAATATTTTATAGGAGATGATGATAAAAATATTTATGGTGGAATTTACATATTTAAAGATTCAGAAAGTCTTGAAAATTATAAAAACGGTGGAATATTCAATTTTCTTGCAAATCATGAGAACTTTGAAAATTTCCAAACACATGAACACGATTTGATTGACGGACCCTCGATTATTGCTGGAGGTAGTTCGATTCCAATGGCTTAGAAGTGTCAGCTTTTGGCATAGTAAAACTATCAAGCAGTACCAATGTGTAATATAAAATCCTACTAAAGTAGACAGATTCTGCACTAAAAACAATACGCCAACAAGCCACGATTACAATCGACAAGCATCAAGTGTATAATCCGCTGCATATTATAATAAAAATATTTAGGAGAACACTATGGCAAATGACAATCTTAGATTCTTGGTTGTAATGGCACACCCACATGATTTCATGCACGTTGCAGGTACTTGTGGTATTCATTCCAAAATGGGTGATTCGATAACTTGGGTATCAATGACTTCTGGAAGAATGACTCATAACGAACGTCTTAGCGATGAACTCCTAAAACCAGTACATGAGCAAGACAAATCGATTGTTAACCAAACTGCTGAAAGTTATTCAGCCGAAAAAGCTAAAGAGCTTGAAGGAGTAGCAAATCAATTTGGGGTGAATGATGTGAGAATCCTAGATTTTACAGATAAACCATTTGTAGTAGAAAGGCAACCTGAGTCAGTAGAGGTAATGAGAGAACTAATTCTAACGATTAGACCACACATAATATTCACCCAAAGCCCATATGTAGATGGCCCACACGGATTAATTACAACAGAAATCGACGACCATACTGAAACGAGCATAGCAGTAATGCAAGCTAAGTTTATAGCTTCCGTACCTAGATATGGACAAACAGTAGCACCGTATTCAGTTCCAGCCACTTATTTCCCTGGAGTCTATTTCCCTAACAACCAGCTAGATTTCTTGATAGATGTAAGCGATTATTTTGAAAAATTAGTCACAGCTGAAGGATTATACAAATCTCAAGGGCACGATGAAAAATATAGTAGAAGAAGGATTGAATTATCACTTGGGCCGACTGGTCAGTTTGGAGGTGTACCTTATGCGGAAGGATTTGTTCAAGAAAAACCACAAACCCTAACTCATATCGAATTGTCAAAATACACTATAGCTAAAACACCGTCTAACCCTTCTTTGTCTAAACATACCAAAAACTAAGATTAACTAAAGGCGGTTCCAGTCCAACAGTTATTTTTGAGTTACTAATTAACTAGCAGTAACTTTAGCCAGAGACTCTGATAGGTCAGCAGAATCCGGAATATTTAAATTGTCGTGGATATAATTTAATTTATTAACGAAATTAAAGTATACTTGAATTTATAAAATCCGCTGATGTCATCCAATCATTCTACTCAACAGAAACAGACAGACTCTCGGCCTTGGGCTGTATTCAAACACGGCGATTTCAACCTACTATTAACTAGTGGGATTGCAATGGTCGTTTCCTCTACGCTTACCATTCTCATCAGTGGGCAATGGCTATATGAAGAAACCAGGTCCGCTACGCAACTAGGATTACTAGGTGCGGTTCATCTCGTGCAGTTGCCGGTCGCACTTTACGGTGGAACCCTAGCAGACAGTGTGGATCGTAAGAAATTAATGGCACTGACACAAAGTGTCTCATTAATGATGTTGCTGGCACTCACTATCCTGGCCTGGACCGACCAACTAGTACCCTGGCACATTTTCGCTGTAACTGGCGTATCCGGTATCGTGGGACTTTTAGGAGGATCTGCAAGACCTGCGATGGTGCCAAGAGTAGTCCCGAGAGCTCTTCTAATCCATGGAGTCACCTCTCAAAATGTTACGT
>JAKUTS010000033.1 GCA_022447925.1 SAR202 cluster bacterium | reverse complement strand
GGGGAGCAGATCTTAATTCTTCATAAAGATGTATAGGAATTTTTACGCCAGGGAATTGAAAAATACTTTCGTCATGCACTCGGTAACAGCACCAATCTATAGGTATGTCATATTTTGAAAGTTCTACACCGATCTGAAAATCTGATTTCGATACCTTCACTTCAAAATTTGCTGACTCAAACTTTTTTACAGCCTCATAGATTGACGATTCATCTAGATTATGCATGCCTATAATTGAACCAATATCTATATCGTCATCCCAAGGTATTAGCGTCCCATCTCTGACTGCACCTAGACATGTGCCATGTCTGAGAAAGAAAGTGATATTGACATCACGCAGCAGATCCCAAATTTCTAATAATACTTTCTCTGCATTAAGCGGTTGCATCGTTCGCATTTTCTCCCTTATTAAGAAACTCGCATTTCATGAGCTTATATGTATACTAGCCGCCAATGATGAAATTGCCGATCATTTTTCAGAGCTTAAAGCTGGTGCTGATAAATATTTGAAAAGAATAATTAATTTAAAAACGTATATTTTAGTAGGAGTAAATTATGAATTTAAGAAGTACTTGGAGGCCAGACAAAGATGAAGTGATTTCTGAGAATGGAATTGTAGCATCGATGCACCCTAAAGCATCCGAAGCGGGGTTGGAAATGCTTCGTCGAGGAGGGAATGCAATTGATGCTGCTGTAGCTACAGGATTTGCTATATCGGTACTTGAACCTAATAACAGTTGTATAGCTGGTGTTGGGTTTATGCAAATAAGCTTAAACTCTGAAATAAACAACTACCCTGCAGGCACAAATGTCGTAATTGAGTACGGACCTAGAGCCCCAAAAGCTGCAAGACCCGATATGTACAAAATAACTGGTCCTGGAGGGGGTATTTCTACGTACTCGGTAGAAGGTAATCATAATACGGACGGTTACCAATCAATTGCCATACCTGGAACAACTGGAGGACTTTGCAAAGCTCATGAATTGTTTGGAGAACTTCCTTTAGAACAAGTTATGGAACCAGCAATTCAGTATGCAAAAGAAGGGTATGACGTTTATTGGTTACTCTCATTGGTGATTGCAACAAATATGGAACAATTACAAAAATTCCCTGGATCAAAAGAAATATTTTTGCCAGACGGATTCCCTCCCAAATATATACCTGACCCTAGTTCTGCAGATTACAGCGCTACCAGACTAAAACAAAAAGACCTTGGAGATTTACTAGAAAAAATATCTAAAGAAGGTGCTGATGCATTTTATAAAGGCGATGTAGCAGCAGCAATAGAAGAAGATATGAAAAAGAATGATGGTTTGATCACAATGGAAGATCTTGCAGAATTCAAAGCCGAGGTTAAAGTTCCAGTAAAAACTACTTTTAGAGATTTTGAGATTTATGCTCCTAGTGCTCCAAACGGAGGATGGACTAATTTACAAACGCTTAATATTTTAGAGAACTTTGATCTAAAATCCATGGGGCACAATAGCTCGGAATACCTTCACACATTTATAGAAGGCGCACGGCATGCTTTCGCTGATAGATATCACTACTTGGGAGATCCTGATTTTGTTGAAGTTCCGTTGCAAGGACTATTATCAAAAGAATATGCAAAAGAAATATCTAAAAATGTAAACCTGAATACAGCTGAATTAGAAAATTCATACAAAGGAGATCCTTGGAATCATTATGCTGATATTGCTATTCACGACGCATGGAAATACGATGAAAAATCCAATAAACCAGATCTAAATAATGGAAATCATAGCCCAGATACAGATTGTACAACTCATTTTGGAACAGCTGATAAATATGGCAACTTAGTTTCTTGTACTCAAACTGCTGTTAATAGCTTTGGTTCAAAAGTTGTATCTAAAGGTCTTGGAATTTTATGGAATAATGCAATGATATGGTTCAACCCGAAGCCTGGGACTAAAAATTCCATAGCGCCATATAAACGCCCTCTTGTAAATATGGGGCCAATCATAGCCTGTAAAAACGGGAAACCCTATGCAAGTATTGGATCTCCAGGAGGTCGGAAAATACATAATGCAAATCTAAGTGTTGCTCTTAATATCTTAGAGTTTGGTATGGGCCCACAAGAAGCAATATCAACATCAAGGGTAGATTCAAGTGGTCCAACAACGCTTGCAGATTACAGAATCGATGCAAATGTGCTCAGTGCTCTTGATAAAACGGGACATAAACTAGAAATGGTTGATGATTCAGAAACTTGGTACAGTTTCGCCCGGCCATCAGCAATTGTTATTGACCAAGAACAAAAAATAATTTACGGGGGATCAGATGCATTTCCCGTAGCCGAAGCAAAGGGCTATTAATTCTTTAATTTGTTAAATTTTTGAAATGCGATCTAAGGAAAGCAAGTCGATTAATTTATGGACTAAAATATGTAGCCTCGTAAGATGTTCTGGTAACTCACCGGCATCGTAGAGCAGCATCCTTGTCTGTATTGGGCAGGTAATAAATCTGAAAGGCAGCCATTTCCCCCGTACTCTGGTAGCCTGACAATCAGACAATGTGGTCGGATTAGTCATTTGTATATTGGAGAATTTATGAAAATAGTCAATGTAGAGCATTACATTATTCACCCGACGAAAGCAGCCGAAACGAGTTACCACAACTACGCGAAAGGCAAAAATCTGTGTTTCGTTAAAATTGAGACCGACGAAGGTATAGATGGCTGGGGTGAGTGTTATACACAAGCCGATCGTGACATTCAAGTGACCGCTCATATTGACCAATTAAAACGATATTTGATAGGTCGTGATCCAAGGCATATCAAGCATTTTCTGCAGATGTCTTTTGATGACTTTGGAGCTCGCCGAGGGGCAATGGATCTATACAGCGCAGTGAGTGGGCTGGAACAGGCTATGTGGGACATCCTTGGCAAATCCTGTGGTTTGCCTGTACATATGCTTCTTGGTGGACCTTGCAGAGACAAAATAAGAGTTTACGCCAACGGTTGGGGTGGTGGTGGCTGGGACGAGACCGAGGTCGCTGAGAAGGCACGCAAAATTGTTGATTTAGGGTTTACCGCGTTGAAATTTGATCCAGTCCCCGGTCCGTGGAGAACTTTTGTTGATAAGACTATTGAGAGGCAAACGATAAAGAACGTACAGGCCGTGCGTGAAGCGGTCGGACCCGACATCGACATTCTGGTAGAGATGCACCGCAGACTAGCCCCGATGCATGCAGTTCGTATAGCTAGAGAGATGGAGCAATTCGAACCATTTTGGTATGAAGAGCCAGTGTTGGCTGAGAATATAAACGCCTTGGC
>JAKUTS010000032.1 GCA_022447925.1 SAR202 cluster bacterium | reverse complement strand
ACTTCCTTCTCCACTTCGACAATCTTTTCCTCAACGATCACTTCGGGTTCAGCTGAACACGCAGCGGCGAAGAGGGCGATTAGCGCCGAAAGAAGGACTACTGGTATTAAAAACCGTCTCATATACTGCCTCCTTAATTAACCAGCTCACTTACGACTAATTAAACCCACCTTTTTAGTTTTGAATTTGGTGGACTAACAGGTAGGTTCTGGGTGTTTATCATGTTGAACAACACACGAAACCGCCCCAACATAAGTGGAATTTGACTGAACTTTATCAAAAACCAAGCGTTAATGTCCACTTAATATTGTTTTATATATTTAAAATCTTTTACTTTTACCCGTTTTTTATATTAATTTTTATTGGAAATTAAGAAAATTTAATATATTTAAATACAGCCCGTTACTATAATTCACTCGATTGATATACACGTAACAGTTCTATCTATTCCCTTTATAGGATGTACTGCATTCGTTATCAGGTTTCCTAGCTGGCTAACATCATCTACCTCTATCTCCGCTATAAAGTCATAAGGACCACTTACAAACTCGACTGCCATTATTTCTTTCACGCCTTTAAGATCGCTAATTAATTGAGATGTTGATCCCGGTTCTGATTCGATTAAAAGATAGGCCTTTTTTGGCAAAATAACTTCTCCTCATTAAAGCACACATGTTTCGGTGCAGGTTTTTTAGATGACGCTAAACTTAGGGGTCTTGTTCCATGAGTCTATTTTTCCCAACCTTACATTAACAATGTCTCCAGGTGCATCAAACTCTGACAATTTAGCTTTAAATCTAAAGGGAAGCCCCGCCATCTCTAAAGTTCCTAAACCCTGCCAATTACTTACCAGAACCACTGCCTCGTATTCATCAAGCCCGTCATCCATGCGACATTCGAGCCATTTTAGAAACCAATAACGTTTTCTTTCGCTTGTAACAGATGATATATGTTTCAATTTGGCCGAACTACATTGTACGATGTCTTCTAATTCGTCCAATGAATATAAATGTTCCTGATGCTTTAACGAATACGAAATCTGTCGCTGTATTACTAGATCACAAAACCGTCTTATAGGTGAGGTTGCTTGAACGTATTGATCGAGGCCTAAGCCACTATGTTTATTTCTTAAGGTAGTCATGTAAGCGGGTGGGATTTTCCTCATAAGTTCATACTGACCAAGTACATCGGAACTATTTGGAGATCTGGTTTCATATGACTCAGCTTGGTTTGTTTCTTGAGCGCGATAAATCGTCGGGAGCCCTGTCTGAACACAAAATTTGGCAAAAAGCGAGTTGGCTAACACCATTGCTTCAGCAATCGCTAATTTCCCAGGAGTATCGGCTTGCTTAAGGCCTACAGAAACAGAATTGTTAGGCTCAACCCTGATATCTAATTCCGGCCTGTTTAACAAAATCGCTCCATGGTCTCCCCGTAAAGACCTGAGTGATTTTGTTATATTATTAAAACCGGTTAATTCTTCAAAGTGGCTTGCTTCCGGATTCAACAATACATTGTCAAACTGTTCATATGTCATGACTTCATTCGGCTTTATATATGAAATGAATATATCCCACTTTTCAAGCTTGTTTGAAACAAATTTAGCCATAATGCTAAGAGCAGGTGAAATCTTTTCTTGCTTTAAGCTTAATATCCCCTCCGATAATTCATCTGGCAGCATATTAATAGTCAATTCAGGCAAGTAAATCGTTGTCTCTCGCAATTTAGCCTCTAAATCTATCGCGCTGTCTTTGTCTAGTATTGCTCCAACATCAGTGATATGTACCCCTAAATGGACTATATCAGTGCCTTGTATTTCTATTGAAATCGCATCGTCCCGATCTCTGGTGTCTTTGTTATCAACAACAATAGTAAAAACACTCGTTAAATCGCGACGATCATCTTTAAGAGTATTTTTGTGTTTAATTGATTTTGCTTGAGCTACCGATTTTGTGGAAAAAACTAACGGAATATTGGCACGTTCCAATTCAACAGGATCCTGCTCTGAGATAACACCTGCCGCAATCAAAACCTCCCACGCTTTTCGTTGACTGTCCCTTGGCCCGGTTTCCATTAATCTTAGAACCTCAATTGCAGCCTTGTGGCCGTTATATTCTTTCCCGTGTACAGCAAACCCTCTTAGGTGATTGAGAAGCATTTTATGCTCTGGAGTAAGCGGGTGAGGAAGACTGCCTTCCTCAAGCGATTTTACGAGGGAATATGATGACTCTTTTTTCTTCTCTCGGGTTGTTATTTCAGCTAATTTTCCTTCAATTTCAAACGGCTGTGCCGCAAAATAAACCGAGTCTTTTCTGTCAAAGTACATGCAGTTCGTTTCTAAATGAACAACTAAGCTAGCCAACTCACTCATACTTGGTTGATGGCCGAAATATAGGTAGGCTATTTGTTCGGCTGAGTATTGCAACTCAAAATCTTCGATGGTTTTCCATATTTCGTGCAAATTCATCTCATTTGCCAAGGTTCTTAATTGCTTATTTAATGCCTTGATTGTTTTTGTTGATTGCAGATCCAATACTAGTGAAAGTAATATGCGATCGACCGGTAGTTTGGCTCGAGTTTTGTTAGATAATTCTATTTCAAAATCGCCTTTATCCTCACGCAAATAGCGTGCTAGCACAGGTCCTTTATTTAACAGAACTAAAACTAGTTTATCGCCTACCTCGTCTGTCGAAAAAAATTGGTGATCATTATTTAACATAATATAAAAACCGGTTCGATCGCCGGGTCTAATTAATCAAAACCCATCCTTAGAAAGCCCAATATATCAGAGTAATGATAGTGTAAAAATAGCTTCAGGCGTAAGTTTCCCAGATCGCATCTAGGCGCGGCGTTTAATTCCTAGAATGACTTCAGTGGCATCAACATTAACTGTTTCAATATAAAAGCCGTCTTCAGGAGTTGCAGATTCTACTTCATCGGCTAAGGTTTCACTTGAAACATAATCTAGATGGTTGTGTATTATCTCTTGAATGTTTTTGTTTCCCGCATACTTAAGTATGATATGGTCTGAAATATTAAACCCAGCAGATTTTCTCATATTCTGAATGTGGTGTACTAGCTCTCGCGAAACACCTTCATCGATCAAGCTTTTAGTTAGGTCAGTTTTTATTGCCACAGCGTACCCACCATCCGAAGACACGGAATATCCTTCCCGTTCTCCAATATTTACTATGACTTCCTCAGGCTCGAGAGTAAAATCTCCAATTGCCACTTTCTCACCTCTTTTTACATGGCCATACACCTCAAAAGGATCAAGCACAGCTAAATTTGCTCTAATATCTTTCACAGCTGCGCCATACTTCTTGCCCAAG
>JAKUTS010000031.1 GCA_022447925.1 SAR202 cluster bacterium | reverse complement strand
AGAATATGGGGGAAGGGAGTGAATAGATTGTAGTAATACACATAAAAAAACATAGTGTATAGTGTTTTTTGACCCTATTCTCTTTACAAAAACTCACTTACCCCCTTGTAGCAGTGTAGCAGTGTAGCAGTAGAGAAAATCACTATACATATCAATGATTTAAACCTCAATTTGCTGCTACATGAGTGCTACACCATAGAAAACAGGCGTAGCAGTAAAAAATAAAAATCTTTATTTTCGGCCAATTTAAATTATAATGATAGTATGGATATTGATATCATTAGAGATAGATTGACCCCTAAACAGATTAAATTTTGTGTATTGTTCGTTGAACAAGGCGACGAATTGACAGCTAAGGAATGTGCGATCCAGGCAGGATACGCTGAATCAGTGGCTGTGAAGACTGCGTCCGAGCTTAGAAAAAAACCTCATGTGGCTGAGTATATTAGAGAACTTAGAAACAGAGAAGAAAAGAAATACGAAGTTAATCTTCATAGGCATTTGAAAAGATTGGACCAGTTAAGTAAGGGTGCTGAAGACAAAGGCAATTGGAATGCTGCTGTCCAAGCTGAGAAATCGAGAGGTCAAGTGGCCGGTCTTTATATTGACCGAAAAGAGATTATGCATGGATCTATTGACCAACTTAGTCGTGAAGAAGTGGATAAATTATTAACAGATATGGATAAGAAATTATCTATCGAAGGGAGCTTTCAAGTAGTAGATGACAACAAAACCGGAGACAAAATTCTGGAAAAGGATAAAGAATAAGTTTACAAAAATTACCCTCACTAGAGTTGAGGCCATTACTCCTACAGGATTGCCTGATTTAAATGCTTTTTTTCTTGATAAAGAAAAAAGAGGTTATGAGTTTTGGATTGAGTTAAAGGTAAGTCCAGGTAATGCGGTGAAGCTATCGCCGGGTCAAATTTCGTGGCATATGCACAGATTTAAATTGGGCGCTAAATCAATTATCATGGTACAGACCCCCTCTCAAAGAGGGATTGCTCTGTACTCTGGGGGAAGGTCCTTGAACCTTGCGTCCCAAGGCTTGACCCTTGAACCTTGTGCCTTGATTCCTGAGCCTTGTGACTGGAAGCAACTTGAGTCTTGCTTGATTAATCTTGCGTCTTAAACCTTGATCCTTGTGTCTTCTGTTATAACACCGGATACATAAATTTTTTCCTGACTTGGTGACAAGCATCAGCTCCAGGGAATACTCCCTGAAGCAATGATCGCATTCATTAGTGAGCTGCATAGCTCACATTTTCTATATTGATATTCCAACAACCCCGGCAAGATCCGCAACTGTTGCCTTGTTTATTAGCCGGGCAACTATACCCAATTGCTTTTGAATCTTTGTGAACTGTTGACGTTAACCCCACATTACTATGGGGTTTGCCGTCAATCATCGTAGCTGATACCCTCACCGCCAGGTTTCCCGGGAGTGAACCGCCTTGTTTATAAAAGGTTTTCAGGATCCCAGCTTCTCGTGTTGGCAGCCAATGCTTAATGCCTGGCGTTGCCATTGCAACAGCTACAATCTTTTTAAAATGGTCTAGGCTTTGTATATCTCCTGAATCATGCCATCTAAAATAAGGAACTTTTTTTCCATAATGTTTTATTAATAGAACCATATCATCAACCCAGGTATCTTTGGTGATAGATTCCAATCTGTTAGCGTGAGCTGCTTTCACGCCTTTAAAAGTATACCGGCCCTTTAATGCGTAACACATCGAGCAGGTACTATTCTTAATTAATCGCAGCTTCGACCCGGTGTCACATTCAAATGCGCTTAGGCCGTAACCATATCCAGGCATTTTGCTTGGCTTACTTAAACCGCCAACATTTGCCCAGGCTTCTTTTATATTCATACTCTTCACTCCTTTATTATTATATAAGATATTATGGGAACATAGTCAACTAAATAATTAAAAAAATTTCTTGATCCCTGGGCCTTGTTCCCTGGGCCTTGTTCCCTGGTGAGCTGCCAGCTGATCAGCTCTTGATCCTTGTGTCTTGAGTCTTGAACCCTGGGCCTGGTATTATTAATAAATTTAATTGGCTGTTGTACATTGAAAGCAACATTTAACTACCCACCGTATAGGTTAGCACCAATTAATCGGAGTGAATCTAGGATCTATCCTCTTCCACCTCACCTAAAGCACTTAATAAGTGTTTAGTGATCCGATCTAATTTTTGACTATCTTCCCAAGCCTTGTATTGTGCTTTAGAGAGTAGTCGACCATCAACAAAATCATCAATATATAAACTGAATCTTTCACTAAATTGATGGGGAAGCGAGGCACTATATCGATAAGAATTTTTTGCTCCATTTACTTTTCTTGTGCCTCTTCCTAACTTTCTGAGTCTATATCTTTTACGATTTAAAAATTTACGAGCGAGGCGGATAAACTCCGCCCCCTCCTCATTGTTAGGTACATTTGAAAAGTAATGGATAGGTATATGATTATTCATACAGATTCAAAATGAATTTAGAATATGGTGGTGAGTATTTATTGTAGAATGTCACTGAGTCTACATCAAACATTCCATCACCTCCAAATCCTCCAAGTTTACAAGCAATACCATCATGCCCTCTTTTAAATTGCATATTGCCCTCAATTGAACAGATATCCTCATATGAATATTGCTTCATAAAATCCTCCATATAACAAGGGTCAATAATAAGTAGTTGTCCACTATCTACGGCAACATTGCCATAGGGTTGGATAGTCGGTTTTTTAGGTTTCATAATTCACTCCTTTTTATGAAATTAATAATTGACATTACATAAGATATATCCCATAGTCAAGTAATAATTAACCTATAACAAGGAGTGTAAAATGGGTAGATATTATAATGGAGATATTGAGGGCAAGTTTTGGTTTGCTGTTCAATCAAGCAATGATGCTGATTTCTTTGGAGTCGAGGGTCATTATGCATATTTACATTATCATTTTGATAAAGATAATATGACAACCATTGATAAGGGTATTAAAACTTGTATCGATACTCTCGGTTCTTGGAAAGAAAAACTAGATAA
>JAKUTS010000030.1 GCA_022447925.1 SAR202 cluster bacterium | reverse complement strand
GGACTATTTGATCATTAATAGTGCGCCGTATCAGAAAAATATTCTTGAACGATATGCAAGTGAAGGTCAGCATCCCGTAGAACTTGATACTAGCGCCTGTGAGAAATGGGTAAAGAACATAATATCTGAGCCTATACTCGGAGCTGGAGTTAAGTTCAGACATGATCCGTTCGCTTTGGCTAAATCAATAATGAGTATTGTGTAAATCCAAGTAAGCTTACAACTCTAGTAAATTTACATTCATATAACTGCTAAGAACTCCCTATTGTAGTAAAATCGTTTGTAAATGATTATGTTGAGAGTAATATGTGCGGAATAGCCGCCTATTTAGGTTCAGAACAAGCTTACCCCCTTTTAACCTCTGCTTTATCTAAGCTTGAATATAGGGGTTATGATTCTGCGGGGGTCGCCTTAATTGACGGGAATGGAGACATTCATTTAAACAAAACAATCAATAAAGTTGCTTCTTTATCCGAGAATAGTTCTAAAGCCTCGATAAAATCTACTGTAGGTATTGCCCATACCAGATGGGCAACGCATGGTGCTCCTACTGTCCCTAATGCACACCCTCATGTTAATAATGATAAGAATATCGCGGTCGTTCATAATGGCATCATTGAGAACTTTGCTGAATTGAAGGCACAACTTCAAAAACAAGGATATGAATTTGTATCTGAGACGGATTCAGAAGTAATACCTCATTTGATCGCCCAACAGATGAAAGAAGGACTTGATTTTGAAAGCGCGTTTGCTAGTTTGAATAGACTCCTTCGAGGCTCACAGGCTATTGTGGCGGTACTGGCTTCCGAAGAACCCATGATTTGTGCATTGAGGACTGGGTATGCAGGAGGATTAGCTGTTTTTCCTGACCATAATGGAGGAACAATAACGAGTGATCTATCTGCAATCCTCCCATTTTTGAAAGGCACAGATGTGCAAGTGGGAGTAGCGTTTTTGGAACCTCATGAAATCGTGACTATCTCAGCAAAAGGTATAAGTTATAGAGACGAAAATGGCAATGTTATCAAGAAAGATTTGGTAAAAATGTCATTATCAGACAATGTTGTCGAAAAGAAAGGTTACGATCATTACATGTTAAAAGAAATTATGGAACAGTCTGATAGTGTGTTAGCTGCCACCAGGGAATTGATTGATTTTTCGTCACTACACTTTAAGAGCGATAACTTAAGTGTGCTGTCAGGGAGTAGCTTTGATAGAGTTTTGATGATCGGATGCGGTACCAGTTTAAATGCTTGCTCTGTAGCTCAGACTTATTTCGAAGAATTAGCCAATCTTCCGACTGAAATATATAGCTCTTCAGAATTCAGGTACAAGAAAAAATTTGTAAACGATAAAACTTTAGTGATAGCAGTGGGGCAATCTGGTGAAACGGCAGACACCTTATCTGCTATGTCTGAGATCAAAGCTCTTGGAGCTAGACTTGTAACCGTTTGTAATACGCCAGGTAGCCAAGCTGATCAGTTAGCTGAAGAATCTTATTTCATGAATTGCGGAGTAGAAGTAGGAGTCGCATCTACTAAGACATTCATATCATCTTTATCAATTTTGTATGCACTGGCAATATATTTAGGCTCTAACGTAGGATATTTATCAGAAACAGCAGTTAGAGATAAAATTGCAGATATGTTAAGTCTGCCGGATGTGATAGCGGAGACTTTAAAGGATGCGGATTCCTTTAAAGAAATTGCCCATCATATAAATTTCAGTAACAACTTTTTGTTCTTGGGCAGAGGCATAAATTATCCTATAGCAATCGAAGGAGCTTTGAAACTAAAAGAGATAAGTTATATCCATGCAGAAGGATATGCAGCTGGAGAAATGAAGCATGGCCCAATAGCTTTAATAGATGAAAGTCTAGTGACTGTAGCTATTGCAACTCAAGATATGTTGTACGATAAAATGGTCTCTAATGTTAAAGAAGTTAAAGCGAGGAATGGCCTGGTAGTCGCTTTGGTCAACGAATCAGATGACAGTTTGGATTCCGATGCGGATTATTTGATTAAAGTTCCAGCGGTATCTCCTTATTTAGCCCCTATCATTAACGTTATACCATTACAGTTCTTATCTTATTACATTGCATCAGCTAGAGGATGCGACATTGATCAACCGAGGAATTTGGCTAAATCCGTTACAGTGGAATGATTGCTTTGAGGTATAGTTATGAGTTCGGGTAAAGAGATAAAATTTAGTGATTTTGTTAATCAACTAAAGCGTACCAACTCTACGCTTGATAGCTTTGTGGATTTTATTAAAGTGCAGAAGAATGCACGCGATATCGCAACTGAATTAGAAGCCCTAGATTCGTTGATAGGGAGTGATGATTTAGAAACATCTATTAAGAGTTTGTGCGAAGCAAAGCCAGCAGTCAAGAAAGTGTTGGTTAATTTGATAGCAATTCGAGAATTAAATAGAGAGTTTATTACACCAGAACTAGATATCTCCACATTTGATGATTATTTAAAAGAGCCTTCAAATATATATTCCTTCATGTTAATGACAGGTTTGGCAGAGATTATGATCCAAAGGAAGATTTCTAGTTTCAAAGACTATTATTATGGTATGGAAGTTGGATTGGATACTAATGCCCGCAAGAATAGAGGTTGAAAATTAATGGCCAATACTGTTAGAAACCTGTTGTCCAAATCGGGGCTTGCATAACGAGAAGAGGTTCAGTCTACGGAATTTCGCGAATTAGATGTATTGGGGTCGGATATTAAACGATTTGACTTTGTAGTGCCTACGCGAACTTCGCAGTATCTTATAGAGACCAATTTTTATAATAGCGGAGGTTCCAAATTGAATGAAACTGCAAGGTCTTATACAGAATTGCATGACAAGTTGTCGAGAGTCTCAGGGTACACGTTTGTTTGGATTACAGATGGACAAGGCTGGCACACAGCTAAAAACAAATTAGAGGAGGCGTATCATTCGATATCGCATGTATATAACTTGTTTACTTTGCCCACACTAATAGCACAATTGCAAAGAGAAGTATAATCCAGAATCATGAACGATACTAGATGCGATATCATCACTGGGAATTGCTTAGAAGAACTGGATAATTTATATGAATCTCAAGGTGAGTTCATAGATTTGATTTTTGCCGATCCCCCTTACTTCCTATCGAATGGGGGTATCACCTGCCAAAATGGCAAAATGGTGAAAGTTGATAAAGGCGATTGGGATGTTTCGCGAGGCCCGGAATTAAATCATGAGTTTAATCTAGAATGGCTTAAACGATGCCAGAAAGTATTAAAGCCGGATGGGACGATTATGGTTTCTGGTACTTCCCATGTGATTTTTTCAATTGGCTTTGCTATGCAGCAACTGCAAATGAAACTTTTGAATAACATCACATGGCAAAAACCTAACCCTCCCCCAACTTTATCTTGTAGATATTTCACCCATAGCACCGAAACAATTTTATGGGCTGGTAAGACGGGGAAAACTAAACACCAATTTAATTATGAGTACATGCGTGAATTAAATGCTGGAAAACAAATGAAAGATGTCTGGACGCTGACTG
>JAKUTS010000003.1 GCA_022447925.1 SAR202 cluster bacterium | reverse complement strand
GATCGGGCCTAGCGGCTAAATTCGCTGCTAACTGGTCTAGTGACGTATGTACTACAAACGCATATGACCCAACAGAAGGTTCATACGACGCATCTACTATAGCCCAATCGGTTATTGATGCTGGATGTGATTCAGCTGTTCTGATTTCATACGCTACTGATGGTGCAGCAATCATCGAGGCCTTGAAGGGTCAAGGTTTTTCAGGAACTATCTACGGGGCCGATGGCATTGCAGACGCAGCGTTTGCTAGTGCTTTCACTGATGCTGCTGCAGTAGCAGGAGTAATCGCAACCAAGCCTCGACCAGGTGCTGAATCCTCAGCTCAATCAACTTTCAATTCGGCTTATAGTGCCGCTGGAGGAGATGCTGAAGGAATATACACCCACGAAACCTATGATGCTGTCAAAATCATTGCTCATGCTGCTTTAGAAGGTAGCGATGACATTCGCGATGATCTTGCTAGTGTCGGATCTAATTACGATGGAGCGAGTGGAGTTCACACTTTTGACTCCAATGGAGACGTAGCCGGTACTGGGTATGAAGTATGTCAGTTTGATCCTGCATTTACTTGTACTCGTGTATGGACTGCTAGCGGTGGCCTAGCTAGTAAATAAATAATTAGAAGTTTGAGTTAAGAATCATGGCCCGCCTAGTTTAGGCGGGTCCTGGTTCTTAATTTTTACAGTTAGTATCTTGGATTTTAGTATGGCATTTTTGTCAAATAATTTCAGGAAAATTCATATTGCTCATAGTTGGTTAATCCTCTCTTTATTTCTGTTTATTGATAGTTATATAGGGTTAAGATTTGGGTCAGGTTTCCTCTCATGGAGTGGTATCCTAAAAGGTGATATTCTTTGGATCCTTCAGTCATTAGAAATGATGGCATTTGGGATAGTAATCGTAAATAAGGCTGTCAAAAGTTCAACCGGGAAATTTAAAGCTTTGGCATTGGTTTCAACCCCTGTTTTTCTCTTCTTACTAGCTTTATTCACTCTAGACACTTTGCTTAAAGGCAAAGAGATCACCACAATTTTTTATTATAATTTGTCATCGATTTCTCTTAGCGCCCTGTACTGGTCGGCAGCATACATGACCGTTGCAGTGGGATTAGCACTCACATATAAAGTACAAAAATATGGCAATTTCGCTCAGGCAGAAATCATGTTACTCGGCTCTTACGTCGCCTTAATCATGATGTGGTCAGATATGTTTTTCCCTATATCTGACGCTTCCAGCGATGGAATTCTAAATTATAGATTATTGGTCGCATCAGCGATTTCAGCATTTGTTATTTGTGGATTTGTTGGGGTGATCATTGATAAATCAGTTTACAAACCACTACGAAAAAGATTTGCTTCTGCCCAGGTGCTGATGATCACATCCCTGGGAGTTGCCATGTTGATTAGAGCAATTTTGTACATGAGATTCTCAGCGAAAACTTTTCGATTTATTCCGGATAAAGATTGGCGCTTATTATCCTCAAATGTTGAAGTGCCTACACAAAGGGTTGATGTGGTTGTAGGTAGCAGAGTGGAAGAACCTTTTATTAATATTGTTAGTAACGTTGGCCCTTATGGTTTCTCTTATTCAAAAATCGCCTTGGTTGTCGGAATTCTCATAGCGATTTCTTTATTAATGTTTATTATGCACAAAACAATTCTTGGAAAGAAAATGAGAGCTGTTTCAGACAACCCTGATTTGGCTTCTACTAGCGGGATAAATGTTGAAAATATACACTCTACAAGTTCCTTTTTATCGGCAGGTATATCTGGGCTGGGTGGTGCTTTATTAGCCGCGATCCTGCCTGTAAATCCTGAACTAGGCCTATCCTTATTGTTACCTGCATTTGCTGTAATAGTACTGGGTTCAATAACTTCGATACCTGGTGTAATCCTCGCAGCTTTCATTATTGGGATTGTTAGAGCTATATCAGAGCCCTTACTCATTGGTGCGGGTAATGCTCTTGATAGACCTACGGCAGGAGGGTTTGCGGAAGTAATGCCTTTTATATTTTTAATTGGAGTGCTTTTATTGATGCCTAGCGGGTTGGGTAATGCCCTCCATAAATGGAATGTAAGTAGATTTAAGAACTTAGAGAAACAAAAGCGTAAATCTTTATTCTTTGTAGCCGATTTGTTCGAGGTCTTCTCAAGATTTTTAACTCAAGCTATAAATTTAGTCGTACAAAGATTGATGATAATAAAATCACACCGGCTGTTTCTTATTTATATTATTCAAGTCAAATCTTATATATCGAAACTTTACTTTGAGGTATCAAATCGAATTGGCAGTTACTTGCAAATTGTATTAAATATGGCTAAGTGGTCCACACCACAGCTATTAAAAATAGACAAAGAAACCAATCGTGGATCATGGATATTTTTTGGTGTACTACTATTTGGCTTAATTCTTATCTCTATCCTTCTTCCCAGTGTCTCCTACTATACAAAAGTGATGCAAATAGCAAGAATTGTCGCTTTACTAGGTATTTTTAGCCTTCTCAGTTTCTCCTTAAATATTCATTCTGGATTTACAGGAATGACAAATTTTGGGGTGATTTTTTTCGCTGGGATAGGTGCAGTTTTAGTGGGGATCTTGTCAGCACCAATAGAAACCAATGGGTACGGATGGGGTGCACTCGAAGCTACGATATTTGCAGTTGTATTAGCTGCGATAATTGGTTGGTTAATCGCATATCCAACTGCACGCCTCAGAACAGATTACTTCGCTATCGTAACGATCTCTTTAGGTGAGATATTGAGGATTTCCTTGCAAGCCGAACCTTTGCTTAGAGCAGGAACCGTAACGTCTGCGATGGGCATTTCTAATTACGAATTACCATTCAAAGATTGGTGGAATTCGGGTTTTTCTGACTCTGTAGGAAGCTTCATCGGTTTGCCTGGTCAGGCCCCTTATGTTTTACTTCTTGCAACTTTATCGATAAGCCTATGCTTTTTAACCTGGTGGATTATATCTTTATTACTGAGTTCGCCTTGGGGTAGAATCCTAAAATCCATTAGAGAAGACGAAGAAGTAAGCCAGCACCATGGGCACAACATACTTTCGCATAAAGCTGCCAGTCTAGCCCTTGGTGCAGCTATTGCGGCATTAGGGGGTGCTTTATGGGCTTGGTTAAATACAGCAGTGTGGCCCGACTTTATGAGCCCCATACGTACAACTTTTCTAATATGGGCGGTGTTTATCGTTGGAGGAAAAGGCAATAACAAAGGGATGTTTATTGGAGCATTCATAATAGTACTTGTGGAGTTCATTTTTAACGTTTTGGTAGTTTCTCGCAGTAGCTCAGATTTGATTTTCCATTCTTTAACTACCTACATAGACAAGATTTTTGGTTGGATAATATATGATCTGGGTGGTTTGATATGGTCCGAAAGATCAATAATTGAAGCATTCCCTAAAGGAACCGTTATATTAGAGCTATCATATCTAAAGTTAGCATTGATTGGCTTGGTAATAATAGTAGCTCTAAGAGTTGCGCCTAAAGGATTACTTCCTGAAATACTCTTTAAACCAAAACGAAAAGGGAAAGTAGGTGAAAATGAGTAGTACCGCAATTCATGTATCAGAATTAACTCATGACTTTGGAGGTCTCCGAGCTGTTGATAACATTTCATTTACTATTAATGAGGGAGAACTAGTAGGTTTAATCGGCCCTAACGGATGTGGGAAATCCACCACCTTTAATTGTATATCCGGGTTGTTGGACCCTACATCAGGTGAAATAGAAATTATGGGTAAAAGCACGAACGATCTTAGGCCAGATCAAATTAATAACCTTGGTATCACAAGAACGTTTCAGCATACTAGATTATGGAAAGAAATGACTGTTATTGAAAATATTCTTGTACCTCCTAACAATCAATTATCCAGTAATCCAATCTTGAGTCTACTAAGGCCAAATTCAAGAAAAGAAGAAGCAGAAAGGATTGAAAGAGCCTACCAAGTACTCGAATCGTTGGAGATTGCTCACGTTGCCGATAATTTAGCAGGTAAACTTTCTGGCGGACAAAGTAAATTAGTGGATATAGCAAGAGCTTTGATGGGATCTCCAAAAATTCTTCTTCTAGATGAACCGGTCGCAGGAGTGGCAAGTGTTCTGGCGGAGAAAATATTTCAAAATCTACGAACTCTCGTTAATGAAACTGGTATATCGATTCTAGTAATAGAACATAATATGGATTTTATTCTTAGATTAGGCGTGGATAGAATAATTGTAATGGATTCGGGGAAAATATTAATGGAAGGAGCGTCAGATGAAGTTCGAAGTAACAAAAATGTTATTGATGCGTATTTAGGTTCTTCAATGGAGTAAATCGTATGGAAAAGATATTAGAAGTCAAAAATATATCTGGTGGATATGGATCGGTTCAAATTCTTAATGGAATCGATCTTACAGTATATAAAAGCGAATTCGTAACTATAATTGGCCCTAATGGGTGTGGGAAATCAACTTTTATAAAGGTTATTTTTGGAATTGCCAATCTGTATCAAGGGGACATCATTTATAAAAATGAGGATATCACAGG
Organism: SAR202 cluster bacterium; assembly: GCA_022447925.1. Taxonomy (GTDB): domain Bacteria; phylum Chloroflexota; class Dehalococcoidia; order Lucifugimonadales; family UBA2962; genus UBA2962. The sequence continues at coordinate 147,570 of JAKUTS010000003.1, read as the reverse complement.
AATCAGAGCAGACTCTCTTGTTAAAAAAGGTATCGGTTACGTGCCTCAAATAGATAACGTTTTTCCTTCACTCACTGTAGAAGAAAACCTACAAATGGGAGGCCTAAATTTAAGCAGGATTGAGATAGATGAAAGGATTGGCCAGGTTTACGATATATTCCTTAACATTAAGCAAAAACCTTACCATTTGGCCGAATCTTTATCAGGTGGTGAAAGGCAAATGCTTGCAATATCGCGTGTCCTAATTTCTAACCCATCTTTTATCATGTTTGATGAACCGACTGCTGCATTATCACCAAAATTTAGAGAAATGATTCTTGAAAAAATATCTGACTTACGAAAAATGGGGATCACGGTACTAATAGTGGAACAAAATGCCCGTGCATCTTTAGCAATGTCAGATCGAGGATACATTTTTTCAAACGGAAAAGTGGTTCATACTTCGGATGCTGGAAACATGCTGAATGATGATGATATAGGTAAATATTTCTTGGGCGGAACACAGTGATTAGAGACACTCTAATTCCTATCTATGCCCGAGCTAATTTCCTTAAGAGGATTGACTCGGTATGAAAATGCAAGAACCCATTTTACAAATCCAGGACGTCGTAAAAGATTTTGGAGGCGACGGGCGGATTCGAACCGCCGAATAGAGGTTTTGCAGACCCCCGCCTTAGACCGCTTGGCTACGTCGCCTAAATACTAATACCGTCCCTATTATCACAGAATATCTTACTAACTGCTGGTGCCGAGGGGGAGACTCGAACTCCCACAGCCTTGCGGCCACAGCGCCCTCAACGCTGCGCGTCTACCAATTCCGCCACCTCGGCATCACAATAAAAAACTTCAAATCATGAAGGGTTAAGTAATGTGACAGCTTTGCATCACCTAGCATTAAGTGCTTACAGATGATGTATTTTATATAAACAGTGGGTAGAAGTAAAAGTTAGGGTAGTCACACCTTCCCTAAAACCATGATCTCCTTGACTCATAAGCCCTTCAGAAATAAACTCCGTTCCTATCAGTTAGCTTTAAATATGGTCTGCGAATAATGAGTTTTATTAAATTAGGTTTAGCACAGGAGAATTAATATGGATCTAGTAATGCTAGAAGGTCAAATCTTAACAATGGATGACAAAAGCGCAAGAGCGCAGGCTTTAGCTGTTAAAAATGGTAAATTTGCCGCGGTCGGGTCAAACTCAGAAATTAGAAACCTTATTACTGAATCCACGAAAGTAATTAAACTAAATGGTCGCACAATCACACCAGGTTTTATAGATCCACATAACCATTTTTCAATGACCACATTTGAGCCGGTTTCCATTGACTGTCGAATGCCGCCACTAGGCAAACAATCTGTACTAGATGCCGTTGCGGTAACTGCATCTAGTAGACCTAAAGGTCAATGGATTTGGGGTCTTGGGTATAACGCTATGGTTTCAGGTGAACCCATTATCACTATGGGTGAGCTAGATGAGGTATCTCCCGATAACCCCGTAATCATTATGGATTTCTCTTATCATGCTTGCTATGCAAACTCAGCCGCGCTCAAACTAGCAGGGATAGATTCTGAAACACCAGATCCTCATAAAGGCTGGATACAGAAAGGTGATGATGGAAAGCTTAATGGGTTTTTATGGGAAAGAGCCATGGATCCGGTACACAAGCTGTCTATGAAAGCGCATATGGAAGAGTATGGCGACGACGGAATCGCTGATTTAGTCCATCAAAATGCTATGCGCCACCTGGCCTACGGAATAACCAGTATTGGCGATGCACTAACAATGAATGATAGTGCTGACGTTTACAGAATAGCTGACTCTAAAGGTAAACTTCCTATTGCTGTGCAGCAGCTTAGAGGTGGAGATGGGTTTTTTCAAATCCCTGAACAAGCATCCAAGGGTGTTTTTGACCAAGACAATGTTTCAGACAGATTACGAGGAGGTGCAATGAAGCTCTTCATGGATCCAGTTTATCCTTTGTATGGAATGAACCACTGCGATGCTGCAGGACACCTAACTCCTGCTGGGGAAATGTATTACACACAAGAAGAAGTTGATAACTTAGTACTCTCTGCAACAAGCAAAGGTATCCAAGTTGCAATCCACAGCATTGGAGATAGAGCAATTGACCAAACATTGAACTCATTTGAAAGAGCAATTAATGAAGTACCAGGAGCAGATAAGCTGCGATTAAGAGTCGAACACTTGTCTTTCCCTAGGGAAGATCAGATAAAGCGTGCTGCAAGTATGCCCATAGTAATCTCAGGACAGCCTCCGTTCCTTTACAGTATAGGAGACATGTTCCAAGGTGTTGTTGATGAATTTGGCATAGATCTACCAGCAGATCCATACCGAGTAATGGTAGACTCAGGAGCCACGATTGCCGCTGGTTCAGATTTCCCATGCGCCCCTCTCAATCCAATGATTGGGATATCAGTCTTAGCTACCAGAAAAACTGCTTCCGGTAGCATTATTGCTCCAGAACAGGCAATCTCAGCTGAAGAAACGTTACGACAATATACCAATGGATCGGCATATGCGATTAATAGGGACCATGAGGTTGGATCTATCGAAGTTGGTAAAAGGGCAGACATGGTAGTACTTAGCCATAACCCCACAACCGTCAGCCCAGATTCGATAATGAATATAACTGTTCAACAAACATACGTCGATGGCAACCTAGAATATGAACGATACGCATGATCTAACCACATATAGCGCGTCCAAACTTGCTGAGTTAATAAGAAATAATGTTGCTTCATCAGAAGAAGTAGTCGAAGCTCATGTATCCCGGATTAAAAAAGTTAATCCTAGACTAAATGCTGTCGTGGTGCTGACTGAGAAATCAGCATTAAAATCGGCTCGTGAAGCGGATACATTAACGAAAAAGTCCAAGTCATTACCACCGTTGCACGGTGTGCCAATTACCATTAAAGATGCATTTGAAGTTGCTGGAGTGGTGTCCACGGGAGGCACTCTGGGAAGAAAAGATTATGTCCCAGATAAAGACGCCATAGCGGTCAAAAGGTTGAAACAAGCTGGTGCAATTATATTAGGCAAGACAAACTTACCTGAAATTAGCATGGGGTTCGAGAGTTCTAACCTGGTGTACGGAAAAGCCAACAATCCTTTTGATATTGAAAGGACCCCTGGGGGTAGTAGCGGAGGTGAGGCATCCATAATCGCAGCTGGAGGCTCACCATTTGGTATTGGCAGTGATGCAGGAGGAAGTATCAGGTGGCCAGCCCATTGTTGCGGTATCGTCGGAATGAAACCAACCACTGGCAGAACAGCCCGAACTGGGCACTGGCCAGCATTTTCTGGGATATTTAGTCTAGTAACACAGATAGGGCCCATGGCTCGTTCCGTTGAAGACATTGCGTTAACTTTGCCAATGCTAAGCGGACCCGACGGAGTAGACCCTACAGTAATGCCCATTCCATTAAAGGATCCATCTGAAGTTAAATTGTCAGATCTAAATATAACTTTCCATACGGACAATGGACTTGCCACACCGATTGATGAAATTCAAAATGCAGTTAAAGGCGCAGCTAAAATACTAGAAACAAAAGTTAACTCCATAGAGCAAAGAACCCCGGAAGCGCTTAAGATGTCTGCTTCACTACATTCTCAGATAATGGGAGCAGATGCTGGAGAGACAGCGAGAGCTATCTTAAAAAATGCCGGCTCAAATGCGATGGATCCAAACCTTTTGTCGAGAATCAATATGATGTCTACTAGCCCTGCATACTTACCCGATTTCTTAGACATGCTAGTTGAACTCGAGGAATACCGAAGTAAGTTACTTCAATTCATGGTAAGCACCAATACAGACGTCATGGTCGGACCTGCGGCACCTGTCCCAGCTGCGTTACACGGACATGGTTATGACGGATTTCCAGAAAATGGTAGCTATAGCCATGCTTATAATCTAGCGGGGTGGCCAGCTTTGGTAATGAGAGGCGGCACCTCAAAAGAAGGTTTACCAGTTGGGATCCAAATAATCTCTAAACCTTGGTGTGAAGAGAAAGTGATTGCCGTCGCTCTTGAGTTAGAAAAAAACTTGGAAACTTTCCCGGGACCCAAAATTTAATAATCGTTACATAGAGTCAATGACTAATTAAGCCGCCATCAACATTTATGGCCTGACCAGTAATATTTGATGCCCCAGGTCCAACCAAAAAAGTAACCATCGACGCTATGTCTTCTGGTGTTGAATCTCTCCCAGTAGGGCTAATTCTTGAGGGAGATTTACGGACTTCTGTCGACTTAACACCTTGTGATTCAGCAATAGAGTCAACAATTCTGTCTAATAAACCAGTTTGAGTTGTGCCGGGACAAACCGCATTTACACGTATGCCATATCCGCCTAACTGCTGTGCTGCAAGAGTCGTCATAGCGATTATTGCGCCTTTACTGGCAGCGTATGCTGCATTAGAACTACCATGCCATCCCTTACCAGCTATAGAGGCAATATTAATTATGTTGCCACTCAATTTGGAATCTATCATTTGCTTCGCAGCAAATTGCATCGCGAAAAATGTACCTCTGGCATTTACTGAATGCATTAAATCCCAGTCTTCTACAGTCACACCCATAATGTCCACAAATCGCGTTACTCCAGCATTATTGACTAAGATATCCAATTTACCGAAATTTTGTAAACAAATGTCTATCATTTTTTGCACTTGATCCAGGTTGGCTATATCAACCTGCATGCATTCACTATTGTTTCCTATTAATGCACTAGTCTGTTTTGCTAACTTATAATCTATATCTGTTACAAGTACAATCGCTCCATTCGATGCCAAATCAAGTGCTATCGCCTTACCGATACCTTGGCCAGCACCAGTTACAATTGCAACCTTATCTTTTAATTGCATAATCATTAATGTCTACCTGAACTTCATATATAGTTAGAATGATTTTGGCAGGAGCGGCAGGATTCGAACCCGCGACCGATGGTTTTGGAGACCATTGCTCTACCGGACTGAGCTACGCTCCTACATTTTAAAATCGATTAGTTTGAGGTAATTAGCCTCAACAAGTTTATCAAGTTTTTTAATTTAACAACTCAAGAATTTAGACAACTAAATTACAAAAGGTCACAAGATGGCCTATAAGCCGAGTTCTGTACAAGTCATAAATGTAAGTTTACGTCCTTAGACTTCTTCCTCCATAAATAGCAAGCGGTGATTATCTATCTAGCCTAGCTGTTGCCAACTAGATCATGCGGCCGACCTGAGTAGAGATCGAGCTCTCTTTTACCTAAATAAATCCAGGTACTCTGCTTGGCCTTGCTTCAAATGGGGTTTACCTTGCCCTTGATGTTACCACCAAGGCGGTGAGCTCTTACCTCACCATTTCACCCTTATCCCTTTATAATTTAATTCAATAAGAGACGGTATATTTCTGTGGCACTTTCCGTCGAGTCGCCTCGCCCCGCCGTTAGCGGGCATCTATCTCGAATGAAGCTCGGACTTTCCTCTCCTCTGAATTCAGAAGAGCAACCACCCAGCCATCTTGCTTCCAACGAAATTTTATCAGAATTTATTACAAAAAGTGAATTAGAACGACACTTCAACTCTTTCTTTATAAACTCTAATGTTACGAATCCTCTCTTCTAATAGAACTCTTTTATCCTCATATTTCAATGACTCCATTTCATGCAGCTCTTTGAAGACTTTCGGTTGCTTACTAGACCTTGACCTATTAGAAATTTTTCTGGCGGCATCAAGGTTTTTAATATATTCTGACATTAGGTCTAGAGGTATCTCAGCGTTAGCAACTCTTCTAAGAGCCGATAACATTCTTCTTTCCGCAGTCTTAACCCTATCACTATTTATTTCCTTGATACGCTGATGCATATTAATTGGCTCAACATCTTGAACTTGAGTTTCTTCTACAACATTTGATACGTGTTCAAACAACCTGCCTATAACAGTTGATTCCAACATTGAAGCCCGCCAGGTCACGTAGCTACACCGGCCTTGGTTCTGTCTGGATTGACACTGATAATAACGATAGGTGCCAAACGATCTTCTATTATCCTGACGGACCCATTTCTGTTTACGAGTAACTCCCATCATTTTGCTACCACAATTAGCACAGTAAATCAGCCCTGACAGAAGAAATGGATCGGAGTTAGAAACCCGGCCAATCGGTCTTCGAGACTTAGTAATATCTTGCGCAGATTTAAATATTTCAGGCGGAATAATCGCCTCATGTACTTTAGATTTTCTAAGTCCAAATCTAGTATAAGTGCCTGTGTAAGCTATATTACGTAATACATCTCTAACCGTAACAACATTCCAGGGTTTGCCTTTTCTCGTAGTTATCTCACTATCATTAAGATGTTGGGCAATTAAACGGAACCCGATTTGATCTTTGGTATATAACCTATATATCAATTCAACTATGGTCGCTTCTTGACTTACTTTAGCTAAATTACCATCTTCATTTATGATATATCCATAAGGAGGCCTACCTAAAGGCTTGCCTTGAGCTGCCTTAATTCTCATTGATTCTTTTACGCGATCACTGCGAGTTTTGGAAACTCCTTTAACACCTAGGGTTTGAAACGCATTCTGGACCGGATCAGGCATGTTTTCGCTCATACACAAAGACTTAGAGCCCATGGAACTAATCTCTAGCAATGAGCGTGTTAGCTTCTCCAAATCGGCTCCCAAATGCTTAGCATTAGGTATTACAACCAGGTACTCCGAGTCAGAATCTTTTAAAAATGCGAGCAATCGAATGTACTGGCTTTTAGACCCGAATTCATCTATATAAACGCCAATATTTTGATGGAAATTAATCTCACAATATTCAGAAAAGTCTAACTCAAAAGAATTGTCTACACTTGACCATTCTGTAGTTTTTTGCTTTCTGAAATAGCCTACTGCTCTCAATGGATTTCTTTCCTAAATTTAAAAATCAATTTACATATATTATTCTTCTACAACTATTACACTGAACCAATCGAATTCCCGCCTTTGCGTCCTGAAACTCCTTTACAGGTAGCTCTACCCTGCAAACTCCGCATAAGCGGCCTTCTAACTTAGAAACTGCATGACCTGACTTGTTCTTTTTTAGTTTTTCATAAAGTGACAACAGGTCAGCAGGCACATCTAAAACTAAAGCCTGTCTATCTGACTTCTTTTTATCTAAACTAGAAGTTAAATCTTTTTGCTTAGCTGACAAAAGGATTAAATCTGATGATTTCTTCTCCATGAGTTTTTCTACTACTTCGGAGTGTTTATCCCGAGAATCAATAAGTTTCTCAATTTCTATCATTACTTCAAGTAAGCCATCTTCTTTAGAAGATAGTTCTTCCGAGGCGTAGCCTTTTTGTTCTTCCAAAGCCTGTAATTCTTTCTCGTTAGTAATCACACCACCATATAGCAGTCCCTGTAACTCAGTTATCTTACTTTCCAGGTCACTAATTACACGCTCTTTTGATTTTTTATCTGATTCCTTTACCTCTAAAGCTTTGTTTATTTTTTCTAATCGGCTATTAATCATCATCAAATCTCCATCCGATGATAATTTATTTTCAATATCAGCAAGTTCCGACTGGATATCACTGATTTGTAAATCGGTTATTTGTAGGTCAAATATTGATTGCATCTCATTCATGTTAAATATTTTAATAGATAGTAGAAATATCGCACATTGTATCTTTTGCGTCTATAAACGTACCTAGTCGAGTATATCAAGGGTGTAGTAGCCTAGTAATACATAGGATTGATTTTAAGTGGAACAGTCAAGAAATAAAAATAAGACTAAAACAAAAATAGTCTGCACTTTAGGTCCTTCAACAAATTCTTTATCTCAGGTTAAAGCTCTTATTGAAAATGGAATGAGCGTTGCTAGACTAAACTTATCCCATGGGACTATTGATGATCACAAAAACTCTGCGAATTTGGTACGGACTGCATCCAAGGATTTAAATCAACCGGTTGGAATAATGGTTGATATCCCTGGTAAAAAATATCGAACCGGGGATACTAAGCCTAAAGACATTGATGTCAAACTACACTCTCATCTACGACTTACTAGCGCAGACGTAATAGGTTCTGCAGAAATAATACCAGTAAAACCTCCTGGTATTCATCTGGATGCTAAGCCCGGGAAAATTATCTCAATTGCTGACGGATTAGTGAAAGTTAAAGTTCTCGAAGTATCAGGTAAAGAAGTGATATGTGAAGCGATCACCCCGGGTAGTATTTCTCAAGGAAGAGGGGTAAACGTTGCAGGAATCATCCCAACAGGTGATTTTCTTAACGAGACTACAGATATAGCAATTCGCTTTGCCGTTGAACATAATGCAGATTTTATCGCGATATCCAGTGTCGGTTCTGCATCTCATGTTGAATCAGTCAAAGAACAACTTTCCAAACATGATATTAATCCAGCAATCATATCGAAGATTGAAACAGCTGAAGGCATTCGGCAATTCAAATCAATCCTAGGGGTATCCGATGGGATTATGGTTGCGCGTGGAGACATGGGAGTAGAGATAGATCTATCTGAAGTGCCAACAACACAGAAACAGCTAATAAGGGCCTCAAATATCGCCGGTAAACCAGTTATAACAGCCACCCAAATGCTTGAATCAATGATTAGCTCGCCGTCACCTACTCGAGCAGAAGTGACTGATGTTGCAAATGCTGTTTTCGATGGTTCAGATGCCATAATGCTGTCAGGAGAAACATCTATTGGAAAGTATCCTGTTGAATCAGTTGCTATGATGTCTAAAGTTGCATTAGAAGCTGAAAAAGCACTGCCCTATGAATCAATATTAGTCGAGAAACGCGCGCACATGGAACACCAAACTGATGATGCGATAGCATACAATTCCTGTCAGACGGCATATCAGCTCAATGCTGACCTGATTGTAGCGTTTACAGAATCCGGAAGTACCGCTGCCCGAGTGTCTAAATACCGACCTCGCTCAGAGATTCTTGCGTTAACGCCTTCCCTAGAAACACAGCGCCGTCTTACCCTCATATGGGGTGTCACACCGGTAACCACATTACCAGTTAAAGATGTCAATGATTTCTTCCGAATAGTAAAAGAAGAGTCAAATAAATCACCAGCAATAAACAGTGACGGGCTAGTGGTATTAGTTGCAGGACTCCCAATCGGCGTTCCCGGCGGGACTAATATGCTGCGAGTTATGTCGGTATAGCTCTTGCTACCCCTTCTATGGATACAACTTATTGCTGCGGCAATATTAATTCTTCTATCTTCTAAATATCTTGTAAGTTCTTCAGATAAAATCGCCTCAAAAATTGGACTTGGACACACATTTGTGGGGATAGTATTGTTGGCTACCGCCACTTCTTTGCCTGAACTTGCAACTGGCATTAGTTCAATTACACTTGCTAACGCCCCTGATTTAGCAGCTGGTGCAGCCTTTGGAAGCAATATAGTAAATCTCTTGATTATAGCTATAGCCGATGTAATATGGCCGAGGGGTCCAATGCTAGCTTCTGTTTCTAGGGCGCCTATAATAGTTGCAATACTAGGGATCGTGATAATTTTCATCGCATCTATATCAACTGCAATTCATCATTGGACAGACATACTAGATCATTGGTACATAAGTCCTTTATCGATTGTATTGGTTTTATTCTTCGTCACAGCTGCATACATTGTTTATCGTATAGATAATAAAGAAGCCAATCCCATACAAACTCAAGACGACGCAAAGAATGGGAAAAGCAAGCTGGATAATGAAACCAAGCGCGCGTTCGCTTTTTATCTAATATCCGCTCTTTGTATTATTGGAACCTCAATATGGTTGTCTGAAGTCGGAGATAGACTAGCAGAGGCTCTACAATGGGAAGAGAGTTTCGTGGGAACTCAGTTTTTAGCCATAAGCACTTCACTACCTGAATTAGCTACAACTATAGCTGCCCTGAGACTTGGTAATCCAGAAATGGCAGTTGCCAACCTCCTTGGCTCCAATTTATTCAATATGGGCTTCATATTATTTGCTGATGAGTTGGCTGTGACGAGTGGCTCATTGTGGTCAAGCATTTCATTATCACATGTGGTCACAGGTTTAACAGGTATTTTTATGACCTTAGTTATTGTGGGTACTTTATTAATCAGGCAGCATCATCCAAAAAGTTTTTCATTCAAATGGATTAATTTAGAATCTTCTATACTCATTATCATTTACATAGTCGCCAGTATTGCACTATTTTATTTGTAGCAGATTGAAATTAGTATCGACAATCAATAAAAACGTACTCAAGTAAATCAAGTAAACATTCTCTTTCTGTTGTATCAGGCAAAATCTCTAATGCTTTAGAGGCCTTATCTTTGTATCTATAAGCTATGTCTAAACATTCCTCTACTACAGAATCATCACTGATTTTGTTAAGTATTTCGTTTACTTGCAACAAATCATCAGGCTTTTCAAAATAGCGTTGGACAGAATCATCTTGGGGATTATTTTTCTGATGAACCAAAACTGGCAAAGTAATAATTCCTTGTAGAATATCATTTCCCACCGGCTTTCCTGTTTTCTCTTTGCTGCTTGCTATATCTAAAATATCATCTATTAATTGAAAGCCTATGCCTAAATTAATACCGTATGTTCGCAGCGCATTAACAATATTCTCATCAGCCCCACTAAGTATTGCTCCCGACTCAGCAGCAGTCGCAAACAGAGATGCAGTCTTGTTATAGATTCGTTCATAATAGTCATCCATATTCTGTTCAGAGCTAAACGCATGAATCAATTCGTTCATCTGTCCTTTAGATAACTCCATGATTGTTTCTGCAAACCTACGTATTACTCTGATATTACCTGTGTCACATACAAATGTTGCTGAAGCAGCAAACATGTAGTCGCCTAAAACCACAGCTTCATCTACCCCCCACAAACTTGAAACTGTACCCTTTCCGCGTCGCATATCGGAGTTATCAACAGTATCATCGTGAATCAATGTTGCTATATGCAACAATTCAACGGCTGCTGCCATAGTTTCAACAGCGACACCATCGTTTGGATGAAATTTAGAAGATAAAACTGTTACTGCTGGCCTAACCTTTTTGCCATTGGATGTAATTACATGCTTAACCAGAGGTGTAACATCAGAGTATTTATCATCCTTTAACGATGAAATTTTACCTTTAACACGGTCTAACGAGTCCACTATCGGAGAATATATGTCAGAGAGGTTTGGATTTGATTTATTCACAGTCAATTGATTCCAGCCTTTTTATGCTCTTAACTTCGCATCTTCTGTTTCAATAACTACATCATCAAGCTTTTTAAATAAAAGATCTGGCTTTTCTATGGGAGTACCAGGCATTAGATCATTTTGATTCCATGTCCAATTAGACGTTTTGTCGTTTGAAAAACCAAGCATGCTTTTCAATTTTATTGATGAAAACGGAAGGTATGGCTCCATAACAACCCGTAAACAATTAATTACTGAGAGCGCTGTCCATAAAGAGGCAGCTGTTTTACTTTTGTCAGTCTTATTTGATTGCCAAGGTTTGCGTTCTTCTAAAAACTTGTTTGCATCCGATGCTAATCCCATGGCAAGTGATAATCCTTTTCTGAATTGAGCTTTTTCAATTGACTGACCAACCATCAAAATAGTTTCATCGCATTTTGAAAGAAGTTCGTCACATTCCGTATCGATTGACTTATTATCTGGCACCTTTCCATCAAAGTAATTGAATGCCATACTCAAAACTCGATGAATAAGATTGCCATAAGTTGCTACTAACTCATCGTTGTTTGACCGTACATACTCTTTCCACGAAAAATCTGAATCTGACAATTCAGGTAAATTAGATGTAATTACATACCTTAGAGGGTCAGGTTCGTATCTATCGAGGTAATCAGGCAACCATACTGCCCAATTCCTACTGGTAGACAATTTAAAACCTTCCATATTCAAATATTCGTTCGCCGGAACATTAGTTGGTAAATTAAGATTTTTGTTCCCCATCAACATAGCTGGCCATAAAATCGAATGGAAGATGATGTTGTCTTTCCCCATAAAGTAGTATGACTGTGATTCACCAGTCCAGAAATCCTTCCAAGCCTGAGGATCTCCATTCAAGTTTGCCCATTCCTGAGATGCAGAAAGGTAACCTATAACGGCTTCAAACCAAACGTAAAGTCGTTTACTTTCATATCCTGGCAAAGGTACTTCCACACCCCACTCAATATCTCTTGTAATTGGCCGATCTACTAAACCTCCCTCCAAAAACCCTTTCGTGAAGTTGAGTACATTAGGCTTCCAATCCGATTTTTTAGAAACCCATTGTTTTAGTAAATCTTCAAATTCTGTTAGCTTGAAAAAGAAATGTATTGTTTCTCTAATTTCCGGGGAACCACCACATAAACCACAAGTTAAATTAATTAAATCTTGAGGGTCCAGTGTTCTTCCACAGCTATCACATTGATCTCCACGTGCCTTTTCATAGGAACATAATGGACATTGACCTTCAACATATCGATCTGCTAAAAACCTATTATCGTCAAGGCAAAATGGTTGATGCATCGGCTTTTCGTAAATATAGCCATTCTTCTTCAATGTTAAGAAGAGATCCTGTGAAACTTTCGCATGGGTCTCGGTACTGGTTGAGGTGAAAAGATCGAACGATATACCGAGTCTACTCCAATTATCTTTAAATTCATTTAAATAGAAGTCAGCTACTTCTCCGGGTGAAACTCCTCGTTTTTCAGCTTCCAAAGTGACTGGAGTACCATGCGCATCACTCCCTGAAACCATCAAAACATCATTGCCTCTCAATCTATGATATCTGGCAAATATGTCAGCCGGTAAATATGTGCCAGCAACATGGCCCACATGAATCGATCCATTTGCGTATGGCCATGCAACAGCAACTAAAATTTTTTGAGCAGCGGTCACGACATTGTTAACCTTGAAAAAGTTTCTAGCGGTATATATCACATGGTATCATTCTGCCACATCTGATACACCTGTCGTTTTGGCAATCCGGTTTGACTTACTACAAATTCAACTGAATCTCTCCCGGAAACACCCATTGCCGCTAATTGCAACAGAATCTTTCTAGCATTTGCTTCAGTTAACTCAATCGGGCTGTTTTCAACCCCGCCATCTAAGATTACGGTGAATTCTCCTCTTGGTTCTTCAAAATGCTCTAGTGCTGTATTGACTGTACCCACAAAAATTTCTTCATAAACTTTGGTCATCTCTCTACACACAGTTAGTTTGCGATCGCCTAAAGATTTTTTTATATCAATTAAACTCGCTCGCAAGCGGCGGGGACTCTCAAGAAATACTAGTGCAGTGTTGCTTGGAAGAAATTTTTCAAACAATTTAATTCGATCAGAAGATCTGCGAGGTAAAAACCCTACAAACAAAAATCTGTCTGTGTTCAAGCCGGACACCGATAGTGCGGCTATGATGGAAGAAGGCCCAGGTATAGGGATCACATTAAAACCCTCTTCTTGTGACATCTTAACTAACTCACGACCAGGGTCACTGATACCAGGAGTCCCAGAATCACATACTAAAGCCAAATCATTATCTCTTAGTATGTTCATTAACTTCCTAGATTTTGACAGCTTACTGTGCTCGTGATAACTAATTAATTTTGTGTCAATCTCATAGTGGGATAATAAACGATGAGTTAGACGCGTATCCTCAGCTGCTATCAACTCAACACTCTTTAAAACATTTAACGCTCTAATCGAAATATCTTCCAAATTTCCAATAGGAGTTGCTATTACATATAAACTGCCCATCATTCTTAACCTGTACGTTTCAAAGCGCGTCCAGGCAATGCTCCAGTATGGGTTCCTTTTTTTATGACGACTTGCCCATTAACAATCACATAATCTACGCCGGTAGAAAGTTGGCGTGGATTTTGCCTAGTAGCATTCGCTTTTATTTTATCTGCATCAAATATAACAATATCAGCTTTAAAGTTATCTTTAATTAAACCTCTATCATTTAAGCCAATCCTTTGCGCAGGATATGAAGTCATCTTCCTTATAGCTTCTGGCAAAGATAATTTTTTTTCCTCCCGGACTATTTCAGATAAAATGACGGGAAAACAACCATAACCCATAGGTGGAGGAAAGTCCCCTATCAATAATGCGTCGCTCCCAACCATATACAGTGGATGCGCAATTAAGTCAGGAAGAGTTCTGGCATCTACTGCATCTGCAAAGTAAGACACTCTAAGTTCCTCATCTAATAAAAGATCACATAAAGCGTCTACAGGATGCTGTTTACGCATTTCTGAGATTAAAGCAATGGATTTACCTTCATATCGTTTGTTATGAGGTTTTTTAAAATAGGTGAGCCACATTTCATCCCAACCTAAGCTTCGAGGAACAACTTCCTTTTTTAGTCTTTCTCGAGCATCCTGAGAGGACAATACTTTAATTAATTGTTCGGGTCCTCCCTCATGAGCCCAGTCAGGGAAAATGATTAATATCCTGGTGCCGCCATATTTATATGGGAAACAATCAAAGGTGATATCCATTCCCGTAGCTCTAGCATTTTCTACTAGATCAAAAATTCTTGAAATTCCGCCTGGGTTGGTTGTCCTTCTAAACATATGAGTTAAGTGTATTGGTATGCCGCTTCTCTTACCTATTTCAATAGCTTCGCGAAAAGGATCTAAGTAACGATCTCCTAATCTATAACGCACGTGTGTATGGTAGAAACCTCCTAACTTTTCTGACTCTTTTGCAATCGCAACCAACTCATCGGTATCAGCGTAATTGCCAGGAGGATAATCAAGTCCTGTTGACATGCCAAAAGCTCCTTCCTGCATAGCCTCTCTAAGTAAACCTTTTTGCTTATCTAATTCTTTAGAGGTGGCTTTATTGGCACTCCAGCCCATCGCTCCAACTCTCAGCGGAGAATTGCCGACTACATACGCAATATTAACCGCAACTTTTTTATCAAATAAATCCAAATAATCTGTAACAGTGCGCCAGTTATAATTAATATCTGGGTCTCCGTCTAATCCGGAATTGATCTGTATCATTCGCTTTAAATCTAAATCGTTGTAAAACGGAGCATATGAGTTACCATCAATACCTATCAACTCGGTAGTGACTCCTTGATGGACCTTAGGCATATGTTCTGGTTCAGACAAAATAACTAAACCTGAATGCGCATGCACATCTATAAACCCAGGGCTAACGACTTTGCCTGACGCATCTATAGTCTGCGTAGCTTTTATATCTGAAACATCACCACGAAGCAGCTGAATAGTGTTATTTTTGACTCCAACTGATAAATACTGTCCGGGATTCCCTGCACCATCTAAAACCAGTCCACCTTTTATCAAAATATCAAACATGACTAATCCTCAACTTTTCAACCAATGTGATCATAATCATCTAACAATATTGGATTAACCACAAATAAACTTCTGATATGGTTCGTAAAAAATGAATATTGATGTATTATTTCCAATTTTCGCTCCATGCTGGATTGTAGGATTATAACGAGCTGTCGCTCCTGGACCATTACTTGCATACGATATCAATGAATCTCTAAGAATAGGACCCTGGGCCGGCCCAGCAATTTCTTTGGGCCATTCAATTCTTGAGTTAGGCGTAGTCGCATTATTATATTTTGGTGCCGCTACAGTTTTAGATTCTGACGTAGCCCAAATATGCATCTCGATAATAGGAGGCACTGTACTCATATTTATGGCCGCGACTTTTGTAAGGAGTGCCATAAAAGAAAAGGATCTAAATACCGCACCGAGTAAGTCAAGTTTTGGCAAAATGGGCCCCATAATTGGAGGCGTAATAGTTACGATATCTAACCCATACTGGAGTGTCTGGTGGGTTACAGTTGGGCTAGCATACTTGATATGGTCCCAGGAATATGGGTTGGTCGGTGTAGCTTGCTTTTACTTCGGGCACATTTTGGCTGATTTTGCATGGTTTACTCTAGTATCAATAGTGATAGCAAGCGGAAGAAAAATCATAGCAGGAAAAGTATACAAAGTAATACTGACTTTATGCGGTATTGGAATGGGAGCGATGGGAATATATTTCTTTATACGGGGAATTAATCTGATCTGAGATTTTCAATTAACGCTAATGTATATGGATGAACTTGTAACGATTTCGACACCTGATTTTCCAGTCTCTTTTCTAACAATTCCAGTAAAGCTTTATCTGGGTGACTCTCTGCCATTTGCCTAATCGGTTCCAAACTTGGATCTGCAATGACTTTTCCAGGTTCCAGCTTGTCTGCTAAATACAAGATCTTACCCACGTCATCTATTTCCGGCGATCCAAATGTATGCCACCTAACCGCTTCTAGAACACGATTGTCCGTCAAGCCAGCTTCATTCTCCAACCAGGCTGCTGCGTTGGGCCCATGAAGTAGCATAGGGATTCCTGCTTCGATATCACCAATTGGAATGCCATATCTCTCTGCAGTAGATATTTGAGCAAAATCTGGTTCAGATCTAAAAAGATCATGCGTGCTTGCAGCCAATTCACAAGCATTTGTATCAACTCCATGAATCTCAGCTAATTCGCCAGCCAAAACAGTAGTCCGGTTAATATGCACCTGAAGTGGTCTTAACAAGTTGTTAAATTTCTTAGCTATCACTACTTCTGTAGAAGGCAATTACATACTCCTTAATTTTTCTCCGCCGTATACATGAAGATGTAAGTGGTCGATCATTTGGCCAGCATCTTCTTTTTGATTTATTGATAATCTATAGCCACTATCAGCTATACCTTCCGAGGATGCTAATTTTCTAGCAACATCGACCATTTGACCAATAATAGGCAAATTAGATTCATCCCATTGCTCCAAAAATGTTAAATGGACATTAGGTATTACTAAAAAATGCACTTTTGCAACAGGGTTTATGTCTCTTATGGCAAAACAAAATTCATCTTTGAATAAAAATGTGTCTATAGATTGTTCAGTAAGAATTTGACAGAAAATACAGCTGTTACTATTGATACTCAAGAACTACTTCCGTATTTATGGCAGCTGAAGTAATTCTACCCGAGTATCTTGCGGGCATTTTATAAATGCAATGTGGAGACCGCCGCCACAATCAATTGGGCCTTCGAGTAATTCTGCTCCCAAATCAGTCAGTTCTGTAATAGCTGATGGCAAATTCTCAACATTAACCCCGAAATGCTCAATACCAAAGTGAGCACCAGCATCTCCATTTCCTAAGGTCTCTCCAGTTCTTTCATTAGAAATATTTATTCGCGTTCCGTCTATGGTGTCACAAGCGATAAACCTATCTCCAAAGTTTCTAGTAGAGTCACTTACAATTGTAAATCCGAACGCTTTCACATACCAGTCGGCTGCCGCTTTCGGGTCAGCAGCTTTAAGGTGAACATGGTTAAATTCGTAAGTCAATATAATCCTCCAATTTTATTATCTTCGATTTAATTTATAATCCTGGAAAGCAAAAGGCTATGAAATGAGTCTCCAACTGTCAAGATTCAGCATAGTAAGTTTGTATTATTTAGAAGCATTGAGGGCATTATTGATAAAGTTACGAAGTTTTAACTCATCTTTTTGACCGTCAGTTTCCACGCCACTCGACACATCTACTGCCCATGGTTGAACAGTTTTTATAGCACTATTCACATTATCTGAAGTGAGACCGCCGGCTAATATTATTTGCTGATGTCCACTTACTAGTTTCGCCATAGACCAATCGAATGTCTTCCCGGTTCCTCCAAGTGCTCCGCGTTCATATGAATCAAGCAAAGGCGTATGACCCGCTTCTGTTATATCATCAACTTGGCTCTTTATATGGGATAGCTCATCTCTACCTTTACCTTCACTATCCATCTTAACCTGCTTGATTATTGAACAATTGATCGAAGACCAATATTCCGGTCCTTCATCTCCACACAGTTGCACTATATCTAAGTCACACTGACTTACAACTTGGTTCACATATGATGATGCTTGATTCGCAAAAAGACCCACTAATTTAGGAAAATCACCGGTGTAGCGTTCTTTGAGACCCGTAATCAACTCATTAGCATCAAAAGGTGAAATCTTTCGCCGAACTCCTTCAACAAAAACAAAGCCTAAAAAGCTTGCTCCTGTCTCAGTAGCAATTAATGCGTGCTCTAACTTTTTTAAACCACATATCTTGACTTTGGTCAAACTAATCGCCTCAACATTAATCCAGGATCATCAGCGGTCACTAAGGTCTCTCCAACTAAAACACAATTAGCGCCTGCCGCTGCAATTCTAGACATATCTTCTACTCCTGAAATACCGCTCTCACTGACAATTATTTTGCCCTTGGGAATTGACGGGGCTAATCGTTCTGTAACTGCAATGTCCGTTACAAATGTATGTAAATTTCTATTATTTATCCCAATAATTTCCGCGTTACAATCTAGTACTTTTTTCAATTCTTGCTCATCGTGAACTTCAAAAATCGCTTGCATCCATAATCCATCTGCCACTTCTTTCAAGTTCTGCATTTCTTTAAGAGTCAACATAGATGCAATTAACAAAATAGCGTCTGCACCATTCGCTCTGGCTTCAAACACTTGATAAGGGTCAAAAATAAATTCTTTTCTTAAAACAGGTATTCTTTCTTGATGAGCAATTTCAGCAACTATTCTTAAATCATCGATACTACCACCAAAATGATCCGAATTAGTTAATACGGAAATAGCAGCAGCACCGTTACAGCAGTAAATACTGGCAAGTTTAGATACATCTACATTCGATGCTAAATCTCCTTTTGCAGGAGAACGTTTCTTTATTTCTGCAATTACACGTAAAGATGATCCCAACAACGCGCCTGAAAAGTTTAAGGGCCTAGGCTGTTGAGTTACTCTGTCCGCTAAGCGATCCAAGGGTAAATTTTGCTTTTGACTCTCTAACTCTTTTCTCTTAGCTTCTACGATCTCTTGCAATATATCTGGTATCTTCATAGCCGTCTCAATTCCTAACTAAGAGTATTACTTAATTTAATGTAAGACTTAAGTACTTTAAGGGCAGAACCACTGTCTATTGACTTAGTGGCAATACTAACTCCGTCAATAAACGATTCAGCTCTATCTGCCGCTAGTAATGCTGCTCCTGCATTAGCAAGAACTAAGAATCTAGCAGAAGTTTCTTTTGCAGATAAAACGTTCTCTAAAAGTTTTGCGCTTTCATTTGGATTATTTATCTTTATTTCCACATTATCTACTAATGGCAATCCTAGGTCAGATGGTTTGATAGACCGTTCAGTTATGATTCCGTCCTTTAACTCCCATATATGCGTACTCCCCGATAAAGAAATCTCATCCAATCCATCCTCACCGCATACAACTATTGAATGTTTAGACTTAAGTATTTTTAATACCTCTATCATTTTTTTGGCAATGTTTTTATCTGAGGCTCCTATAAGCTGGTATTCAGCTTGAGCAGGATTAGTCAGTGGACCAAGAATATTGAAAACTGTGCGAATACCTATTTCTTTTCTTGGGGCAGCCGCAAACTTCATCGATGGATGAAACTTCTGTGCAAACATAAACCCAAAACCAGTTTGATTTAAGCACTCCTCAACAGAATCAGGTCCTAAATCTATGTTAGCCCCAAGTGCTTCTAAAACATCTGCGCTACCACTTGATCCGGACATGGCACGGTTGCCATGCTTGGCCACCATTACGCCTGCGCCTGCTACAACAAAAGCTGAAGCAGTGGAAATATTAAAGGAATTGGATCCATCACCCCCCGTACCACATGTATCCATAACCGGATAATTACATTTCACTCGCAAAGATTTGGACCGCATTACTTCTGCCATTCCTGCAATTTCACTCGGGGCTTCCCCTTTGACGCTCAATGCAGTTACAAAAGCTCCGATTTGTGCGTGTGTGGCATCACCACTCATTATTTCTTCCATCACAGAAGAGGCTAAATCAAAGTCGAGATCTTCTCCTACTGATAATTTTTTTATGCATTCTTTAATCATTTAAATCATCCTTTAGACTCAATAGACAAGAAATTCTGTAGCAATTTTTTGCCATATTCAGTCTTGATGGATTCCGGATGAAACTGCACTCCCTCAATTGGTAATGATTTATGCCTGACGCCCATCACAATACCATTTCCAGTCCAAGCTGAAATTTCTAAATCATCAGGAAATTGATCTTTCGATATTGATAACGAGTGATATCTAATGGCAGCAAATGGGCTGGGTATATCAGTAAAAACACCCTTGCCATCGTGATAAATATCAGAAGTTTTTCCGTGCATTATTTCCCCGGCTGGCCCTACTATAGCTCCAAATGCCTGTCCAACACACTGATGCCCCAAGCATACACCCAAAATGGGCACTCTGGAGACAAAGTAATCGATTGCTGAGGTTGATATACCGGCCTTATCCGGATTGCAGGGACCTGGAGATATAATAATTTTTTCCGGGTTCATCTGAGCAATCTCTTCAACTGTGACCTTGTCATTTCTTACTACTTCAACTTCCGCACCCAACTCACATATAAATTGGTATATATTGTAAGTAAATGAGTCGTAGTTATCGATTAAAATATTCATGATTTATTTAACTCAGCTATGCTTATGGCTTTCACTACGGCGCTAGCTTTATTTATAGTTTCCTCATATTCATTATCAACATTGCTATCCGCTACTATGCCTCCGCCCGCCTGAACATGTGCAACACCGTCTTTAATTACCAATGTTCTCAAAGCAATACAGGTATCCATATTTCCGGAGAAGGAAAAATAACCTACTGCGCCGGCATAGGCACCCCTCTTAACTGGCTCAAGTTCTGACAAAATCTCCATCGCTCTAATTTTTGGGGCACCAGACACTGTCCCTGCAGGAAAACAAGATCGGAAAGCGTCGTAACAGGTCAAACCTGGTTTCAAAGAGCCGGTAACGTGTGAAACTATATGCATCACATGAGAATATAATTCCACTTCCATCAGCTGGGTCACTTTAACACTCCCTGGACTACTAACTCGTCCAACATCATTTCTGCCTAAATCAACTAACATTATGTGTTCGGCTAGCTCTTTGTCATCAGTTAATAATTCTTCAGCAATGATCACATCTTCTTGGTCATCCAAACCACGTCTCCTTGTACCTGCTATTGGATGATAATCAATTTTGTCATCTACGCATCTAACCAACATCTCAGGCGAAGCTCCCACTATATGGAAGTCTTCTAAATCAAGATAAAACATGTATGGCGATGGGTTTACCTCTCTTAAAGAGCGGTAAATGTCCAACGGTGCAGCGTTGGTAGATAAGCTAAAGCGCTGAGAGAAAACAACCTGTATGCAGTCTCCTTCATAAATGTACTCTATGATCTTACTCAACGCATCTTTGTAATAGTCTTTATCTATGTTGACTGTGGCATCAACTCCATCAAAATTAACCATCGTTAATGATTTATCTTCATCATCTCGGTGTTTATCTTTAATACTTTTGTATTCCTGTGTTTCTGATGCAACCTGAGGACTTAAAAGCGTTTCAATAACACTTTCGATACTATTAACGGCTTCAGCATAGGCTGTTTCTATTTCTTGATCTAGGTTTACGTGGCTAACAATACTTATTTGGTTATCAATGTGATCAAACATAATATAAGTATTGAAAAACATAAAAATGGATTCTGGTAGATTGAGTGTATCTTGGTCTGCCGTTGGAAGATCTTCAAAATATGACGCCGTTTCATAAGATGCATAACCAACTGCGCCTCCATCAAATCTATTTGATTTAAACTGCTCAACAACTTTTTTGTCACTTAGCCGCTGCTCAATCAACCTCAGCGGGTCAACTGAACCATGCTTTTGACCTTCTCCAGTTTTAATAGTTTCATATGGCTTAACGCCTATGAAACTATATCGCGCAATCCTCTCAGCTCCTTCTACACTTTCAAACAAAAAGGAATACGGTTGAGATGCAACTTTTGAATATATCGAAACCGGGGTCTCATTTTTGGTGTTCACAGTTCTGGACAGTGGCACGAGATTACCATCAACATCCTGATTTAAAAGGCTTTTAATATCTTCAACACTAATTGAATATTCCGAATCATCAAGAGTCATATTTACCCACCCGTATTATCATTCCTATGAAGACCGACCTTCTCCAAAACAATATCTAATTTAGGGTCAGCATATTGCTTTGCAGCAGCATCCCCCTTCTGAATTAAACGTCCCAGTTCATCTGAGTTATTTATTAGTTCATGGTAACGTTTTTTTATGGGTTCAATTTCTGAAATTACCACATCGCTTACCCTTGATTTCAAGTCTCCATATCCCCTCGCATCATTAAAATCATTTTCAACTTCATCCACTGTCTTTCCAGTAATTACCTGGTAAATTCCCAGAAGATTGTTAACTCCCGCTCTTTCCTTTTCATTGGAAAAGCGAATCTCATTATATGAATCAGTCACAGAACGTTTTATAGATCTTTCTATTTCCTTTGAATCATCTAGCATACTTATAGCATGACCACGAACGTGAGCATAACTTTTGGACATTTTTATTAATGGATTATCTAAACCCATAACCCGTGCTCCAACTTTAGGGACAACAGCTTCTGGAAGAACAAAAGTTTCACCGTAAATATTATTAAATCGTTCCGCTATATCTCGAGTTAACTCAACATGCTGTTTCTGATCTTCTCCAACAGGAACCTCATCAGCATCGTATATCAATATATCAGCAGCCATTAATACAGGGTAAGTAAGAAGACCAGTTGATACCCTCTCCTGATTTTGAGCTTTTTCTTTATATTGAATCATTCTCTCTAACCACCCAACTGGAGTAGTACAATTTAAAACCCAAGCCAGTACAGCATGAGCTGAGACGTGACTTTGTATAAATAAAGTGCTTTTATCCGGGTCTATGCCACATGCAATTAACATTGCAACTAGAGATACAGTCTGTCGGTACAATTCTCGAGGATCCTGCTTTACGGTTATAGAATGAAGATCAACAACCGGGATGAAATTGGTTTGAACGTCTTGGTTCATAACCCAGTGCTTAACTGCTCCCAGATAATTCCCTAGTTGCATGTCTCCAGATGGCTGGATACCCGTTAAAATTCGGCTCTTCTTGATGCTTGCGGCAGGCATTGTATTTATCCTTATCCTGTAATTAAAAAACCCATCCCACAAGGGACGGGTTATTATTCCGCGGTGCCACCCTATTTCCTTAATTCTATATTAAGGCTCTTAATTGCAGACAGTTTTATGTCCTAGGCTTTATTAACGGAGCCAATTCCGGCGTTTCCCTAATTAACGATGTAATTTACATCTGTGTTCAGGAGGCAGCTCCCAGGTCCATTCAACCCTTTCTATTGACACCGGCTCACAGCTTACCCGGCTCTCTTGGTCAATTTCAGGGGTTACTAATCCTGTTCATAGCTTTTAATTTATTCTTATAAGAACCAGTATAGACTGGTTAATCCGATACGGTCAATTAGATTTATGACTCAGAAGCTAATGTTCCGCCTTGTGCCCAATTATCCTTTGAAACGTCATTGAACACCACTATAGTCGCATCTCTAGCAGTACCCAACCTCTCAAATGAGTCGGTTATTTCTTTAGCTAACTGCGCCTTCTGATCGGAAGTTCTACCATTCCACATCTCAACCTTTACTATCGGCATTACATTACTCCTTGCCTTATTTTACGACATCAAATTTATATCTATTACCAATCTAAATATAAAGATATAAATCCTATTTATCTCTTTGCACTTCTATTGCCACATATCCTATTACACTATTATCGATTGGAGGGTTTGGTTTTATCACTTTTACCCAAGCTGAATCCACGTTTAACTTCAATATAAGTCGATCGGCAATTGACTCAGCTAATGTCTCTATTAGTTTCACCGATTTACCTTCTACTATCTCTCGTGTCACTTGATAAATTAAAGTGTAATCTAAAGTTAAATTCGGATCATCAGCGCGCCCTGCCGCCTCTAAATCAACTTCTATCTCTACATCTACCTCAATCCTTTGTCCAATGGCCTGCTCTTCTTCGGTTATGCCATGATGTCCAAAAAACTTCATACCCTTTACTTGAATTCTGTCTTCTGCCATCTTATTCCCTCTTTCCAAATACAGACTCATATTTGTTAACTAACTTACGTGCACGCTCTACTACAGGCACATCTATCACTTGATCTTTTAAAGAAGTTGAGCCCCTACCCTTTGCTTCACTTTTCTCGAATGCATCAATTTCCTTCAACGCCTTCTGATATTCTTGTTCATTAGGGGAAAATACTTTATTTATCGTGTCTATCTGGGCAGGATGTATAGCAAATTTTCCTTCAAATCCCAGTTGTTTTGCATTTTCACAATCTGTTATCAATCCTGCCTCATCCTTGTAACCGAAATATGGAGTGTCTAAAGGAATAATACCTGATGCTTTTGAATATAAAGGTACCATGGTTCTAGGATATGCCAACGCTGGGTTATCTAGGTTGGAAGACGACATATGTCTCGGTATTTCCATGTCATTGGTGTAATCTTCCGCACCAAAACAAACTGCCGAAAGTCTTGCGTTAGCATTACAAATATGATGCGCATTGACGATGCCTAATGCCGTTTCTAACCACACCAACAATCGAATTTTACCAACCTCGACACCGTATTGTTTTTCAAGTTTTGAGATTTTTTGATCTATAACTAATACGTCTTCTGGCGTGCTAATCTTCCCCACAGAAATTCCCCAAATTTTCGATCCTACAACGGCCATTAAATCGTCATCTATAAAGCCAGTCGTTAAAGAATTCACCCGAGGAATGACCCTTATTCCAGTTTCATTGATTTTATCAATGTGACTGGCCACTATCTCTCTAGCATTTCTCTTTTCTGACACGGGAACAGAATCTTCCAAATCCAAAACGAAGGCATCTGGACGCACTGAAGAAGCCTTTTCCAACATTTTAGGTTGGTTTCCGGGTATAAACAGCAAACTTCTAAGTAAAGGTTCTTTAATCATAAGATTAGATTCAATTTACGAAATTAATAAAATAGACAAAAACAATATAAACTCACTATTTGAGTTGATGAGTATAGCATGCTGTCGCACAACAATTTACACTTAACTCAGCTATTTGGATAACTAAATAATTATTCTACTAAAATGATTAAATAATGAATAAAAATAATATAGAAATCATTGGGATCCATGGTATTCCAGAAGTTAAGCCCGGTGACGATATCGCCGAGCTAATCACAAGATATGCTGATGAACAAAACTACTTAATCCAGGACTATGATATTTTTGTTATAGCGCAAAAAGTTGTAAGCAAGTCTGAAGGACAATTTGTGTATTTATCCGACGTAAAACCATCATCATTTTCTACGGTATTCGGTGAAAAAAGCGGCAAGGATCCGAGGCTTATAGAAACTGTTATCAAAGACAGTCGTCAGATCATAAAACTGGATTATGATAGAGGCATATTAATAACCGAGACTCATCACGGATTCATTTGCGCAAACTCCGGAGTTGATTTATCAAACGTCAGTGGAAACGAAGTGGCACTTCGGTTACCTGAAAACCCAGATGAATCCGCAATTAAACTAGCATCAAAAATAAAGAGGATCTCTGGTATTAAAAACATATCAGTAATAATTTCAGACACTTTCGGAAGACCTTGGAGAGAAGGTCAAATTAATTTCTCAATCGGTTCATCAGGAATTCAACCAACAATCGATTACAGGGGTAAAAAGGACGACTTTAATAAAGTCATGAATGTAACTGAAGTCGCTGTGATAGACGAACTAGCTGGGGCTGCTGAATTAGTAATGCGTAAAACAACAAGAATCCCTGTTGTCGTTATTAGAGGATTTAAATATAAAGATACCAATCTGGGAACATATTCACTGTTTAGAAATAAACATACCGATATGTTTCGATAATTTAGCTATTTAGCAGATCTACTGCCTTTAGCTGGATTTTTAGCCTTGTCTTTATTCTTGGAGTTAGAATCATCGGTTTTTTTCTCTTCACCACTACTCCATGCAGAACTTTCTAAGTAATTCATGAATTCTCTTTCTGCACCACAGACCTTACACATCCCTTGGCTTTGCGGGCCATTTGGTGAATCAATTACCCAATGATGAGTACAATCTTTTGGGTTTACTCTCTTAGCTTTTTTACCATCAGTCTTTACTGCCATAAAACCTCCAATTTCTATAACAATTGTGATCTCTTAATTGAATATTTTCAACATCACGCCCTTAAATATTTGCGGAAAACAAGAGCCTTAATATAACTTTATAATAATTCCAGAAAAATAATACCGGTTTTTTTATTTAATAAAAACTTTATTAACAACACTTTGAATTTCCCAGCATCTTATTTGGCGTAAATTACACATATAGTTATCGCGGCAAAGTTTTGAATACTGAAACTACTATAAAAATAGCGATATACTATTGATTAATACAAAAATAGACTATTTGAACGTGGCATGAGTGATATATGAATATAAATTATTGGCTTGTTAAATCTGAACCTTCAGCTTATTCATTTGATGACTTAATTTCAGAAGAGGATATGACGGCTGAATGGGACGGTGTAAGAAATTACACAGCTCGAAATAACATGCAAAAAATGAAGGTTGGGGACAAAGTACTGTTTTACCACTCAATGATTGTGCCTCCTAAAGTCGTAGGAACAACTGTTGTGGTTAGGGAATCATATCCTGACGACACTGCTTGGGATCCTAACTCAGAGCATCCAGATCCTAAAAGCACTCCAGAAAAACCAGTGTGGTTTATGGTGGATTTAAAGGCCCAAGCTAAACTTAAATCTCCGGTAAGTCTAAAAGATGTTAAAGCTCATCCTATGCTCCAAGACATGGCGTTAGTGAAATTTTCAAGATTGTCTGTTCAGCCTGTAACAAAATCGGAGTGGGACTGCATCTTGGATCTTGGCGAACCAGAAGACTTAAAATAACTCGTCAATTTATTGATTCACTAAAACCCCTAAACTTGAATCAACCATACACAAATTCTTACTTGTATTTATTTATCCGATCTGCGATTTGAGCACCCATCTCTGATGTTGAAACTACGATGGAATTATCAGTTGCCAGGTCCGGTGTGCGATATTTTGATTCAAGTGTAGTTTGCACAGCTAATTCTATTGCATCAGCCTCATCATAAAGACCAAACGAATAACGAAGCATCATAGCCAAGCTTAATATCGAAGCAATTGGATTAGCTATATCTTTGCCCTGTATATCCGGTGCACTCCCATGTATTGGCTCATACAAACTGGCCGTATTGGAAGTATTTGAATCACCGATTGGGCCAGATAAGCTTGCAGATGGCAACATTCCCATCGAACCTGTAAGAACTGATGCTTCATCGGACAGTATGTCTCCGAATGTATTTTCAGAAACAATAACATCAAAATTTGCGGGAGCCCTCACCAGTTGCATAGCCGCATTGTCAACTAACATATGCTCTAACTCTATGTTTGGATAATCAGAGCTAACTTCATTTGCAACCTCTCTCCAAAGTCGCCCGGTTTCTAAAACATTGAACTTATCAACAGAAGTCACTTTTAATTTTCTTGTTGTGGCAAGTTCGAAAGCTACCTTCATTATCCTAAAAATCTCGTTTTCGGAATATAGGAGTGTATCTACTGCTTGTTTCCCAGATTCGTCTTCCCATCGCTTTTTCGGCTCAGCAAAATACAATCCTCCGGTAAGTTCTCGAACTATTACCATATCCACTCCAGACAATCTATCTTCTTTGAGTGGGCTCGCATGCGTTAGAGCACTATATGCTTTAACTGGCCTAATATTGGCAAAAAGTCCGAGCTCTTTACGTATAGCTAAAATCCCGTCTTCTGGTCTTATGTTTCCTGGTGCTGAATCCCATTTTGGACCACCAACTGCACCAAACAAGATAGCATCTGAATTGCGGCAGATATCTAATGTATTATCGGGTAATGCTGTCCCAGTTTCATCAATTGCTGATCCGCCGATAAGACCAGTGCTGGTATCCAGCTTGTGGCCAAACCGGTCTACAACCAAATTTAATACTTTTTCCGCTTCTGTAGTCACTTCAGGGCCAACGCCGTCACCTGGCAAGATAGCAACATTTAGTTTCATGTTAGTTAAGTTCTCCTAAAACCAAAACTGTTCGCAGATACAGCACAAATATTAATTTAAAGGCTGTATCCAGATATTCTCATATTATATGATCTTAAAATATTATCAGGGAAAAAGAAGTTTAATGACACAAAAAGTAGATGCGATAGTAATAGGTGGTGGCGTAATGGGGGCTAGCATTCTATATAACCTGGCCTCAAAAGGCCTAAAAAATTGTGTTCTACTAGAGCGAGATACGCTGGGCTCGGGATCAACTGGAAGGTCTTCCGGATTGATTAGAATGCACTACTCTACACGAGTTAACGCGGAATTATCTTGGAAAAGTTTTCCCTACTTTCTGCACTTCGATGAATTAATTGGGCAGCAGAAACCACAATTCATAAAAACAGGTTTTATTGCGATAGCTGGCCCTGATTCTAAAGAAGGCCTGATGAAAAATGTTTCTATTCAAAAAGAAGTCGGTATTGATACAGAAATAATCGATTTAAAACAAGCTAATGAGGTTGCTCCTGGTTTTAATTTTAACGATGATGAGGTTTTTGCATGGGAGCCTCAAAGTGGACACGGAGATCCTTCAGGCACAGCTATGGCATACGCCAAACAAGCAGAACAATTGGGTGCCAAAATTGTATTGAAATCCCCAGCAGAGCAAATTGAATTACGAAAAAATAAAGTATTTGCAGTACATACAGAGAAAGAAACTTATGAAACAGAGATAGCCATCTTGGCCACAGGTCCTTGGTCAAGTCAGTTTTTGTCAAAACTAGACATAGAACTACCTCTAACTGCAACCCGGCATGAAGTTTTCCTAATAAAAAGACAAGGTAATCAACTCCAAAATCATCCAAGTGGAGCAGACATGACAAATATGACCTATTTCAGACCAGAAGGTAATGATATGACTCTGGTTGGAAACGGTAACAGAGAGCATGTGGCAAACCCTGATCAATATAATCCGAAGCCGTCCATGGATTATCTAGAAGATGTATGGCTGAGATTATCTAAAAGGATACCTTCGATTACTGAAGGTCAGTACTTTACTGGTTATGCTGGACTTTATACTTCCACACCTGACACGCATCCGATAGTAGACAAAATCGATGGGTTTGACGGGCTATACATTTGTACCGGATTCTCCGGTCATGGATTCAAACTTGCTCCTGCCGTAGGTATATGTATGTCGGAATTAATAATTGACGGAAAGGTTGATTTTGTTGATATAAACCCGTTAAAAGCAGACAGGTTTAGCAAAGGAAAACAAAATCAAATTTCATATGAGTTTCGCGTAATCGGATGAATTTATATAGCAACTATATTAATTAATTTACCGGGCACATAAATGGTTTTTTTAACTTCTTTGCCTTGTATGTGCAATTCGATCTTGTTTGATGACATGGCCGCTTGTTTAGCTGCATCTTCTGTTATTTCTGCTGATACTAAAATTGTATCCCTAACCTTTCCGTTAACTTGTACAACTAAATTAATTTCCTCTTCTTTTACATGTTCAGGATCCCATTCAGGCCAATGTTGAGAATGAATCGAATACTTTAATCCGTTAATTTCCCAGAGTTCCTCAGTTGTGTGTGGCGCAAGGGGAGCAATCATAAGCAAAAGTTTTCTAATAGTAATTTGCCATAGATTTTGATCTACTTGCTGTTCTCTCCAAATATCATTCAACTTATTTGTGAACTCCATTAAAGTCGCAATCGTAGTGTTGAATTTAAACTTCTCCAAATCTTCTGTAACTTTCTTTAAAGTTTGATGAGTTAAGCGATTTAATTCTGAGTTTTTATCTTCAATGACGTTTGATGAATCAATACTATTAGAATCCCGGGTGCATAAATACCAAATCCTATTTAGCCATCTTGAAATTCCATTAATACCAGTGTCAATCCAATCGCCTCCTTGATCCCAAGGGCCAAGAAACATTAAATAACATCTCACAGCATCTGCGCCAACCTGCTTTACGTAATCATCAGGTGAAACAACGTTACCCCTGGATTTACTCATACGAGCACCTGAATGGGTAATATGACCCTGATTGAATAACCTGATAAACGGTTCATCGAAATCCAACAACCCTATATCTCTAAGTGCTTTTGTAAAAAATCTTGAATAAAGTAAATGCATTACTGCATGTTCTGCACCTCCAGTATATTGATCTACCGGTTGCCACTTTTTTATTGCAACAGGATCGAAAGGGCCATCCAAGTATTGAGGGCTAGAATAACGTAAAAAATACCAAGACGAGTCGACGAAAGTGTCCATGGTGTCAGTTTCACGACGACCTGATTTTTTACATACCGGGCATTCAGTGTTCACAAATTGCTCATGTAATTCGAGAGGAGATTCTCCAGTGGGCTTAAATTCAGCGTCGTCTGGTAGCAATACTGGTAAGTCCTTCTCTGGAACAGGAACAGCCCCACAATCATCACAATAAATGATAGGAATTGGCGTTCCCCAGTAGCGCTGTCTTGAAATTAACCAATCTCTCATACGATACTGAACAGACTTTTCACCCAAACCTTGAGTTTTAAGGTATTCAGAAATCTTATCAATTGCATCATTGCTTGTTAAACCGTTATATGGCCCAGAGTTGACTAGTATGCCATCTCCCGCGTAAGCCTTATCAGGATCCGATTCATTTTCTTTATTTGACTTTATAACGGTTCTAATATCTAAATTATATTTTTTTGCGAACTTGAAATCACGCTCGTCATGAGCAGGAACACCCATTACTATTCCTGTTCCATAGCTCAGAAGAACATAATCTCCTACAAAAACTGGGGTTTGCTCGTTAGTTAATGGATTTAAACAATAAGCCCCGGTAAATACACCTGTTTTTTCTTTTTCGGTTGAAAGTCGTTCAATTTCAGATTGTTTTCTTGCATTCGATACATATTGATCAACTTCATCTTTATGTTCTGGAATCGTTAGTTGTTCCACCAAAGGGTGTTCCGGCGATATAACTATAAAAGTGACTCCATATATTGTGTCAACCCGAGTTGTAAACGTATCGATCTTCTTTGTTTCCAAACCAAGAGAATCTATATCAAATTGAACATGAGTTCCGTAGCTTTTTCCTATCCAATTAGTCTGCATGATATTAATTTTGTTAGGCCAGTCAATTTGAGACTGATCAAGTAACTCTTCAGCGTAATTTGTGATTCTAAAAAACCACTGATTAAGATCCCTTTGAGATACCTCAGAACTACATCTTTCACATTTACCATTAACAACTTGCTCATTTGCCAGTACAGTATTGCAGGTCGGGCACCAATTGGCTGGGGCGTGAGCCTGGTAAGCCAAATTATTCTCTAAGAACTTTAAAAATATCCACTGATTCCACCTATAGTAATCAGACTGACAAGTCACAACCTCTCGATCCCAGTCATAGATCGTGCCCATCCGCCTTAACTGCTTTCTCATATTTTCAATATTGGACATAGTCCATTCGTATGGATGAATGCCACGTTTGATAGCAGCATTTTCAGCGGGAAGGCCAAACGCATCAAAACCCATAGGATGTAAAACATTGTAGCCCTGCATTTTTTTAAACCTGGCGTGTGCATCAGACGGCGCCATTGCGTACCAATGTCCGATATGAAGATCACCAGATGTGTATGGCCACATAGTCATTTCTAACCAATTAGGGCTTTCTTCATCATCATGGACTTTATGCAGTTGGCTTTCTTGCCATTTCCGCTGCCATTTCTCTTCTATGTCATTCTGATTGTAGTCTAGGTTATCGCTTTCTGACCTAGTCATCGATATTAGATACTCCATTTAGGTTTTATATTACTTTAGGTAATTAAGTTTACGGCCTCAAAGGCATGAGAAGCCAGTATTAAAACATCTTCCGGAGGCGGATCATAGTCTCCCTTGTCATTTTTTAATGGCAAACCTTTTGCCAAATGCTCTTTTGTAACCCATATCCACCCTGGGTTTAACTCTACCGAAACCCCCTGACCAGGCGTTAACATACAAAAATAAATCAGATCAATATGCTGGTGTTTACCGATTTTATTGTCATTGATATCCTCAATTAATATAGTAAACGGAGATGGTATTTGCTTTGGATATTTGAACGGAAACTGCTGTTGCGTCTGGATAATATCTACTTCTAATCCACTCTCTTCTAAAACTTCTCGTTTTAAAGCTTGCACCGGATCTTCATTGGGTTCAATATGACCTCCTGGAGGAAGCCATGATTGGACCTTTGAATGCCAGTGCAATAAGAGAGAATTGTTATTTATTACAAATCCAGTAGAAGTAAAATGTCGGACATGTACTTGGTCGATCAATTTCATTTGCTGTTATTTCCGCTGATGATTTATTCTTAAATTTGACTGCAATGTTTGATTACAATACCCTGATTTCAATAGAATAATAAAAACAAGTAGTTCAGAATAACAGATCATTAACAGAACTGTCGGTTTTCTAGATCATATCGGCCATTAAAACTGAATTGCATTAACTTAACAGTGGAGTTACATTTGAGCGATTCTCTTACAATATCCAACAAAGTTTTTAAGTCAAGACTTATGGTAGGCACCGGCAAACACAGAAGTAACACTGAAATGGTCGAATCTATCGCAGCGTCTGGTGCAGAAATCGTTACAGTGGCAATAAGAAGGTTAAATTTAGACAATCCGAAAGAAAAAAATATTTTAGATTTCTTTGATTGGGGTAAATATACTATTCTGCCAAACACAGCTGGATGCAAAACCGCTGAAGAGGCAATATTCGTCGCAAACCTAGCACGTGAGTTAACTGGGTCAAATTGGTTAAAACTGGAAGTAATTCCTGAAGGCTCTCATCTAATGCCCGATCCAGTCGGAACTTATGAAGCAGCGAAACATCTAGTAAATGAAGGATTTGTTGTTTTGCCATATATTCATGCCGATCCAGTATTAGCTAAAATGCTAGAAAATGTTGGGTGTTCAACGGTAATGCCGTTGGGATCAGGTATTGGATCTGGACAAGGCATACAAACATTGGATGAAATAAAATTAATCATTCAACAAGCAACTGTGCCAGTTGTAGTAGACGCAGGCCTGGCTACTCCATCAGATGCATCAATAGCTATGGAAATAGGTGCTGACGCCGTACTGGTAAATACGGGAATAGCTCAAGCTGATGAACCTGTTTTGATGGGAGAAGCATTTAAGCTTGGCGTCGAGGCTGGTAGAAAAGGTTTTATTGCTGGTCGTATTCAGGCCAGAAATATCGCTTCACCTAGCAGTCCCAGTCAAGGGATTGTTTCGAGTTAGAATTCATAAAGACAACCATATGGGAACTTTACCGACGCCATGTTTAACTTTATTAACAGACATTAGCAGGTACGGTCAGATCGATTTAGATTTAATAGATGCCGCAATAGAAGGTGGTGTTGACATGATCCAATTACGAGAACCTTTATTAAATGACGCCAGGATCATTGAAATTGGTAATTTGATTGCGGAAATAACCAAAGGCAGAGCATTGTTGATTCTCAATGGTAATCCTGAAATTGCAACTAAAATTAATGCTGATGGAATACAACTCCCTGAAAAACAAATGAATATCAAATCTTCGGACATTTCTCGAGAACTGCTCATTGGACGATCTATTCACTCGAAAAATGCTGCAATAGAAGCGGAATTAGCAGGTGCAGACTTTTTAATCGCAGGCACTATATTTCATACCAATTCTCACCCCCGCATAAAACCTTCAGGCATAAATTTAATAACTCAAGTCTGTAGTGCCACAGAGAAACCCGTATTAGGAATTGGCGGTATTAGTTTAGATAACGCCGAGAGCATAATTAAGGCAGGGGCTGATGGGGTGGCGGTAATAAGTTATATATGGGATTCTCAAAAACCTAAATGTGCGGCAAGGTCTCTAAAGAAAAAACTACGAGTTGGCAAATTTATATGACGGGAAAAACAATAAATGTCAGAATAAATGGTAAGGACAAACGAATCAATCCTGATTTGACGGCTGAACAACTACTTACACAATTAAATATAAACAAAAAACTTGTGGCAGTTGCTTTAAATGGTGTTGTAATCAGAAGAAAAGACCTAAATGAGGTACACATAGTTGCCTCGGATGAAATTGAAATCGTAAGGGCAGTCGGAGGAGGTTAAGGCATTAGTAAACCAACATCTTCTAAAGCTGAGTATTCTCGAAAATCAGGCATATCAATATCAACTAGACGTTGCTTTTGCACAGCCACAATTACATCCGAATGATCATCAAATGTAGATAATAAACCAGTAACATATTCCTGAACTTCTTCCGATTTAAGTGTCAGTAAGTATTCAAACAATCTAAATCCTGATTCGTAACTTAGCTCGCCGTTTTCTAGTAACTCAATCTTGAGAGGCTTGAGATTTCCGTCGGATAATACAGCAAGCCATTGTATTGCACGTCCCAAATCATGCTGATAATAACCTACAGTTGAATCAAATGATGCATTTGAATTTATATAAACATCCCTAGCTTTTGTATGTCTAAACCGTAATAAATTTCCACCTGAAACGTCATTTACTACCAACCAAAAAGCTCTTTCAAACTGTTGAGCTTGAGCTTCTCTAACTGCCATTAGTTCTAAGGAATTGTTGGGATCGCGTCCTTCTGTTTGCCAGGGAGCAAGTATATCTTGTAAAGCATGTGCCAATTCATGCACTAATGTACTAATAACGACATCGAATCTATTGGATCCATCCACCATAACGTCGACCATACCCTCTAATCTGTCTTTCTTTCCAAGTGAATACTTTTTTTGAAAGTCACGCTCTTGTGCTAGCGCTAAGAAATCAGTGCCATCATTAAGGGCAAAAAGATCGTTAAAAGTCGATTCCAATCGATATAAATAATCCTGTCTATCGAGAATCTGAATTCTAATCCTTTGATCGAGCACACTTGCACCAGTCAGCAAAAATATTCCAGCATCAGCAATATCAATTACGTCTTGAATGTCTATTCCCTGATCTTCGCCAAGCACGATTGGATTCGCTTGTATTAATCTAGGAACAGTAGAAAGGATTGTATCCAAATCATCATTAGTATACTTCGTTGTAGTTTGTTGTACTTCAGTCGCTGACCATGTGATTTTTTTTTCAAAAAAGTTGTCTGACTCATCAACTTCTTCAATAAAGTTTTCCGGATCGATCTGTAAACTCAAAACATGTTCTCCCGGCGTCACGTTTAAAGAAGCTATTAGTTCAGACATGATATCCATACTAGTTCTGAATCCAGTTGCCGGAGTGGAACCTTCAAATTTAATTGAATATATTTTTTCATCATCAAAAAATATATCGACATTAAACCCTGACTCTATTGGTATCAACGTACCGTTGAAAACCACAATATCAAGAAATACTTTAGATCCCACTACGGGTATTTCATCCAATAATGTGTCGGGTTGATTTGAAATTATTATGGGACCATCAGTCTCCCATAGCCAACCTGGCTTCAAATTAGGTAACGGTGATGAAACAGGAATTTCAAAGCCATCAACAGTTACGGTTTGGGATGAATTTTGAGGTGCCAAGGAATTAGTCTTGGTTACAGCGACTTCCCCGAAGTCATGTTCATATTGGTTAGGCGGATTTTCGGAACAAGAATATGTCCCAACCATGAAAACCAAAATGATTAAAATGGCAACCCTGCTATTTGACATTATCCGCCATTTTTCTACTTTTATATGATTGAGCAAAACCGTAATACGTTTTTGCTCAATCTAAACTTTAATCTAAGTCAGAAAGGCTTTATTGCCTGAATACCAGTACAGTCGCAACGTATCCATCACTAAGAGTTCCATCAGCATTTGGTAATGGATTTACATCCACTAACTGAACCGAGAATCTTCCTAGCTTTTTAATTTCGCCTTCTGCTCCCGATTCAATGATGAAGTCACTGGCTCCCATAGACATCCCTCCAGATCTAACACCAAGCTTCACCACAGCTTGACCTGGTTCTTCACAGGTGCTTCCTTCCGCACAGCGATTGTCACTAACCAGCTCTCTGAAATCTACGGTTACGGTTAACACCTCTTCAAACATAAATTCTTCACCCAAAGCTATTTCCTGTGGGGCACCAAAACCTCTATCTTCAAGGCTTGTTACTTCTCCTCCTCCTCCACCGTATTCTCCTAACTGAGTTTCTACAGTTGGTGTTGGCTCAAGGCGAACATCATCTTCGATTGTTTCAGGTCGTTCAGCATCTGAGAAGGAAGCTGATGCTCCTCCACTACCGCCACAAGCAATTGCAAATAAAATAATTAATGTAAAAAATCCAAATAAAATCTTACCCATATTCGTCTCCTGTTTGGGATTTTATCAAATAAATCTATCTAACTACTCCCCCTAAACTGTTTCCAGTTAATAAATTTTCTATTTCTTTTCTGTTACTAAAGCTGAAGTCACCCACAATTGAGTGCGATAAACAGCCAGCTGCGGCTGCAAATTCAGCCACTTGCTGGTAATCAAATGTATCTAAATTACACATTCCATAAAGAAGTGCTCCAGCAAGTGCGTCACCAGCTCCAACTCGATCTACTATGTTACCTATCTCATAACGAATGTATCCCGTTTCATCAGATGGCGCCAAAAATGAAAGGTCTCGCTCTTTATGGTAAAAAGTCAGACCAAATCTATTATGAGTTGCAGAAAGTATTTCCCGCATATTTAATGCCACATACGACAAATTTGGGAATGATTTTATTATTTGCCTAGCAAGGTCTGTGCTTCTGTTAGTCAAATCGCCGTTTTGCATTTTTGTTGAGATGCCGAGAACATTAGAAAAGACCTGTTCATTTCCGATAACTAAATCAGATTTATGAATGCACTGAGCTAGTATTTTAGATGCCAGCTGTATTGGAGTAAATTTCGGATCCCATCTCCAAAGTTTCATCCTGTAATTCAAATCAAAGCAAACCTTGACACCTATATTGTTAGCTGTTTCTATAGCATCCGTAACCGCTTCACTTGCTAATTTCGAAATGGCTGGAGTCACTCCACTGATTAGAAGCCACTCAGCACCAGCCAAGATTTTGTCCCAGTTATAGTGCTTTGTTGGTAACAATGAAAATGTTGAACCGGTCCGATGATATTCAACAACTGATGGCCTCTGGTTGGCTCCAGTCTCTAAGTAGTAAGCACCCATACAGCCCAATTCAGATCTAACAACTGAATTTATGTTTACCCCTAACCCTTTAAGATAATTTGCACAACTATCACCGACAGACCCCACAGGTAAAGATGATACAAAATTAACGTTTCCACCTAACATTGCAATCTGAACCGCAGCATTTGCTTCAGCTCCGCCGTAACTGGCTTCAATGGAACCGGGTAATGATTGGATCACCCTGCTTAATCCAGGTGGGCTAAACCTAATCATTACTTCTCCAAAAGTTACTATTCTTTTCATGACTTAGTAAATTTCCTGCTTTGCCACGATTTCTACTGATTTCTGTGCTATTGCTGTGATGTTTCCCCAATCCTTACTTTTAATTAGCGTTTTTGGAGTTAACCAAGACCCACCTACCGCGATAACCTCGGGGCATGATAAATAGTCATTAAAATTATCAATGTTTATACCCCCGAGCGGAATATATTTCACTTCAAGATGTTTATAAGGTTCAGATATGCTTTTTAGATAGGGCAAACCACCAATTGGCTCAGCTGGAAATAATTTCAAGCAATTACAACCAACTTCTAAAGCTAATTGTAATTCGGTTGGGCTAGCTATTCCCGGTATGAACGGCAAATCACAGTTGTTACTTTCTAATATGATATTCGTATTTAATCCAGGAGATAATGCAAAATGGGCCCCAGCCTTTTTCACACTTTCTACTTGCTCTAAACTTATGACTGTTCCTGCTCCAACTAGCATGC
Organism: SAR202 cluster bacterium; assembly: GCA_022447925.1. Taxonomy (GTDB): domain Bacteria; phylum Chloroflexota; class Dehalococcoidia; order Lucifugimonadales; family UBA2962; genus UBA2962. Next base: position 109,570 of record JAKUTS010000003.1, on the reverse strand, counting down.
CTGGACAATGATCTACTACCGCACTTATAGCTTCAATTGCCACAGATGTTCTTAGAGCTAATTCGATTACTGACACTCCACCTTTTAGTAAAGCTTTAGAAGTATTAATTGCTTCTTCAACTTGGTCTACTACTAAAACCGCCATAAGCGATCTTTCTGAAATATGATCGAGAATTTCAATCTTCTTCATAAATCAAAAACAACTGTTTTAATTTGTACGTTTAACTTATAAACCAATAAATTTGGTACTCCCAACGGGGTTCGAACCCGTGTTTCAGCCTTGAAAGGGCTGTGTCCTAGTCCTCTAGACGATGGGAGCTTATCATATCTTCAAGTTTATATTATGCAACCGCAACTAAAAACTTAGTTTTATGGGTACAATGCAAGATCCTCGAGACCTGTTTCTTCAGGAAATCCAAATAGTATATTCGCATTCTGAACAGCCTGGCCAGCAGCACCCTTAACAAGATTATCAATACAGGATATAACTATCAATCTATTAGTGCGAATATCGACAGTTGGATATAGTAAGCATTGATTAGTCCCTTGAGCCTGTTTGGTTGTAGGAGGTTGATCCGTTACAGTAACAAACCTCTCATCCTTATAATATTGCTTGTAGACATCACGTATTAGTTCCGAGTTATTCGATTTATTATCTAGTTTTGCAATATTTAAACCAGCATAGGCACTCACTAATATTCCTCTAGTTATAGGAATTAAATGAGTTAAGAAAGTTAGCTTAATATTAACTTCATTATTTAATTTGGTTAACTCCTGTACAACTTCAGGCATGTGTCGATGGCCTGAAACTGAATATGCCTTAATACTTTCATTAAGTTCCGAAAAATGTGTATTTAAAGACAATCCACGTCCAGCTCCGGAAACTCCTGATTTCGCATCTATAATGATATCCTCAGTGATTAATGAATTTGCCATTGCTGGGGCTAGTGCCAATATACTTGCAGTTGGATAGCAGCCAGGGTTAGCAACTAATGAGCTAGACTTTATTGACTCCCTATTCAATTCAGGCAATCCATAAGATGCCAAGCTTAAATGACTAGGCAAGGGATGATCTTTTCCGTACCAATCTTCATAATTTGTAATATCGTCCAAACGGAAATCTGCACTGAAATCCACAACTCTTTGTCCACTTTCAATATATGGTTTAAGTTTCTGGGCGCTAGCGGCATGTGGCAGCGCTGAAAATATAATGTCAACCTGCTCATCTAATTCATCTTTTATAGTTAAATCCAATTCAGATAAATGCGGGAAAATATCTGCCAACTTCTCCCCTGCAGCACTTCTGCCAGTAATAGAAGTGATTTTAAATTCGGGGTGTCTGTTCAATATACGAGCGAGTTCAATACCGCCATAACCCGTTATGTTCAATATGCCGACTTTCATGTCGATTTTAAATCTCCATATCTACTGTTTACAATAAATGTAATATAACTCTTTGAATTTTATCCTACATAAAAAGTTTCTCTGATAGAACTAATTTATCGTGCAGTTAGCTGGGTTTTAATCTTGAAGGACACATTAGTGCCACAACACAGTCACTACACCTAGGCTTCAAAGCTTTACAAACTTTCCGCCCATGTTGAATCAAGTACATATGAAAAGAGAATATCTCATCAGGCGGGACGATTTTTTCCATCAAATCATGAGCTTTATCAGCGGACACTTTCGGGCCAATAAGTCTTAATCGACGAGAAACACGATAAATATGAGTATCCACGGGCATTGCAGGCATTCCAAAAGAAAAACATAGAACAATGGCCGCCGTCTTTGGTCCAATACCAGGCAGTGATTTTAGCCAGGTTTTAGCATCTTCCAGTGGCATTTCAGATAGGAAACTAATATCAAATCCACCTGTTTTAGTATCGATTATATTCAAAACCTCTTTGATTCTGGCCGCTTTGATTTTATGCAAGCCAGCAGTTTTTATGCATTGCTCAATTTGAATCACATCAGCATTAGAAATAGCTTCTATTGAATCAAATCTTGTCATCAAATTCTCAAAAGCTCTCTCAGAGTTTATGTCAGAGGTATGTTGCGAAAGTATTGTATAGACAAGCTCGTCTATAGCATTCCGCCTCGGGTACCATGAAATCTTCCCATATTCTGTCTCCAAAATACGTGACAATCTTAGTACATTCGGGGTGCTTGCCTTCTTCATTTTCAATTAAATTCTACCTTACAAATCCAATTCATTTAATCGAAATATGATTTAAGAGACAATTCAATTAAAATTAAAATAGTAATTCTTTGAAATAGGAACCTGGAGAAATTGGAAGATTATTTAACTGAACTTGCCCAAAATAATGAGAGTATAAAGACTTCAACTCTCTTAGAGTTTTCAGGAATATCAGGAGACGAACTTGACCACTTTTGTAGTACATGGCAAATTGTACCTAGCAAAATAAAAGTTAAGATTTTAATTCGATTAAATGAACTCGCTGAATTTGATGTACAGCTTGACTTTACTAATATATGCAAAATCAGCTTATCAGATACTGAGCCTGCTGTTAGAAAAGCGGCGCTAGATGGTTTATGGGAATTACAAGACAGAACATTTATAAAGCCATTAATTAAAATATTGTTAACTGACTCTGACTCAGATGTAAAATCAGCTGCTGCAATCGCTTTGAGCTCATTCGCTCGGATGAGTCAGAATGGAAAATTAATTAATAGAGATACAAAAAAAATATTTGATGCTCTAATCAAAACCGTCGAGAACAAAGATGAAGAAGACAATGTTCTCAGGCGAGCACTAGAAGCTCTAGGTTATTTTTCAGACCAGCGGATTGATAATGTTTTAAATCGATTTCATCGAAGTAAAAATGTTCTTTTAAGGCAAAGTGCAATTTTTGCCATGGGACGAAATTCGCAGGAAAAATGGTTGAACTTAATCCTAAATGATTTAAAAGATAAAAACCCTGCCATCAGATTTGAAGCATTAAATGCTGTCGGTTTTTTGGGTGATGAATCTACCGTGTCCAAAATAATACCATTCACTAAAGATAGTGACATCCAAATAAAGGTGGCCGCATTAACGTCATTAGGTTACATTGGAGGAGAGTTGGCAAAAAGGGAAATTTTAGAGTGGACCGGAGATGATAATGAAAATATTCGAGAGGTTGCAATAAATGCACTCACTAATATTGATTTTGAACAAGACCCGTTAGGCATAAGGTTTAGTGAGTAATAGAATACAATTCAATAAAAAGAAAAATGAAACCTTCTGAAAACTTAAAACAAACATATGACATATTAAAAAGTGAGGATTGGCTCCCGACTCCCTTATTGCGTTCCCGCATAGGCACTCAACTTAATTCCGAAATTTGGTTAAAGCGTGAGGACTGTTCGCCAATCGGTTCATTTAAATTGCGCGGCGGTTTGACAGCTATGTCATCTAATAAAAATTCTCTTGAGAATACTGCGGTATATGTTGCATCAGCAGGTAACTATGGACTGGCAATTGCAGAAGCTGGCAAAAGACATGGTGTAGCTGTAACTGTTTTTGTGTCTAATAATGCTAATCCTTCAAAAATTCGCTGTATATTGGAAACTGGAGCCCAAGTAGTGCATCACGGTGAAGATTTTGATGCAGCAAAAGAATATGGTAAACAAGCAGCAATTAAAGATCGGGCTGAATTCTGGGAAGACGGTGTCGTGCCAGAAATGTCATACGGAGCGGCAACGATTGCCGATGAATTAATCAATTCCAATAATATTGATTGGGACATCATACTAGTGCCAATTGGAAATGGATCGCTTATTAAAGGGATTGCTTCCGTGTTCAAAGAAATTAAACCTTCAAGTAAGATTATCGGCCTTGTAACAAGCGGAGCACCAGTTATGCAAAAAGCAATAACTGGCCAACACTTTGACATTAACAAGTCTACAAAAACTGAAGCAGATGGCCTTGAAGTAAGAATACCTATAATGAAGATTTCTGAAGAAATAAGTCATTTAATAGATGATATTTGGATCATTCCTGAGCCCATGCTTCTTCCCGCAGTTAAAACACTAATGGAATTTGATCAAGTCATGGCTGAGCCATCAGCTGCAATAACAATCGCTGCGTGTTTCGAAAATAAAAAATTTATAGCTGGTAAAAAAGTTGCTGCGATAATAACTGGCTCTCATTTGAAAAGCTCCTTACTAGGTCAATTATCTGAAACTGAGCCTCTATTGAAAAATTCATGAAATGAATACCGTTGGCTTAATAGTAAATCCAAAAGCTGGCAAAGACATAAGGCGTATTGTGTCTTACGGCCGATTCACAACAGATGAAGAAAAATTAAATATTGTTGTCAGAATACTAACCGGTCTTGCAAACGCAGGTGTTGATAAGGTAATAGCAATGCCCGATACAATTGGTTTGATTAAAGCAGCGATAAACAAATCAACCAACACGATACCAGTTGAGGTGCTGGGTATTCCTGCATTTGGCAACGAACAGGACACCGCTTCAGCAACCAAAATAATGGTTGAATTAGGAGTAAGTTGTATCGTTAGCCTTGGAGGGGACGGTACGAACAGGAGCATAGCTGAACATTCATCAACTGTACCATTGGTTCCAATTTCCACAGGCACTAATAACGTTTTTCCCGTTTTGATTGAAGGAACTACTGCAGGCTTAGCAGCAGGTCTAATTGCTACCAACTCCGTTGATATAAACACAGCTACCAAACAAAAGCCTCTAATTGAAATTGAAATAGATGGAACAATTGTCGGAGTCGCACTCGTTGATGTTGCAATTTCAAAACAAGCATACATAGGGGCTAGAGCTGTTTGGGATCCTGAATCAATCGATGAGATTTTTGTGTCTGGCTTTTATCCTTCAAGTATCGGCCTAGCGTCAATTGCGTCTAGGATTCCTATTCAATCAAAATCAGGTATTTATGTGAAGCTAGGAAATGGCAAACATCTAGTTTCCGCCCCAATCACCCCAGGAGTGATTTCCAAAGTTAATGTAACAAAATGGTCGGAGATGAAATTCGATGAAAAATTAGATGTTAACTTAAAGCCTTCCTCAATAGCGGTTGACGGGGAAAGAACCTGGGTTTTACGAGAAAACCAGAGAGCTAGAGTAACACTAAGAAAACTGGGTCCTGTTGTTGTTTCTATAGGTGAAACACTGGAACAGGCAGCGCTGGCAGAAAAATTCATAACGAATTAATGAGGTGACTATTGAAATTTACTTCTAGAAGGTCAAATGTACGCGGTCGCAACGGCGTAGTAGCAACAACTCAGCCATTAGCCGCAATGGCCGGATTGAGAACATTACTAAACGGCGGTAATGCTATTGACGCTGCCGTTGCGACCGCTGCAACATTAAATGTCGTTGAGCCGATGTCCACAGGTATCGGCGGAGATCTCTTTGCGTTAGTAAAAATAGGAGGAGATCCCAAGATCAAAGCTCTCAATGCGAGTGGAAGGGCTGGAAACGCTACTTCGTTACAGGAGCTCCGCGATCAGAATTTGTCTGAAATCCCAAGTGATAGCCCTTATGCGATCACAGTTCCAGGAACTGTCAGTGGTTGGCAGTCCCTAACAAATAGTTATGGAAATATGGATTTACAAGAATGCTTGAAACCCGCAATCGAATATGCAGAACTTGGATATCCAGTTTCGGAAATTATTGCGATGCAGTGGAATGCAAACGCCGCTCGACTATCTAAAGATGGATTGAGAAGTGATTTACTAATTGATGGACGTCCCCCTAATGCCGGTGAAATTGTGACTATGCCACAATTGGGGCGCACCCTAAGGGCTATAGCTGAGGGAGGGGCAGACGAATTTTATAAAGGCTCCCTATCTTCTAAAATTGCAAGCCACGTCCAATCTCTTGGCGGATGGCTAACCAAAGATGATTTTGTGAACCACAAAGCAGATTGGGTAGAACCTATAAAAACCGACTACAGGGGCATTACTTGTTGGGAATGCCCCCCTAATGGTCAAGGATTGAATACACTTATAGCCCTTAATATATTATCTGGATTTGATGTGTCGAAAATGGGATTCCAATCAGCGGAAACTTATCATCATCTAATCGAAGCCATGAGGTTAGCCTTTATAGACGGAGAAAAATATATAGCCGATCCCAGTAAAGTTGATGTCCCAATAAAAGACCTATTAGGCAAAAAACATGCGGATTACAAAAGATCTTTTATAAATCCCGATAATGTAGCTGATATTGAATGCTCAATCGATTCAAAAATAATTAATGACACCGTTTATATTAGTGTAGTAGATAAGGATGGTAATGCCTGTTCGCTAATCAATAGTTTGTTTGAAGCCTTTGGTACTGGAATAGTTGTACCAGAAACAAGTATCGCTCTACATAACAGAGGGAAAGGATTCTCTTTAAGCGATAATCATCCAAATTTAATTGAAGCAAATAAACGACCATTTCATACAATAATACCGGCTATGGCGACCGTAAATGATCAACTGTGGCTAACTTATGGAGTAATGGGTGGTATGCAACAGGCTCAAGGGCACCTGCAAATGTTGGTCAATATGATTGATTTCAAACTGTCGCCTCAAAAAGCTTTAGATGCACCCAGATTCAGAACCTCAATTATTAACGAATCATTCATAGAAAGTATTGCCGATAAACATATTCTTAGTTCACTCAAATCTAAAGGTCACAACATGACTTTAGCTGAACCTCATCCATCTTTTTTTGGCAGTGGTCAAATTATCGAAACAGATTTATCAAATGGAACGCTTACCGGAGCAAGTGAACCCAGAGCGGATGGCTCCGCTGTAGCATGGTAAAAATAAGAAAACTTTTGCATTTTTATAAAATGATTGTTGATTCCAATCGGTAATAAATGGTATGTTTAACAATATAACTACAGTTTGTGCATAGCAACTATAAAAACACAATATAGAGGGTAAAATGTCATCATATAGAGCAGAGTATATCTGGATTGACGGCTCAGAACCAACGCAATTCCTAAGGTCAAAAACAAAGGTAATACCAAAGGGTGAATCTCCCTCAGTTTGGGGATTTGACGGATCTAGCACTAATCAAGCCGTTGGTAGTGATTCCGATTGTGTTTTAAACCCAGTATTTACGTGCCCAGACCCTACTAGATCGGATGATGACATACTTGTTTTATGTGAAGTGCTCAACATCGATTTGAGCCCTCATAAAAGTAATCACCGAGCAACCTGTGTTGAAATTTCGAACAAATACTCAAAACATGAGCCATGGTTTGGAATAGAGCAAGAATATACATTTTTTGATGGTTCTCGTCCATTAGGCTGGCCCGAGAATGGTTTCCCAGCACCACAAGGTGGCTATTACTGTGGGGTCGGAGCGGATGAGGTTTTTGGAAGAGATGTTGTAGAGGATCACCTGGATGCATGTATAGCAGCGGGGCTATCAATTTCTGGAATCAACGCCGAGGTCATGCCAGCACAATGGGAATTCCAAGTAGGTCCACTAGATCCAGTTTCAGTATCTGACCAGTTATGGGTGGCCAGATGGTTGCTATATAGAATTTCTGAGGATTATGGTGTGACCGTGACCCTGGATCCAAAACCAGTAAAAGGTGATTGGAACGGAGCTGGAGCTCATACAAATTTCTCCACAAAAGAGATGCGAGAATCTTATGACCCAATAATTGCTGGAGCAGAAGCTCTAGGTAAAAAAGCTGATTTACACATTTCGAACTATGGAGACAGAATTGAGGAAAGGCTAACTGGTCTTCATGAAACTTGTTCTTACAAAGAATTCAGATACGGTGTTTCTGATCGGGGCGCATCAATAAGAATACCATGGCAAGTAGATAGAGACAAAAAGGGTTATTTAGAAGATAGAAGACCTAATGCGAATTGTAACCCATATATTGTCACAGGCCTCATCACTCAAACCGTATGTGAAGCTATATAGACAACCGTGTAAAAACTTTATCTTCTCTTTGATTTGACTAACGCATCAAATTAGACCTATCATTTGCCACAATTCATAATTTATTTAAGATTTGGAGAATAAGATATGGCAGATAAAACAGGCGTTGAATTTAAATCAACGATACCAATTAAAATGCGAGATGGGGTTACGTTATACTCTGATTTATTTATACCGGAGGGCACGGGCAAGTACCCCGTGTTATTACAGAGAACTCCTTACAACAGAACCTCCCCTTTTGCCAGAAGCTTATCTCTAGACTCCATCGCAGCTGGGCTGTCAGGTTATGCGGTAATGGTACAAGATTGTCGAGGGCGATTTGAGTCAGAGGGAGAGTTTCACCCGTTTGTAAATGAGATTAATGATGGATACGACACAATAGAGTGGATCGCTGACCAAGACTGGTGTGACGGAAACGTAGGTATGTACGGAGGATCATATGTAGGCGCCACCCAGTGGCTTGCGGCAATGAGTCAGCCTCCTGCCTTGAAAGCAATTACTCCTGGAATTACAGCTTCAAATTATCATGAAGGATGGACATATCAGGGTGGTGCATTTGAACTAGATTTTAATCTGTCGTGGGCTTTGATCCATCTGGTTTCAGCTAACTATGAAAATCTAGTCAACAACTTTGGAGCTCCTGCAGACAAAATAGGCGAATTGACAGACATGGCTGACCAATTAATGAATGAGTACTCTCATCTTTCGCTTAAGGATTGGCCTGCCCTTAAAGGTATTGGTGACTTCTACTATAGATGGCTAGAGCATCCAGAATACGATGATTACTGGAAATCCATTGCTATTGAAGAACATCACAATAATATTGATGTACCTGCACTCTCCATAGGAGGGTGGTTCGACATATTTATGGGTGGAACAATTAAAAACTATGTTGGGATGTCCGAAAACGGAAAAACTTCAAATGCAAGGTCCAATCAAAAACTTCTAATTGGACCTTGGGTTCATCCAGGTATGTTGCCTGGATTCCCAGGAAGCCCCGTAGGAGAAGAATATTTTGGTATTCGCTCATATTCAGGCGTTATTGATATGCATGGAATACTATTGAGGTTTTTTGACCATCATCTGAAAGGTATTCAAAACGGTTTATCCGATGAAAAACCAATAAATATATTTGTAATGGGCGAAAATGTCTGGCGTCAAGAAAGTGAATGGCCGTTATCAAGAGCAGTAAATACTAACTATTACTTAAATAGCAGTGGAAATGCTAACTCGAGAAATGGCGATGGGCTACTTGCAACAAAGCAATCAGGTAATAGTGACTCAGACACATTTATTTATGATCCACAATTTCCCGTACCAACAAAGGGCGGTGGCCTGTGCTGCTACGATGCACTTGGAGGAGCCGGGGCGTTCGATCAATCAGATATTGAGTTAAGAAATGATGTACTTGTATTTTCCACACCGGCTTTGGAAAACGATATCGAGGTAACTGGTCCCATAACGGTTAAATTGTATGCGTCTACCTCAGGTAAAGATACAGACTTTACTGCAAAACTTGTAGACGTCTATCCCGAAGAAGAAAAGGCAATAAACTTAACTGACTCTATAATACGAGCAAGATACCGAAATGGAACTGAGAGAGCAGTACTGTTAGAGCCAAATGAAGTGTATGAGTACACAATAGATCTATGGTCAACAAGCAATGTATTTAAAAAGGGTCACAAGATCAGGATAGATATATCTAGTTCTAATTTCCCTAGATTTGATCGCAATTTAAATACTGGTGGCACGATTGGCGAGGAAACAGATTTCATTAAAGCTACTCAGACGATTTATCATAATAATGAATTTCCATCACATATAATATTGCCAATCATACCAAGATAAAAATCCGATAACTTTTTATTGGGCGAGGAAACCGCCATCAACAACCAGTTCAGCACCTGTGACGTAAGATGAATCTTCACAGGCTAAATATAGCACTGGATTAGCTATCTCTTCAGCACTGGCAAGTCTTCCAAGTGGTATTTTTGACACTCTACTCTCCAGAGCACCTGGCAACGAGAATGGTGCGATTGTGAAAGGTGTTTCAGTATATCCAGGATGAATTGAATTCACCCTAATTCCTTCATGTGCATATTGAATGGCAGCAGATTTCGTAAAAGATCTTATAGCTCCTTTTGCAGCATGGTAAGCAGTGTTTGTAGGGCTTCCAAACATGGCACACATAGAAGAAACATTCACTATTGAACCTCCCCCTCTTTTGCGCATTTCTGGTACTACGTATTTAGTTCCTAAAAAAGTGCCTTTAGCATGAATTGCCATCATCCTATCCCACTCTTCACTGCTTGTTTCTTCGGTGTTTTTCAAGGTATGAATTCCGGCACTATTGACCAATACGTCAATACCTCCGAAGTGATCTGATGCAAAATGTATAGATTTTTGCCAGCTAGTTTCATCTGTTACATCTAATTCAACAAAAACTGCCCTTCCACCTGATTCATTTATTTGGTCGGCGGTAAGTTTCCCCGAATCAACATCTATATCTGTTATAACAATAGCTGAACCCTCTTTACTAGCTAGCCAGGCGTAAGCTCCAGCTATGCCCATTAGTTCTCCCTTATTCCCATTGGCTCCACCAGTTATAAAAGATACTTTATTTTTAAGCCTGTTGGCCAAATTAATTCTCCTGCCTGTTACGTCTTGCTTGCTTTATTAACATGCCTAAAGTGTGTGGATCAAAACCATATTTAACGGCTTTGGCAAGGTTATCTTTTGCTAATTCCTCCTCTCCGAGAGCGGCATTGGCTAAAGCCCGCACGGCGTACGGCAAAGATCGTTCAGGGTCGATTTTGATTGCTCGATCTGACTCCCTAATAGCAACATCATAATGGCAAGATTCATAATGTGCCATAGCTGCATTACTTATTGCATCTACGTTTCCAGGATCTATGTCAGCTGACTGGGTAAAATCGTCTATCGCTAACGATAATTGCTTAACATGAACATATGCCATTCCGCGATTGTAAAACAGAGTCGAATCTTCCGGATTTATACTGATTGCTTTAGTAAAATCATCGATCGCTTCCTTCGGTCTAACTAACTGGCCTAGAAGCAGCCCCCTCCTCGAATAAGTATTTGCGTCATTGGGATTAGAATCAATTAAATCCGTTAAGTTTGAAACCTCTTTTTCCATGTTTTCTATTATTGAATCCATGTCAGGTAATTTTTTTTGGTGATCATGGGACATTTAATTAACCTTCTGTGTTTTTATATTTTGATTTTCCTGAGCCCAGTTTAGTACAAAAACTGCAACTCCAAACATTATTGCAACAACTATAAAAGCCACTTGATAACTGCCTAATAAGTCATATGATAGTCCAGCGAGAATCGGTCCAAAACCAAATGATATTACTGTTGTTGCAGATATGACTCCCATTATTGTACCGAAACTCTTTATCCCAAATGAATCCTGTACTAATAAAGGAACGAGTGCGCCAAAGGATCCCATGAAAAAGCCAAACAACGCCACCGCAAACCATACTCCTACTCCACTACCCATCAATAGAATCAAGATAATCCCACATATCTGGCCAACAAAACAAACCATCATCACAAATCGCGTTTGAATCTTTTCAGTAAAGTACCCGAGAATAACTTTGCCAAACATCCCACAACCGGCTAAAACAGTTAAGCAAAGCGCTGCAGACGTTTCAGATATATCTATGTCAACTAGATGTGCGAAAACATGGCCTAGTACAGTTGTATAAGTAAAATTACCTAACATAATCGCTAAGGCTATTGCGTAAAATGTCGGACTTTTAAGCAGGTCTCGAATAAGCCAATTACGACCATCGAAAGCCTCATTTTTAACCTGTCCAGTTCCTTGTTCCATTTTATCTAAACTAGGTTCTTGGACAATAAAAAACGCAAGAACTGCAAAAATTAGAGCAGCGACTGCAACATAAATATATGCGATTTCCCATGCGGCCTGACTTCCAATTGCCAAACCAATAAGTATTGGAACTGTTAACCCGCCAAAGTTATTACCCATCATCGTCACTCCCATTACTCTGCCTCGAGTCTTCGGAAACCAAAGGCCAACCAAACGGCCTGCAGGAAAAATAGCTGCTCCATTCAAAGCACCAAACTGTAAGGCTGATAAAAAATACCAATGCCAAAGCTCAGTCATTAGAGGGCGTAAAGCAAAACCGATGCACATAATTATCAATGAACCAACCATAATTGGTTTAGCACCGTATCTATCCATTAAGCTTCCCATTAATGGACTCGTTAGACTTCCTAAAGCCATGAATGATAGCGATGCACTAATGTATGTTCTCGTCCAGCCAAACTCGTCAGCAAGAGGTTCGACAAATAGGCCAAAAGCGTAGTTTGATGCACCAATTGCTAATGCAGCAGATAAAAAAATTACAATTACTACCGCCCAACCACGATGGAATCCAAAAGGGCTCTTATTTTTAAAAATATCGATGACTCCGAATTAATAGACTAAAAAATAATGACGCCGCGTCCATCCTCACCCCTACTCAATGCATCAAACCCTTCATTTATTTCATCTAATGCATATCTCCTAGTTATTAACTCATCGATACTCAATCTGCCCTTTAAATACCAATCTATCAACTTGTCAAAAGTTTCATGGGAACTTGCTGAACCATAATAACTGCCAACTAGGGTCTTTTGACTTCTTACCAACTCCACCATATTTATAGGAACTTCAGCACCGACAGGGGCTAAACCAACTAATACTGCTGTACCATTTTCCTTAAGGAATTAACTGCCGCTGAGGTTGTAATTGCAGCCCCAAAACTATCAAAAGCCAGGTCAACCCCACCTCCTGTCATATTTTTAATTTCCTCTACCGCGTCGACTTCTTTTGAATTGATAACATCCGTCGCTCCAAATTTGTAAGTAAATTCCAATTTATGATTATAGATGTCAACCGCGATTATTCTGGAAGCACCCATTAGTTTTGCGCCCTGTATTACATTTAAGCCTACACCTCCACATCCAAACACAGCGACTGTTGAACCGGGACGTGATGCAGAATTATTTATAACCGCACCAACACCAGTAGTTACTGAACATCCAATCAAAGCAGCTACTTCAAATGGCACCGCATCAGGCATTTTATGGCATGCTTGTTCCGGGACAACACCCATTTCAGAAAAAATTCCTACTTTCGCCATCTGGTATACCGGAGTTTTACCTTTACTTAATCGAGTCGTGCCATCGAAAAGAGTTGCCCCGGTTATACCTGCGGTGTCACACAGTTGTGGGCTACCAGTTCTACATAAACGGCAATATCCACAACTAGACACGAAGGATAATATACAACGATCTCCTGGCTTTACCCTGGTTACTCCTTGTCCAACTTCCTCTACCACTGCTGCGCCTTCATGTCCGAGTACAATCGGCATTGGCCCCTGTGCATCTCCCGTCATCCAATGATGATCACTGGCACATACTCCAGCAGCAGCCATTCTAACTTTCACCTCTCCAGGTTGTGGAGAGCTCAAGTTCAATTCCTCAACAATTAACGGAGTGTTTGGCTCATAAAGTACTGCAGCTTTCATATAAATTTCCTCAAATCAAAATGTCATTTAAATAAAACATGGTTTAAACTCGGACTTGTTTGTAATCCTATAAAAATGAATCATAATATATTTCACACAATAAATGTTTCTTGCTAAATACGAAAATTATCCCAATATAAATAACTTTTTATGCTAAAGACTTGTTCTGAATTATCTCGGTTACTAGAAGAAGACCCAATAGGGACAGCCCCTATGTGGACAAAATGTATTGTAATTGAATTGCCTCCCCCATGGTCAGCAAAAATTGAGGAGTCAAAACATTTTGATGAATCTTTAACTAGTTACATAAATGAATTAAACCAGACAGGACATAACATTAGACTTCAATGTATATTGCCAGACGAACAATACTCCGTACCTGGAATGCGAAGAGTGATGTTGTTTACTAAAGATCCAAAATTTTTACTGGCTGCCCATAGATTAGAGTACTTGGTCCCAGAAGCATTTCTAACAGATCTATGTAAATCGCTAATTAAAAGCGCTCAGCAGGCAGAAAAATATTCAAGGTTTAAACAAAATACCGAGTCTGTTAGAGACATATTGATTTGTACTCACGGGAATCGAGACAGGTGTTGTGGTTCGATTGCGGTACCCTTATACAATCAGTTGCGCCGCAAGTATACCCAATCACCTGATCTCATGAACTCCATCCGTATATGGAGAACCAGCCATACTGGCGGCCACAGATTCGCTCCAACTCTTATAGATCTACCTCAAGCCAGATATTGGGCATATGTAGATGAAACAACTATAGATTCCATCATCGATAAATCAGGTCCAATAATAAAATTAAATAAAAACTACAGAGGTTGTTCGATGGTTTCTTCTATTCAAGAGCAAAATGTAGAGAAGAAATTACTATTTGATTTAGGTTGGATTTGGATAGATTCGAAAAAACACATTTCTACAGTTAACGCATCGAAGGAGAATGATACTCATCTAATCGATGTTTTTTATTTGGAACCAAAAATGAATTCTAAGCAGAATTTTCAATTTTTAATTCAATATGCGAAAAGTATAGCAACAATGAACTGCATGAAAGAAGGAAATAAGGGATTGAATAAAAAGTACCACGTTATAAAGAATTCTAAAATGTAGTTCAGGTTTTTAAAGTTATCTTAACGCATCAACAGTTCGCTTCAAGCCTTCTTGTAAATTTATGCTTGCTATCCAATTCAAATCTTCTTCCGCTTTCGTAGCATTTAAATATATGTGCCTGACATCACCTTGACGCTCTGGTTCATAAAGCGGTTTTTTGGTGTAGCTAATCTCAGTACTTAATTGTTTAAAAATCTGATTTACAGATGTCTGTTCGCCGGAACCAATATTTATATGTCCTTGTGCTTCTGTATCTATTGTGGCAAGTACTGCTGATGCAACATCCTGGACATAAACAAAGTCTCTGCTTTGCTCTCCGTCTCCAAAAATTTTCACATCCTTGTCATCAAGCATTCTTCTTGAAAATATCGCTACCACTCCTGCTTCACCTTCAGGGTCTTGACGGGGACCATATACATTTGCAAGGCGCAGACTGGTAAATTTAGTTGAAGATGGTAATAATAAATCAAAGTAATTCTCGAGAGTCCATTTACTCAACCCATAAGGGCTAATGGGCTTAATCGGATGTTGCTCATCACAAGGTAAATAATTCGGCTCGCCGTATAATGCACCACCGGTATTCAAATATATGTATGATTTGACATCAGCATTCACGGCATAATCTATAATTTGCAGGCCATTTAATATGTTCACTTCAGCATCAAAAGCTGGCATATTAATCGACTGAGCCACAGAAGCTTGTGCGGCGCAATGGATCAGCACGTTCGCTTTGAAATCCTTTAGGATCTTTGGTAATTTCTGATCAGCAATATTTAGGTTTAAAAATTCCACACTCTTTGACAAATTATTAATATCACCAGACGAAAGGTCATCAATAACAAGAACTTTTGCACCCTTGCCTATGAGATCATCGGCTATATGAGAACCAATAAAACCTGCTCCACCAGTTAATATTGCTTTCAATTTACCCCTCAGTTAAATCTTAAATTATCGTGAAATCTTACTATGTAGTAAAAATATCAGTTACAGTCATAATAGAACAGTAGCTTAAACACCTGAGTTATCATGTCATATATGTATAAATGTAAACAGTGGATGAATTTAATATCAATAACCAATTACAATGTAAAAACTTATTCGATTAGGTATATGAATGTTTAACACACTAATTAAAAATGCATTGATCATAGACGGAACCGGTAGTGAGGGTTTTTATGGATCAGTGGGAGTATCGGGAGATACTATACAGATAATTCGAGGCAGCGTTAATGAGATACCAGCGAGTAGAGTTATTGACGCCACAAATATGGTTGTATGCCCCGGTTTTATAGATCTTCATTCACATGCTGGACTAACAATACTAGGAGAGCCTAACCACGAGCCTAAAGTCCGGCAGGGTGTCACAACTGAGTTAATTGGAATCGATGGCATATCCCATGCTCCTTTCAAAACGGTAGATGAACTAAACAGGTATATTTGGCTAGATTCCGGTTTAAATGGATATCCTCCAGTCCCCGCTGACTGGCTAACGGTAGCTGATCAACTAAGTAAATATGACAATAAAGTTGCCATTAACATGGCAATCATATTGGGCAATTCTCCCGTTCGAATTTGGTCAGTAGGATGGGATGACACTCCTGCAACTCAAAAACAGATTCATAATATGCAGTCAGTAGTTCGTGAGGCTATGGAAGAAGGCGCATGGGGTATATCTACCGGATTGGACTATCCTCCAGGTTCTTATGCCAGTACTGATGAGCTGATAGCAATATCTAAAACAGCCAATGAATTAGGCGGTTTTTACCATACTCACACGCGGGCAAGTTTGAAGTCTCAAGGAACTTTGGCTCCTTGGGAGGAAGCAATCGAAATTGGCAAAAGAAGCGGTATCCCAATACATTTAACTCATTATCGACAAAGTTTTCTTGGAGATGGAAGTCATTTAGATTATTTAGGGCTAGTTGATGACAATAGGAGCAAGGGTATGGATGTAACGTTTGACTGTTACACATATCCTTATTCAGGAACTTCACTAACAATACAATTACCATCATGGTGTAAAAGTGGCGGTCCAGAGGCAATAATGAATAGACTAAAAGACCCTGATGCTAAAGATAAAATCAAAAGGGAAATGTGTTCCCAAAGTGATGCCCCTTATAAATGGGATGATCTGTGGCTAACTGCTTTCCATAAACCTTCTAACAAAAAATTCGATGGCATGTCACTCTCAGAGATATCTAACTTGAAAGAGATGGATCCAGTTGATGTCATGATTGAACTTCTTATTGAAGAAAAACTCGGCATTTCTCAGGTTGGGACTGGCACTAACGCTCATACGTTACCAGCTTTCGTATCGCATCCATATGGAATGATAGCAAGCGATGCTATCTTATTTGGTGATTATCCGAATCCGAGAACATACGGTTGCTTTCCAATTGTTTTAGCAGAATTCGTTAGAGCTGAGAAACATTTGCGTTTACCGGAGGCAATTAGAAAAATGACTTCATTTCCTGCACAAAGACTTGGTTTAACAGACCGTGGAATATTACGAAATAGTATGAAAGCCGATATAGTGATTTTTGATCCGAAAACCGTGAAAACTCACGCATCTAAATCAAACCCAAAGCAGTTTCCAATAGGCATCGACTATGTGATGGTTAACGGGGAGTTGGTAATAGATAAAGGAACCCATACTCTGGCATTACCAGGAAAATCTCTAAGGCGTGGCCGAGATTAATCTCCTATATCGATCTGTAAATACGATTCTCCTAGATTCTTATCAAACTCGACACCCCTACCATTTATGTATTCAACGGAAAACATATACGATCCATCTTTATCTAAAACCGCATCAAAAGTAGCTATACCATTTTGTTCAGTAATTTCCGTAGCAGTAAGGGACTGAATATCTGGACCTACAGGTCCTACCAAGGAAACTTCTACATTTAATCCTTCAACAGGCTCTTCTAACTTTGTTGTAACTAAAACAGTAACAATTACAGTTCGGTTATCAAAATTCCAATCTGCATCAACCGAATTCGAGATAACAGGAACATCAATTGCTGGCAATTCGGGAACTAATATGACTTCATTTAAAAATTCTTTTTCTTCTTCGAGTATTTCTTGTTTAGCAACATCTACGGTTTTTAAATTATCACCGCCAGCTATAAACGCTTTAGTGAATCCATTTACTACCACAGTGTATGTATTACCAATTTCAAATTTACTTCCAATAGCTATTTCATTTTGGGTAGTACTTAAACTCTCTTTGCAGTCATCAGGTAGTTCAACCGGCTGTAGGTTATAAACCTCAATATTAATCAAATCTCCTATTCTTTCAACGTTCCATACTGATGGCGTATGACACTCAAATAATTGGGCGGATAAGACGAAAACAGTATGTTCATTTGTTTCTGAATTTGAGGCTACAACCACGTCTCTGATAGGCGCTGATACGGATACAGTATCTCGAGACAGCTCATCATTACTTTCTTGTTTGTCAGAGCACGAACCTAAGAATATCGTTAACATGGTTAAGGTTATTAGTAATATCGGTTTGATTTGTCTCTTAAACGAAGTCAGTTCGTGATTTAAATATGTTGAAGAATCGATTATCAATAGATTGTCCTGTGTATTTCTTGTATTAATAAGATTAACGTCTCTAATCTTAATAAAGTTAGTAGATCTTTTTCGAATTTAACACCTACATTCTCTTGTATTAACAAGAATAAATACATACCTTATATCGATGAACAGAGATCGACCCGATACTACACCGCAAATCTTCAGCAAAAAAGAGCGGAATCTATTAATTTTCACAGGTTTATCACATGCAGTTTGTGATGCATGGCATCTGATTTATCCAGCTTTGCTATTCTTGATTGCCGTTGATTATGATGATTTTTTCTTCTTAGGTATAGTAGCAAACATTATGATTATTTCTAGAGGCTTTGCCGGGGTGACTTCAGGAATCCTTGCAGACAAATATAGCAGCAGATTAATCTATTCCAGTTTTGCAATATTATCTGCGTTGGGGTGTTTCCTGGTTTACATCTCACATAACCAAATTATGTTGGTTTTCTCATTCGCAATACTCGGTATAGGAACGGGCATATACCATCCCGTTGGATTATCCTCTATAACAAGATTCATTAAATCTAAAACTAGGGCTTTGGGATTACACGAATCTGCAGGATGCATTGGTATGGGTTTAATTCCGATATTATTAACCTCAATCGGGTTATCCTTTGGTTGGAGATATGCTTTTTTAACAGCAGGATTCATTTCACTCATACCCTTACTTTTGATACCAATTGTTGACGAACAATATGACAAGTTTCAACTACCAGATGCAAATAATCAAAAGATTTCACAGCAAATCAAATCAGTTATAAAGACATTTGCAGACCCGTTGGTTCTTTTGACATATGCAATATTGATAATTGGGGAAGCTTCTGCAACAGGCCTAGACACCTTCATGCCTATAGCAGTAGCGGAAATAGGAGGCCTAAAAGAAGGTAAGGTAATCGGGCTTTCATTAACAGGTCTTTTTGTCAGTTTAATGGTTTTAGCTGGTGTGCCTGGAAGCATTTATGGAGGTATCTTAGGTTCAAAGATTGGCATATATAAAAGCCTGAATTTAATCCTACTTGTACAAATACCAATCTTGATTGTAATAACTTTGACGACGGGAGTCTGGTTGTTAGTATTAGCTCCTTTTATAAGACTACTAACAAACATGAGATCTCCATTAACGAATGCATTAATAAGTGAAAATATACCTCTAGAGATGCACGGGAAAGGGTTCGCTATAATGTATGGAATCGCACCGATTATAGGAGGGCTTATCGCCCTCTTAGGAGGGGCTATAGCTAAGCTTTATGGTCTGAATTGGGTGTTCCCCGTGATAGCCATTCTGATAGCGATGTCTTTCCCACTGATCAACGCATCAAGCAAGCTCTCAGCATTGAAAGACGATAAAGAAACTACCGTTTAATGTATCTGATGGTCTTCAATATAATTTGGCTGATTTCCGTCAACCTACCTAGCCCTAATAAAGAGCCAATAACACCAATGACTATTAAAATCTCTATCGGTCCAAAAATTATCGGCATTCTGTAGTTGCCTTTATGATCAGTCTTCAGATCTGACTTCGGTCTCTGGCTCTAGCCCTTCGATATCGGTAAAAAGCTCCCATGGTCTAAAAGCTTCCACGAAAGATTTAGCTTCATTCATTGATGGGATATCTTTTTGAGCGCGACCCGGGTCATATCCAAAGGTTTTCGCAAAAGCGTCAAAACCTGTTTTGGTTTCTCTAACTCCACCGACCTCTTCTTCTTGCCCAGGACCAGCTGATAATATCAATCGCTCGCCTTTACGCCTTGCTCTCCAAAAAAGTTCCAATTAAACGCACCTCTTTTTTTAGAATAACTGTGAAAAACTGTTCACTTAATAAATACTGAAAAAGTTCAATCTATTACCGGTGTGGTTACGCCAGTAGTAGAGTCTTCCTCAATTGCACTATATTTGCAGCCTGGAGAAACCATTTCACCTTGATTATAACTGAATACCTTTTGATCCTGGTTACTACTCGCACTATTACCAGGCCATGTTTCATAGTTACTCATCAGCTCTTGAATTTTCGTTTTAAATAAAGACTCTACTGATTCATCTAAGTGCATTGTCGGACAATAGTTAGTAACTCCAGATTTATCACTATAGTATTTAAATAAAGTGAGTTCGGTACGACCATTAATACCTGAGTTTGTAGTGTCTTCCCAGTTACCTACATATCCAATAACATCATTCGCCTCTATTGTTGTACCTTCTGAGATAACCTGTCCATTTATCGTCAACGGCAAATCACAGTCGACCGGTGTAGTTCCTGTACGATCACAATCTATACTTACAATGTGATCAATTAATACTCCCCAATCAGAACTTCTTGATGGACTAATTATAATTTCCCAGTCATCTTGCTTATAACCAGACGAAGGCTGCCATACTAATCTTGTGACCACACCACTTACTGGAGAAATCACTATTGAAGCAGCTGGTGCTTTGAATTCAAAAGTGGGATTATCGTATTCATTTGATTGGCCAGGATTATGCACCATCCCAAAGTCATCAAAAATTGTTGTTCCAAATCGTGAGTCAAATTTAAGGTCTCCAAAAGTCTCCTTTGCCTGATCCCATGGCCCCAAATTCTGGATAAGCAAATTCATGAGTTTCGGAGCTTCATCTGAATGCGTTGAGTTCGACCCAGAACCCATGGAGCTAGCCATCTTGCACATCATCCTCTTCATCATATTTTTTTCAGCATCACAGTCATCTACCTCACTAAGCATGGATTCAGCCATATCCATCATGCCGTCCATATCCATAGAATCAGCCATATCCATCGAATCACCCATTTCCATCATGTCATCCATATCCATAGAATCAGCCATTTCCATCATGTCATCCATATCTATGGATTCAGCCATTTCCATCATGTCGTCCATATTCATGGATTCAGCCATTTCCATCATCTCTTGTGGATCCATGCCCATTGACTCAGCCATGGATATCATATCCTCTATCGTTAATCCCATAGACAAACCAAACTCACACATTGATTGTTGATCTAAGTCTGGTATATCGGCACAACTATCGATTTCTGCTTCAGGTGCTTCATCGATAGGTTCAGCCGGCACCGGAGTTGGAACTTGAGTCGGCTCAGGAGTTGGAACTTGAGTCGGCTCAGGAGTTGGAACTTCGACGATACTCGATTCGCTAACGTTTTGATCACCTGCAACGCTAATCTGTTCTTCAGACGATGTGCTCGAACAAGCAACCATTAGCAAGACCAACACTATAATGCTCAGAAGGAATGTGGATTTTAACCAGCTATATTTTGTTAATATGATATTCATAACAGGAAGACTTAATTACATCCTTTTATTTTTGATAAATTATTTACAGAAAACTTGATTGAGTTAGTCCCCTCATATACTTTGACTGAAAGGTAAGTTATGACTTCTTCGGAATCATCGGGTTTGGATACAGCAGACACATGCCATACTCCGGCCTCAATCAATTCTTCGATCCAATCGATCTGATTTGATAGCAGCGCTTTTTGACAACCGCCGCTTTGACCAAGTGGATTTTCCATGCCTATCAACCATGTTTGAACAACTGCAATGGACTCTTCTTTAGAAAACTGATCCGTTTGTGTTGACACGATTTCTTCAGCTTTCTTGCCTTGCCCAAAACCCCAATTATAATCGCATGCAGCAAACAAAAGAGGAATAATTAGAATAACTAAGCTAGACAGTAAATATTTTTTCACTGATATATTCCCCAATTTACAAACATCGTAAAAATAACCTCCATCAATTTTAACAGTTCATCTATATCAATGTACTGACTCATAGACACAGAAAATGGTTTCTTCTCAAGTATCAATTTAGCCAGGGATTCAAAACATCATCTTTTAATGAAAACCGTTCTCTGCTATATTCCGTATTAAGAGTTTTTAAACTTGATTTTGCAAATGGATAACTAACTTGCTTGAATTATCTTCACAAATTTCTTCAATTCTTCTATTGGGATTTCTTCTAGGATTAAAACATGCGACAGATGCTGACCATGTAGTTGCTGTAACAGCAATACTGAGTAGTAGTAACAACTTATGGAAAAGTATATGGGTAGGTATATCCTGGGGCGCAGGTCATTCTATTCCACTAATTGCTTTAGGCTTGATTATTCTTTTTGTTAAAGAAAGCTTTATTAATCATTATCAAAATATAGCTCATTACTTTGAAATTGCAGTCGGAGGAATGCTTATAATTCTAGGGCTAGAAGTTTTACGCAACATATCTAGAGGCAACCTACACATGCATATGCAGATTGATAATGACCAACACCATATACACATTCACTCTACCCATAATCATCAATTAAACGTGATACCAGCAAACAAGCACGGTAAATATAATCATGGAGTTATAGGCGGGCTATTGCCATTGATTCGCCCTAAGTCTTTTGCAGTGGGTTTGGTGCATAGCCTTGCAGGGAGTGCTGCAGTATTAATTCTGCTTATACCAACCATTAATTCAAATTTAATGGGCATTGGCTACCTGATGTTATTCGGAATAGGTACGATAGTTTCTATGTCTGTCGTAACGCTAATACTGAGCTTCCCCCTAAAAGCTGCATTCAGATTTCCGATGGCTCAAAAAGCCATATTGTCAATAGCTGGCCTGGCTAATCTAGCCCTTGGTTCATTATTGATTTTTGAAGTGGTAACTGGGTACGAAATCATTCGAATTTAGAAAACCTTTATAGGTTTAATAAAATCCACCATCACAATATACCGAGCTAACCTTTCAATCTCTTACGGCGTTATAAATTACGTAGTTCGATAAAAAAGTTCTGAATTAAGCCAGTTATCTCGAAACACATAGGACGCCTCCACCTAAATAGATAGCTGGCTTTTTCTTTGTCAAAAGAATCTACTGCGTTAAATCCAATAATTTGATGACACCTTTCATTGCAGGGTGGATACGACAAAAGTATGGATATTGTCCCGATTGAATATTAAAAAATTCAACATTGAACACCTCACCAAACTCAAGTCTTCCACTATCCCATAATTTGCCAACATTATCGTCACCCCATATACCCGATGTGACAGAATGCGTATCAAGATCAAGATTCTTCCATTGAATGACATCGCCTACATCAATGCTAATATCCTGAAATTCATAGTTCTTTATGTTTATTAAATGCACTGTGCTTTTTGTAGTTTGACTAGGCGTATTAGTAGGTTCAGGCATAACAATGTCAGACAAATTTAAGTCTAGAGTTAAGTCAGGAATTACCTTGTCAAAATACTCAATTCGGTTCGGAATTGTATCCTCTATAAGTTTTAATATATGAGGTTCCAATCTTGAAGCTTTATATCGAAAAGCAAAATACATTGGAAAAGACTCAGCTACATCTTCTCTATAAGGAAAATCTTTCGCATAATCAGATATGAATTGTCCATCGGCTTGCGCTGCTTTCAACCATTCTGGATTCGAGAGGTGATCATTATCTAATGACGTATGTGCCGCCTCATGTAAAATTATTTCTTCCAGCAAGCCAAGGCCATCTAACCATATCCCTTGATCATGATGAATGAGGATATTATTGTTACCTCCTCCAAAAAGCTCATTTCCTTTATGAATCCATACCGTCTTTAAATCTTTTCTAAGAAATGTAGGCAACTGACCAATAACCTTAAGGTATTTCAAGGCTACCTCTTCTGCAATCATGACATCTTTAAACTCAGGGTTAACTTGAACCTCAACAGTCGATCCATCTACAAAACTTGCTTTAAATAAATGAGGAGTAACGGTTATCCATCCTTGCACTTCGTCCAATTTTCCCTGACGCCGATCATACATTTCTCTTTCAGCGTCTTCAATTTTTTCCAAGTCATAAAAAGCAGTTGGGTCTGTTGGAACTAGGATTTCAGAGCTAACATATGCAGTGCCACTAAAAGGAGTTAATTTTCCTTCGGTTGTTCCAACGGTAATTTCTTTGAGTTGCTCTAGTAATTTCGTTATGTTTGGGGTTGGTGTAGGACTAGGTTTAGACTTTATCTCTTCAGATCGGTTATCAATATTTGTTGATTTTGAGGATGTAATCGCAGATTTAACATCACATGGGCAAACCTCATTAGAGGTGTCATCTTTTTCCAATATTAAGGGTTCTACCGTACTCGGAATATCATCAATAACAGGTACTAGAGTGGGTATTCGAGTTGGTGTTTCATTTTTCTCAAAAATCTGAGTGTCCTGTAAATCGTCTTTGTCGCCTAAATTAGATTCACAGGAATAACTGCTAATTAACAGAATAGATACCATAAACCCTATTAGTATTATTCGAAGATTTATTTTCATATAATTTGTAACATCCGTACTAAACAATTAAGCGTTTAAGTAATTTTGAAAGATCTAAACATTAATAACTTTCACATACTATTGTATAAGCCACAGATACCCCATAACACAGGTAACATAATTAGGTTATGTGCTAATAATGGAGCTCAGCTACATATTGTGGAACCTATGGGATTCAAATTAGATAACGCGCATCTTAAGCGAGCTTCACTAGACTACACAGATCTAACTTCGACAACATTACATGATTCGATTCATTCATACATAGAAGAGTTTCCAGAGCGACGAATATTCGCGGCCACCAGCGCAACTAGCAATATATATACTAATCCAAAGTATACTTGGAACGATTCTTTTTTGTTTGGACCTGAGGATAAAGGTCTACCAGATAAGGTGTTAAATATTTTTCCGGAAGAGCAACATATCGGAATACCTATGTTTCCAAACAACAGAAGTCTTAATCTTTCTAACGCTGTAGCTATAACAAGTTATGAAGCTTGGAGGCAACTAGGCTTTAGTAAAAAATAATACCTACTGTGCAGTAACGCCACCATCGATCACTAATTCACTGCCAGTAATATATGAGGACTCTTCAGATGCCAAAAATAAAATCGCATTTGCGATTTCATCTGCTTCTGCTAATCGACCCATAGGTATCCTGGCAACCCTCGGATCTGGAGATCCATCGGCAGTAATTCGTTCGATTGCAGCACGAGCTAACGGAGTGTCAGTATATCCAGGATGAACGGAATTAACTCTGATTTTATCTTTCGCAAGTTGAATTGCAGCTACTTTAGCAAAGGTACGAGAAGATCCTTTAGCAGCCGAATAGGCGGTGCCGCCAGAAGCACCTATCATTGCATCCATAGATGAAAGGATTACTATCGAACCACCTGGATTTTTACGCATAATCGGAACAACATGCTTTGTACCCAAAAATATTCCTTTACTATGCACATCGAATTGCTTGTCCCATTCGTCTTCTGTAGTGTTTTCTACTGAAGCTGTGTGTGAATTGCCAGCAGAATGAACGAGTATATCGATTTTTCCGAATTTTGCAGTCGTTGCTTTCACTAATCCAGCCCATTGGCTTTCCACGGATACATCTAATTCCATAAATATAGCTGCCTCAGCTCTTGTTGATAAGGCTTGGAGTTGCTCAGTAGTTTGAACACCACGACTTGTGTCTATGTCCGCTACTACAACTGATGCGCCTTCTTCTATAAACAGCCTCGCAGATGCTCCACCAATGCCCATTACATTGCTCTCTATCCCATTAGCTGATCCGGTAATTATTGCTACTTTATCTTTTAGTCTCTGGCTCATACTATTTGCCTGTTTATAGGTTTGCTCCGTCTTCCTAGAAAATATGATACTACTGTAATTAAAACACCCAAAGCAATTACGAAGAATCCAATCAAAAATGTTGTGGTCATTCCTGACAAAAATGAATTATGGATTCCAGCAATTGTGCCTTCTCGAACCGCATCAAGGGAAGCTGGATATCCTTGACTGGCCATAATACCAGTTACGATTGCAGTACCTACTGCGATACTAGTTAACGTAGATGAATTTCTAACCATATTAATGAATCCAGTAACAACCCCTTGATCTTTTTGATCGATGATTCCATAAATAGCATTCTGTGCTGGCATGAATATAAAACCAATACCAAAACCCATCATAAAACAATATGTGAATGCAAGCCAAATCGAACTATCAGTCGATAATATTGATAAAAGTAACATTGAAATTGCACTAAATGTTAATCCGAAAGGTAAAAATATTTTCCAGCCGTTAGGATAACGATCTGATAGCACTCCGATAGTTGGACCTGTGACCAAAAATCCTAGCGGAAGTCCTGCAATTACTAAGCCTGAAATGAAGGCTTCATAACCTTTCAGATCTTGGATATAAAACGGCAGTAAGAAAAAAATACATGAGTTGCCAAGAACTACCAAGAACATTCCAATCTGTCCAGTTAAAAACGTCCCATTCAAAAATAGATGGAGTGGCAGTAAAGGAAATTCAAATTTTGACTCCCAAATTATAAAAGATACTAATAATACACCTGTAATTATAAATCCAACGATAGTGAAATGTGAGCCCCACCCAAAATCATTTGCTTTGGAAAGAGTCAAAAGTAATAGTAGTAGTGAACCAGTAGAAAGCATCACGCCTACCCAATCAAATTTATCCTTGATTTTATCAACAGATGTAGAATCCCGATCAAATATATTTAATATAAACCAGGCCAAAACAATCGAAATTAAGCCCAGAGGCACAGATAAAAACATGAATGCTCTCCAGCTTAATAGAGTAACCATTCCGCCTCCAATTACTGGCCCGAAAATTGCCGATAACGCCATCAAAAAGCCAAATGCTCCTAACACTTTACCTCTATCATTTGTGAATTTACTGATAATTATTGGTATTGTTGTTGCCTGTATCATCGCTGCAGCAACTCCTTGAAGGACTTTAAAAAGTATCAGCGTCAACAAAGATGGAGCAAACCCAGAGAGTAAAGCGCCAACCACAAAGACCAAAAGTCCATAAAAGTACAGTCTTTTATAGCCGATTCTGTCTGCAAACCTACCTGCAGGCATTAGTAGTGCCCCTGTACTGAGCAAATACCCAAGTGCAATCCACTGAGATTCTGGGATAGTGGCATTAAAATTGTCTGTAATCACAGGAATTGCCTGATGAATACCAAACTCATCCATAAGAGTTAATAATATTCCAGGCATTGCGGCTGCAAAAAATATCCACCTGTTATTAAGAATAGCTATTTTATGCATATCAACTCGTTCAATTTGTTAATAAATATAACGACACCAGCTAAGAAATTTTTAAAATCCGTTCTATTTCACAATGCCTATCTATTAACTTTCGGTAAACTGATAAACGAAGGGTACTTCGAATCATGAAATATGGTTTGTTCCGCAATAATCACCTGAGAATCATCAAATCCTTTGCCTGTATTAAGGTTTCTGTCAAAAGCAGGGAAATTGCTCGATGATATCTGTACTCGTATTCGATGTCCTGCAAAAAATGACATCGCAGTAAAACCAAGATCTATCTCAAAACATTCTACTTGATTATTATTTACAAAACACTCTGTTTCCAACGACTTATTGAACCTGGCGCGTAAAACACCATCACAGACATTAGTTGATTTACCATTCTTATCAACATCAAGCAATTTTGCGGTCCAATCGGTATCAGCCACAGAAGTTTTAGCCCAAAGTTTCATGGTGACTTTTCCTGCTATTTCAAAATCCTCATCTAAAACTTCGGAAGTATAAACAAGTACATCTTGACGATTTTCAATCACACTTTGATCCTGGACGCCCACTTCAAAAACCCCTGGTATCCCATATCCATATGCTCCCCCCAAAGACGGTACAGGATTTTGGGGGTCATATATAAATTGATCCGATGATTCTGTACTATTTGAAGGTAAAGTAATTAGCTTTCCATCCCCGTTTTTGGAATTAGCACCTTCCTCACTACTTATAAAGTAACTAACGCTTGTCACATCTTCAGGCGGCCATGTTTCTTCAGCTTGCCATTTATTTTTACCCATAACAAATACGTATGCAGTTGGCTGTGTATCTATACCGTTGTTCTCTCCCTTTAGCCATCTGTCAAACCAATCCAGCTGCATCCCATGCAAGTCAATATAAGCTCCACTTGCAGTTCTACCGTAAAACTGCTGACCCGCTTGAGGCGGAGGTAAAGGAGCATGTAACCAAGGACCTACTATTAGGTGCTGCTGCCTTCTAGCTAACTCTGATCCGCCTTTTTGTTGCATTCCTTGATAACAATTAATCGACCCTCTAATAAAAATATCGTGCCACCCAGCGATATTTAAGACAGGAATGTTTACATTATGAAATTTTTCTTTTGGAGCAAATGATTTCCAATAGTCATCGTAAGTTGGATGGTCTAACCAGTCATAATAAAAACCGCATAAGTCATTTTCTGAATTGTTTGTACTAAAAGCTGACATTTCTTTCAAAGGCAAGGATTCGGACATTTGCATAGGATCTAATAGCCAGTTCTGCATCTCTTCAAGCTCTCTCGTTCTGTCAGGTCTTTTTGTATAACCTCTACCAATATCGTTTTCCGCGAACCCAACAAGCCATTGGGTTATCCACCACAACTGAAATGCACCTCCCAGATATGTCCATCCATCATAATAATCGTCTGACGTAACG
Source organism: SAR202 cluster bacterium (assembly GCA_022447925.1). Taxonomy (GTDB): domain Bacteria; phylum Chloroflexota; class Dehalococcoidia; order Lucifugimonadales; family UBA2962; genus UBA2962. The sequence continues at coordinate 80,847 of JAKUTS010000003.1, read as the reverse complement.
CCTGGAATTATAGCTTTTAAGGATGGAGGTCCCTCACTTGCAGCCAGCCACTGAGTGGCGCCATGGTAAGAAATTCCAAACATACCTACATTTCCATCTGACCATGATTGTGACCCGCACCACTCAACCGTGTCATATCCATCTTGTGCCTCGTTTATATACGGATAAAACTCTCCTTCGGACATATGCCTGCCTCTAACATCTTGGACCACAACAACATATCCCCTGCCAACGGCCCTCAGTGGGTCCAGATACATACTTCGATATGCGGGAGTATGTTTGCCATAAGGTGACCTCATCAATAAAACTGGACTTTTTGGCTTACCTTCTGGCCTATAAATGTCTGCATATAGTTTTGTCCCATCTCGCATCGGTATAGGAACATTAATGTCAACAGTACAGCTTTCGCTATTTCGGAAATCTTTATTATTAGAACTTGGTATCATTGTAAGTGAGCGCCTTTGTTAAATATCCTGAAACGATCTTGTGTTATATCTTGAGTCATTTTACAAACGAAAATAATTTAATTACAAAAATTGTTAATACCCCACTGCTCACAAAGCAGATTAAAAAGGTTTTATTTAAAACTCCCATCACATGTTAGCAGCATTAAAATTTCGTGAGTATAGAATCTTCTGGTTGGGCAATGCCACCTCAAATATTGGGATTTATATGTTATTTGCTGGTCGCCTTTGGCTGATGCATGAATTGACAGATTCAAAAATAATGTTAGGAATCCTAACCTTTGCAAGTGCTGTGCCAATATTACTTTTTTCGATGTGGGGAGGAGTAGTAGCAGATCGGGTAAATAGAGTCCGTTTAGTGACAATTACCCGAGCCTTATTTGCATGTACTGCGACATTAACAGGATTACTGATTGCCTTCGACGTAATACTCCCATGGCACTTAATATTAATTTCAGTTATTAATGGCATATTACTTTCCTTCGACATACCTTCACGACAGGCTATGGTGCCAAATCTTCTCCCCAGAGAACATTTAGTTAATGCATATGCGCTTCAGTCAATGCTAGGAACTGGCTCAGCTATTATAGGTCCGACATTTTTACCACTGATTATCAAGATATGGGGTATGGCAGGAGTGTTCATTTTCATTGGTATCGCTTATTTAATTACGACTCTAATGTTTAGCCAATTAACTAAGCAGAAGATATACCGAACCGATAACAAACAAAAGCCATGGGCTGATCTATTAGAAGGTTTAGGCTACATACGCCTTAATGGAGTAATGGTCTCATTAATCTCTATAGGAATAATTACTGGCATATTCGCAGCACCCTATATGACATTGCTACCTGATTATGTAGCCAAGGTTCTTTCTGGAGATGTAAATAGTTACGGTTATCTATTACTTAGTAGTGGGGTTGGAGGAATGTTTGGTGCATTTGCAATGGCACAATTCGGTAAACTAAGACAGTCTTCCTCTGTCCCGACCTTGACTGGCTTCGGCTTGCGCATTAGTTTAAATTATGTGCAAATCATCACAGGTCTGGGGCTCGGATTGAGTCTTGTGTCTTTCTCAATAACAAACTCGTTCCAAGTAGCCATGATTATTATCGCTATAGTAGGGGCATTTAGCGTTACTTTCCAGACCATAAACAACACCTTCTTACAAACCATAATTGAAGATAAATACCGAGGTAGAGTGTCAAGTATTCATCAATTAGGATGGGGTGCATCTGCTTTTGGCGGACTGCTACTTGGCATCCTTGCTCAAGGTTATGGGACTCAATTTGCCTTAGCCTTATGTGCTAGTATTGCGACCGTAAGTATTTTCTCTTTTTGCATATACATAAAACGTTGCTTCAATGAAAATAATATATCTGCATAAATAGGTTATTAGGCTGGGCATGGCCAAAGCTCTAAAATATCATTCTGCACACAACTTTGTTAGATACGCAGCACTGCTTAGCTTAATTGCGCCGATTTATTTTATGGGCATTTCAACATACGCCTCAATAATCACCCCGGATTATAGCGTGATCTCACAGGCCTATAGTGTTTTGGCTAGGCACCACATGCCGAATGCCATTTTAATGACCACTGGGTTCCTTGGATACGCACTAATGATACAAACTTTAGGACCGTTACTTTTCATCAATGCGCACACAAAAAGTTTAGGAATATTGATTTGGGCCCTAGTTTTTATTTACGGTCTCTCAGGAATATTTGCATCGGTTTACAAGGATGCAGGTATTCAGGAAACTATTTGGAATTTGTCTGAAGGGTCAATGCATGACCTAGCATCTCGAATCGGATTTTTTGCTATATTAATCGCAATTATCCTGTCAGTTATAGGATTGAATAAAAACATTAGTAGTAATACTTGGAAGATTTTCTCAACAATAATTGTGATATTGACTATATTTTTTGCAATATCATTTGGCCTTGATGGTGCCCGCTTGTTTCCAAATCATGTTGGATTGATGCAAAGAGGATTTTTTATAACGATAATGCTATGGATATTTGTCACGACCGCTATCTGTATTCTTAACAACGTTAACGAAAATAAAAAGTAAATTTATTTAGAATCAACTAGCTCAACAATTTTTTCCAGAGAGGGAACTTTCCCAGTCCGTTTCAATATTTCTTTGCCTTCTGTGTTAACAAGCACGAACCCAGGCACTATTCGTACATTAAATTTGGATTTCAATTGCTTTCCAAATTCATTAGCAATATTTAAGCGAATAACTTGCACCTTGCCCTTAAGTTTTTTTTCTAACCTGTCAACGTCAGGTTTAGCCACTAGGCACCCAACTCAGTAATCAGAGTAGAAATCAATCAATAATGGGCCTGATTCCAAAGCAAGGTTAAAGTCTTCTAAACTTGAAAGAGTAGCTTCGTCTCGACGCAGGCTTATAAAAACAACTGACAAAATTAACATGGCTACGAATATTGCTGATATAGCTAGTGCAGGATTAAATATGCGCCATATAAAAATCCCAACAAGTATTAAACTTGCGATGCTGACAATAATGAAAGAGTATTGATTAATTAAAATAGGCATTAAACTAACGGTCTGATATATGAGATTTTCTAGGGAAGTGCCTCCTGTTTATATTATTGCACTTTTATTATTGCCTAAGCTGTAATTTTTCATTTACTTTCGAATTTACTAGGTTAATTGGCATCTCACCCAAAAATACTCTTGCTATTTCTTCTCCAAATCTTACAGGCCTTCTAGCCATAGAGGCGTCTGAAAAATGACCTACATGGGCTGAGAGAACAACGTTTTTCATTTTGAGCAAAGGATTATTTGGTTTTGGCGGTTCTATCTCCAAAGCATCCAAGCCAGCTCCAGCAATAATGCCATCTTGGAGTGCTTTAATTAATGCTTTCTCATCTACAATTGCACCTCTAGCCGTATTAATTAAGTAAGCTGTTGGTTTCATAAGCTTAAACATTGATTCGCCTATCATATGATGAGTCTCCTCATTGAGCGGGCAATTAATAGACACATAATCAGATTTAGTAATTAGGTCAACTAAAGACACTTTTTTAATGTTTAATTGTTTCCATACTTTCTCAGATAAATATGGGTCATATCCGATTATATTTAAATCAAGTGCAGCAGCCCTCTTTGCAAATGCCGAGCCAATATTACCTAACCCAATAATTCCCATAGTCTCGCCGTATAGAGGGCCAACATTACCTGGAATTTTGTCATTCCATTCACCCATACGGATAACTGAATCTCCTGTTAGCAACTTACGATTACACGCTAGAAGCAATGTTAATGCCTGATTTGCAACCTCTTGAGTCCACATATCAGGAACATTAATTACTGCTACTCCAAATTCAGTCGCCGCTTCAATATCTACCACGTCAAAACCTACGCCAGTTCTTAATACAGCTTTGCATTTTTTTAAATTCGAAAAAATGTTTCTAGTTATGGGAGTGTAAACGGAGATTAGTCCATCAGCGTCCTTAATTCTTGATATTAACTCAGATTCATCATCCATATGATCAAGCAAAAACAAGTCAGCTTCAGCTTTATCTAAAGCTGATTCAGTCTGAGACATATCTAAACCATCGTGTTGTCCTATGTAATAAACTTTTAGCCTTTTATTTACCATTGAGGTTCCTTAATTACATCTCATTTAATAATTTTGTATAGAATTGTGAAATGCATAACAATTTTTTCAATTATTGTACATTGTCGATTTTTTAAAATGTTGAAGAATATAAAAAAGTATTCCCTGTATGTTTTAGGATTTATATTTTTAGGGTTAGGAATCGCCGGATATATATTGCCAGGCCTACCAGGGACAATATTTCTAATTTTAGCGGCAAGTTGTTTCGTTAGATCCAATAAAAAAATGTACGACTGGATAACAGGCCATAAAATATTTGGCAAAGTCGTGAAAGACTATTTGGATACAGGGGAAATGCCTTTAAAGGCAAAGGTCCTCTCAATCGCATCTATTTGGATATTTACAACAATCTCTCTAGTGTGGTCTCCATATGGCATTATCTTCGTAATTGCGGTGGCCATAATAGCCGTTATGGGCACACTGTTTATTGTGACTAGACCAACCAAAGATCAAATTAAGTAAACTTAAATTTCGCGAGCTGTCTTCCATTTTTCATAGTTAAATCCAGGCTGCCTACACATTTCCTGAAATCTCTGCTCTCTATCGCGTATGGTGTATGAAGTTTCAATCAACTTATCCAATGGAAGATCTGCGGGAATCTTTGTGCAGCCATTTAGGTCAGCTATTAATAAATCTCCTGGATGAATAATTAGTCCTGCTATTACCACTGATCGATTCACTGATGTTAGATTAAAAACCCCGTGTCCTGGAACTGTGCCGTGAGCCCAAATTGCCAATCCTGCATCCTGTATACCTGGAAGGTCCCTAACAGTTCCTTCTACCAGCGCTCCTGTAACACCAAGACCCACATGGGCTGCTGCCATATTATCTCCAAAGTTAGCTCCTCTGCCTGATCTTGTGTCTGCATCTCTCATTACGGCCATTATCGGACCATTTGTTTGATCTAATACTTTGTAGTAATCATCCCAAGGCAATGCTGCAGAATCTTCATCATTAGTGGTGACTTCAGAGGTCACTGCATAGCCAACCGCACAACCCAAACCTGAGGTTAGACTTTTCAACGTTTGATCTGTATAACATACTGGCTGACCACCAGCCGATGTGTTTGAAACCTCTACGATCGAATTAAATAGAGTCGGGCTGTCAAATGAACGTATCTCATTAAGTTGCTCCATTGAAGCTTGTTGCATTCTAATCTCCTTCTACTTGAATTATCAAAGCCTTACATAGTGGAGCGGGAGACGGGATTCGAACCCGCGACAACTTGCTTGGGAAGCAAGTACTCTACCACTGAGCTACTCCCGCTTTTATTCACATAACTTTAAAAAGATTTAAAGTTTGTGTCATTTTTAATAATCTACCTCAAATTTTGTTTAAACTGCACCCCATACTTTATACTTATTAGGCACCTAGATTAGTCTCGGACCGTTATAGGCTTCTATTTAGATGCAGTTGTTAGCTTTTCTAGGTGTATTTTATTATTTAATCTAAGAGGTTTTTTAATTATGAGTAATTGGGGCGAAGTTTATAAATCGATCGGTGCTCAACCAATAATTAATGCTATTGGAAGCGTAACAATGCTTGGAGGCTCAACCCCTGTTCAAGAAGTTAAGGAAGCAATGGATAAAGCTGATTCCAGCTATATACCGATGATGGAATTAGAGGAAAAAGCTGGAGAACACATTGCGAAGTTGACTAATGTGCCAGCAGCGTATGTAACTTCTGGAGCCGGTTCGGCACTCACCTTGGCAACTGCTGCTTTTATGGCAGGTGACAATGATGATTTTATAGAACAACTTCCTGATACATCTGGAATGAAAAACGAAATATTGATTCAAAGAAAACAGCACTACTGGTATGACCGCTGCTTAGAATTAGCTGGTGCAAAACTTGTTACTTTCGGATCAGAAAATGAAACTACGAAAAAAGACCTAGAAAACGCAATAACTGACAAAACTGTCGCTGTTCATTACTATGCTGACGAACAAAGGATAGACCCCAGTGCGTTGTCTCTAGAAGACACCATCGAAATAGCAAAGAAAAATGGTTTGTATGTATTAGTAGATGCTGCTGGACAAATCTATCCAACAGAAAATATTGGTAAATATGTCAGAATGGGTGCTGATATTCAATGCGTAGCCGCTAAATATTTAGGAGCTCCTCATTCAGTAGGTTTTGCACTGGGAACTCAAGAAGCCATTGATAAATTAGCCCTACAATCTTTTATTGGGTATGAAGGCAGAAGAATTAGAGGGCTTGGCAGGCCACAAAAAGTAGACAGGCAAGAAATTATAGGTTGCGTTGTAGCCGTAGAAAGATGGATGGGATTAAATCATGAAGAACGTCTTAGTAAGGCAGAAACTATGACGCAAACAATAATAGATAAAATAAAACATATACCAACAATCAATGTAGCAATGATAGATAACATCCTTGGGGTTCTGCCTTTTGGCTTAACCATTACACCGAACTCTAAAGCAAATTTTACAGTCGAAGATTTAGTTGAAAAACTAAAATCTGGCAATCCTCCCATTTGGACGAGAAAAGCTTTCTTTGCGAAAGAGGGTGAGGATTATATGGAAATTCACATGTTTGGATTAAATCCAGGTGAAGAAAAAATAGTTGGCGATAGAATTGTGGAAGTACTCTAAAACTACAGTGCTTAGTGTATTTTCGTTCTATAATGTTAATTCGCGATTTTTTGATATTAAGGTCAATTAATAGATTGTGGGCCAGTAGCTCAGTCGGTTAGAGCGCAGTCCTGATAAGACTGAGGTCCGTGGTTCGAGTCCACGCTGGCCCACCATTTTATACTCTACTTAAATATCCCATTTGAGTTCTTTGTGGACCGGTGACTTTTAATCTTAGCCTTACCTTTAAACCCACGTCTTTTAGACTTCGAAGCGTCAATATATCTCCCTTTACCACGTCCCTTGTATTGTGACGCTCTATCACTACTTCGATATTTTTTAGAGCCCGGATCGATCACTGGTGTTTTGCCATAATTAACATCATCTATAGTTCGCCTATCAATTTTAGCTTTTAAAATAGCTTCTATTTGACGAACCATATACTCATCATTCGGGACAACAAACGTCAAAGCTTCGCCTTTGTTTTTAGCCCGACCTGTGCGTCCAATGCGGTGTATATAAGCGTCCACAGTATTTGGCATGTCAAAATTTATCACATGCGAAACTTCTGACACGTCGATTCCCCTTGATGCTATGTCAGTAGCCACCAAAATATCGTATTTACCGTTTTTAAATCCATTTATTGCCTGGTTCCTTTTGTTCTGAGATAAATTACCTTGTAAAACAGTTACTTTATAATCCCTATTAGCGAGGTCAGCGGACACTATTTTTGCTCTATGTTTGGTACGGGTAAAAACAATTACGCGACCGGTGGCGGTTGTTTCCAAAACTTTAAATAAGCATTTTGACTTGATCTTTTCATTCATTGGATATAGGGCATGAGATACCGTTTCGGCTGGTGAAATAACCCCTATTTGGACTGTTTTCGGGGATTTAAGAATATCCTGTGCCATGGCTCTTATAGCTTTCGGCATCGTGGCTGCAAAAAACAAGGTTTGTCTCTCAGCAGGTAAATAATTAAGTATTTTTCGTATATCTGGGAGGAATCCCATATCACACATGGTATCTGCCTCATCTAAAACTAATGTTTCTACCCCAGACAAATCAATAGTTTTGTCATTCAGGTGGTCCAATAAACGTCCCGGGCAAGCAACAACTATATCGGGAGATCGTGATAACTTAGACTCCTGAGGACGTTTGTTTACACCACCGTAGACAGACAAGCTTCTAGATTTGGTATATTTTCCTAAATCCACAGCTGTTTTGTTTATTTGATCTACTAGTTCGCGAGTTGGAGCTATTACCAAGGCACTAATCTTCTTTGTGCGGCTATTATGAATCTTGTCCAATATGGGTAACATAAATGCTGCTGTTTTGCCCGTGCCAGTTTGAGCCAATCCTAATACATCATGTCCTTGCATTGAAACAGGAATTGTTTGAACTTGTATAGGGGTAGGTTCAACATATTTAGCATCTCTTATTGCGTCCAAGAGACGATGGTTCAAACCCATATCTTCAAACTTCAGTGTATTCTCCTAAATTAATATTTCCAATCAAACATTTATTTCAATATTAAATCTTCAGGAAATAACTGTTTCTGCAAAGCGTTGTGCGTATGATATAGAGCATTAAACGAACAGTATACGGAAGTTAAGGTGTTAAATATAAATACATTAACTGGAATATTTTTTCATTGATGTGTGAGATTATATTACGTAAGAACATAAAATTATGTGATGTTTGTCTCAATTTCACTAGATAATTGTTCCCATTCTTTCTCTAACGCTTTAGATCGCTTTTGAAGAGTTTCATGCTTTAGACCTAAATTAGCTAGTTGCTCCGGATTGTCTATCTCTTTGGGATCAGTAAAAAACTTCTCTAGATTATTCATCTCAGAATTGATATTTTCAAGCTCTGATTCAATTGTTCTTATCCTTTGATTTAATTTACGCATTTTATTCACAGAATAACCCCGCGTACTTCTTTCCCGGTTATGTTTACCCTCCGATAATTGACTTGGATTAGATACTTTCTGCTGAATTGAATCGTGCTCGGACAACATTTTACTCGTGCTGGATAAGTAACTTGAGTAATCACCTGGATACACAACAAGCCGTCCGTCTTCTATCCTTAAGATTTTGTTTGCGACTTGATGTATAAAAGTTCGATCATGAGTAATAAAACATAAAGTGCCTTGGTAGTCATTCAATGCATCAATTAAGATTTCTCTTGATTCAATATCGAGGTGGTTTGTGGGCTCATCCATAAAAAGTAAATTGCTGGATTGAAGCAATAATTTAGCTAAAGCGACTCGAGCTTTTTCCCCTCCGGATAAAACTGATATCGTTTTATGTATATCATCACCTGAAAACAGAAATCCTCCCAGGATATTTCTCACGACTCCTCGCAAACCCCCTCCAGCGACTTCTTCTAATTCTTGTATGACTGTTTTTTCGGGATTTAAAAGTTCAAGCAAATGTTGAGCGTAATAACCGGTTGTTACATTATGTCCTAATTTTCTTCCTCCACTGTCGAAATCTAAAACTCCTGCTAGTATTTTCAGAATAGTAGATTTACCAGCCCCATTAACTCCTAATAAAGCGACTTTATCTCCCCTATTCAAAGACAAATCTACTCCTTTGTAGACAACGTTCTTACCGTATGATTTATTTAAATTCTCCAAATGTATTACTTCGTTTCCACTTCTTAGCGGTTCAGGAAAAGAGTACCTCACTCGCTTGGTGGCTCTTGGTATTTCTATCTTTTCAATTTTATCTATGGACTTTAACCTGCTTTGAACTTGTCTCGCCTTAGTCGCTTTTGATCTAAAACGCTCTACAAACTTCATCTGTTTCTTTATTTGCTTTTCAGTTCTAGCCGCAGTCGCTTGTTTAGTTCTCAAAACCTGTTCTCTCGATATTAGGTATTCATCATAATTTCCTTTTTGCATAACTACCTGTTCATCTTCTATAGCTAATATTGTTGTGGCGACGGCATTCAAAAATGCTCTATCATGAGATGTGACAAGAACAGCACCTTTAAAATTCAGTAAGTAGTCTTCAAACCATAAATTTGCTTCCAAGTCCAAATGATTGGTCGGCTCATCCAAGAGTAATAAATCAGGTTCATGAAAAAGTATCTTGCCCAAATAAGCTCTCATAATCCATCCACCACTGAATTCGTTTATAGGTTTGCCAAAATCAACTTGCTTAAAACCCAAGCCTGATAAAATCATCTTTGCTTTATGCTCAGCGTTGTTCTGAGAATGAATCTCTAAATGGTCATTAATTTTTCCCATACGAGATAGTAGTGTTGACTGTGTCTGTTTATTGATTCCATTGGATAATAACTCATGAATATCCCTTAGCTCTTTTCGAAGCCCTAAAATTTCCTCGGGTTCTTGGCAAACCTCCTTTAACAACGGTCTGTTTTCAAACTTGTAGTTTTCCTGTTTTAAATACGCAACCTTACAGTTTCTCTTTAGTGATACTTTTCCGCGATCAGCAATAGTTTCTCCAGCTAAGATATCCATTAGCGTTGATTTACCAGAACCGTTAGTTCCAACCAGGGCGATACGGTCGCCAGCAGAAGCATTTAATGAAAGGTCTGAAAATAAAATTTCATCCCCATAGGCTTTTGTAAGGTTATTTGCATTTAACATAACTACACTTTATTTAACTTTGGGTCCTTAACTCAACTAGATGTGAACCGAAAAGGTGAATAAAGTTTCTCAAATTTTTCCATCAATTTTTGTTTCGAAATGAGACGGTTTTATTTCATTTTTTCATTTTTTCATAATATTCTTTCTTTCTTTAACATAAATAATTTATACTCTTTTTATGCTTAATATTAAGAAGCCGATCATATTATTTTCTTTGTTACTAACGTTACTTTGTCTAGGCTGTGATACTGCTGAATCTATCTATCCATCTACGGCATCGAAGCTCAGTATCGAAAATAGTGAATCCAATATCGATAAAGATTCAGATGCAAAGCTATCTTTAATTTTTAACGCCGGTCAGGACTTGAAATCAAGAAGGGAAAAATTTGGTCTGTTAAAACTAAGTAATGGAACATTGATTGCAGCGACTGGACACTACGAATCTGCAAATATGTTAAGGGGTGGAGAATTTAGTAAAACAGCGGAGATTTTTGACCCTGCTTCAGGCGAATGGACATTCACAGGTGAACTCACTGACAGCAGACTTTCACCAGCAATATTTGAATTGCCTGACGGTAAAGTTATTTTGACCGGAGGTTTCCACCGAAAAAACGGGCCTTTGAATTCAACAGAAATTTGGGATCCAAGCACTGGAATATGGATATCAGGTCCAGAAATGATAAAAGCTCGTCATGAAATGAGCTATCTAAAACTAGAAGATGGAAGATTCATGGTAATTGGTGGAGGGACATATGATAGTGACGGTTTAGTTGTTTCGAGTAGTAAAGAAACTGAAATATTTGATCCTGAATTTGGAAAATGGACAGCTGCTGCTCCGATGTCTGAAAAGCGTTCAAATCATGTATCGATAATACTGAATGACGGTAAAGTCTTTGTGATAGGTGGAGGTAAACTCGATGGGCCTTATTCAAAATCGTCCGAAATATATAACCCAGATACAGATTCATGGAAAATAACAGCCCCCATGCTAAAAGGTCGAGTAGCTCATACAGCAACTTTGTTATCTGATGGCAAAGTTTTGGTAGTAGGAGGAAGAGGCAAAATAACAAAAGCTGAGATATATGATCCAAATTCAGACACATGGTCTTATGCCGGCGAAACCACCAAACCACGTGCTGGGCATGTATCAGTCCGCCTCAGCAATGGTTCAGTTTTAGTTACAGGTGGCTTAGGTTACTTGTCAGAAGTTGAGATCTATAATCCTACGGACTCTACATGGTCGGTAGCCGGCAATCTGCTCATTGGTCGCACAAATCATCAAGTTGTCGAACTCTCCGATGGACGTATATTGATAATTGGAGGAATAGGTACAGAAGGTATGCTTGCATCAGTTGAGATTTATGAACCCTAAACAACCGTATCCAAAAATAATCGATAGAATTTTTGAATCCACAAACACAATAGCGATTGTTGGACTGTCTGATGATCCAAGCCGTTCCAGTCATCGTATAGGATCTTACTTACTCGATAATGGTTATAAAGTTATCCCAGTAAACCCAAACGTGAACTCTGTGTTTGGGATTAAAAGCTATCCTCATTTACGGCAAATCCCTCATCAGATTGACTTAGTAAATATATTTCGCAGGTCAGAACATGTACAGCCTGTAGTTAAAGATGCAATCAAAATTGGAGTTAAAAGTATTTGGATGCAAGACGGAGTTCAAGATACAAATGCCGAGAAAATGGCATTGAATGCAGGTATTATGGTGGTAATGAATGATTGTGTGTATAGACAACATAAGCTTAGGTCAGGAAGACCTAAATAATATGAAAGTTAATGAAATAGGCGAGTTTGAGCTGATTAGACTTTTGTCTAAAACACTGTCTGACAACTACAAAAGCAACGAACTGAATACCAATTACAACGAGATCGTTGGCCTGGGTGATGATGCGGCTGTATGGGATGTTCCAGCAGGTCATCAGGCGTTCACTACGGACGCCTTAGTAAACGATGTTCATTTTGATTTAAGATTCATAGATCCAGTGGATCTGGGCTGGAAGTCCATGGTATCTTCACAAAGTGATATAGCCGCTATGGGGTTCAGGCCGTTATTTACAACGGTATCTTTAGGTTTAAGTGGTAACGAAGAAGTGGATTTACTAACGAAAATATACAAAGGCATAGCCTATGCAAGCTCGCAATTCGGAGGCAAGGTTGTAGGAGGTGATACTGTAAAATCTGAAACTTTGTTCATTTCCATATCCATGTTAGGCTATGATCCATCCAATGAATTTCGTGCCAATCCCCTCAAACGATCTTCTGCTAAGCCTGGGGAACTACTGGCAGTAACTGGGTCAGTTGGATCATCAGCTGGTGGATTAAGAATTTTACTAGACAACACCGGTACTCTCCCACAATCTCAACAGCTAATCGAGTCTCATATAAAGCCAAGACCTCAAATAGATACAGGAGTGTGGCTAGCTTCGAATGGCATACAATGTGCCGCAGATATTAGTGACGGTCTGCTGGCGGATTTAGCACATATATGCGAAGCCAGTAAAGTAGGCGCAGAGATTAAGATTGATGCACTTCCTGTAGATACAGATTTGAAATCTATTTTCCCTGTTGATTGGGAAGAACTATCCTTAAGTGGAGGCGAGGATTATCAACTTGTTTTCACAGGGACCAAAGAGTCAATTGATAAAGCAATTTCTTCCCTAAAAACCTCCGTTACTATAATCGGTGAAATAACTGATGATTATCCTGAGATAAGGGTATTAAACTCAAAAGGCTTGCATAGCAACTACACTTCGAGCGGTTTTGATCATTTCGCAAACACATAACTGGAGATTAACTAAATTGGAAAAAATACAAGTCGATATTACATCTGATGGAGATTCTAGGCCAAGCGAGATAATCTCGGATTTACGTACTATGGCTGAAGCATTGTTTTATCCAATGCAAATGTGCGGATTTTTAGACGAGTCTGACAGCATGCATCTCTGCCCGCAAATAGAGCGCAGGCAACCTTGTCCTCATGTGCTAAACGATAAAACTGTCGATCAAGAATCGTATCGAAAAACATTAGAACGTGAAAGGAAAGCATCTTTAAGGGTGCATTACTCTCACGCAAACATAAGCTTATATCTGAGTTAGCTTTCAGATAAATTTTCAAGCAAAAGGAATAATCATGGCTCGAGTCCCGTATGTAAAACGTGAAGATCTATCAGATCATCATAAACCTATATTTGATCAGGTAGCTAAAACGAGAGGTTCTGTCCAGAATGTATTTGGCGCTCTAATGAATAGTCCTGAGGGAGCTGAAGTAGTGACTTCAGTTGGTGAGTACATAAGGTACAAATCCAACCTTGACCCATCAATACGAGAAACAGCTATCTTGACCACGGCTAAGGAATTAAATAACAGTTATGAATGGGCTCAACATGAACCAGTTGCACGGGAAGTAGGGGTCAGAGATGAAGTTATAGATTCAATATTATCTGGTAAGGGTCCGATGGGCCTGCCTCCAAAAGAGGGGCTTTTTATACAAGCTGCCAAGGAATTGGTACGTGATGCGACTTTAAATAAAAATACTTTCGATGCACTTGAACATTTATTAGGTCGTGAAATGACAATTGATTTAATAATAACTGTTGGATACTACTCGATGGTCGCCCGAATCATTTCTTCACTCGATGTAGATTTCGATGACTGGCTAGATTTAAACAAGAAATTTAACGATAATTAGAGATACAAATATTAAATTATTGAGATTAGCTATGTAGATTATATTATACATTTTTACAATATATGATGTATTTTATTGACAGCGAGGACTTGGGGATTTAAGCTTAAAGAGTATTGGTGTACATGACCAGTTAATCTCGTTTTAAAGAAAATTTAACCAATAACTTGAAAACTAAACATATTATTACCAACTAATAGACGATCTGATAACGACAAGGAAATAAAATTTGAATAACCAAGACCAAACAGACAACTCGACAGATCCAGTTATTGTGGCAGAAAACGTAACTAAAACGTATGATACTGGCCGGATCAAAGTCACCGCACTAAACAATGTAACCCTCAATGTTGAACGCGGCGAAATGGTGGCAGTCATGGGACCTAGCGGTTGCGGTAAAACAACACTATTAAACTGCTTGTCTGGGTTGGATGAAATATCTAGCGGCACAGTCAAAATAAACAACACAGAACTCTCTACCATGTCAGATAAAGTCAAAACTAAGTATAGGGCTCAAAGAATGGGGTACATTTTTCAGGCTTTCAACCTACTACCCGTTCTAACGGCCCGTGAAAATGTTGAGATGCCTTTACTTGTTTCAGGCACATCCGCTAAAGATGCGAAGGAATCAGCCGAAAATGCGTTAGAGTTAGTTGGCCTTACAGACTGGATAGAACACTACCCTGCTGAATTGTCAGGCGGTCAAATCCAAAGAGTAACTATAGCTAGATCTTTAGTTAATACACCTGAGATCGTTTGGGCAGATGAGCCAACAGGGAACCTGGATAGTGAGAATGCGAAAGACGTAATGAAATTAATGATCAAGCTTAATGCAGAGAATAATCAAACATTTGTAATTGTTACCCACTCCGATGAAGTCGCTGAATTGACTAACAGAACGATATTCATGAGAGATGGTGTAATAGAAAGCGACATTAAGTAAAACACCTATAGCTATGAGGAAGAGGATTTAATTGGACACTATTTTTGGGGCACCGGTAACTAGTATCGCCCTAACATTATTTATTGTTTTTGCGATTATAGTTATTTTCCTTGCATACATCATAGCCAGAAATTCAATTCTGGTAAGGATGGCATTCAGAAACGTTATTCGAAGACCAGCAAGAGCAGGGTTAATAATCTCTGGTCTAATGCTAGCAACTGCGATAATTTCCATTGCTTTTACAACTGGTGATTCAGTTACTTACAGTATTAAAAATGAGGCCACTTCAGCTCTTCGAGAGCTCGACATGTTTATTACTATCGATGAGGAATCTGAACTGTGGGCAAATCAGCCTTTACCAGAATATTTTGATGAGAAACTATATCAAGAGATTAAAGCTGAGTTTGAAGCAGACCCTGACGTCGAGTCAACATTAGCAGATCTAACCAAAACTGTAGCTGTTATCAACGTAACTCGCAGACAATTCGAAATAAATGCAACAATGATAGGAGTAGATGAACAGAATTCCACTAAGTTTGAAGCATTATACGACGAGCTAAACCAACCGTTAGAGATTAGCGATCTTGGGCCAAATGAAATTTTCATAGACATCGAAGGAGCTGAGGCTTTAGAGGCTGAAGTTGGAGATGAAATACAAATTGCTCTAGGCCCAAACCAGCTAACACCTTTTATTTTAAAGGGTATTTCAGAAGGTTACTATTTCAAGGGCCGAGGTAGCTCTATAGCAATAATGATGCCGTTAAAACGAGCTCAAGACCTATTAGCAGAAGAGGGCTTCCTGTCTGGAGTTCTTATAACGAACAACGGAGACCCATATGAGGGAGTCAAATACTCCGATGGTATTGAAGAAAGGCTAGGAGATTCCGAAGTTCTGAAATCGAATGGTCTAAAGATCGTACCAATAAAAGCTGACTTAGTTGAGTTAGCAAATCGTATTGGCAGCCTATTTGTAACTTTCTTCACTACTTTCGGGTTGTTTTCTATAGGTGTTGGTTTGTTACTTATATTTTTGATATTTTCCATGCTTGCTGCAGAGCGAAAAAGTGAGATGGGAATGGCTCGCGCAGTGGGAATGCAACGACAACAACTCATTAGGCTCTTCATGTTAGAAGGCGCTATATACGGTCTTGGATCAGCAATAATTGGCGTTTTAGCCGGTATTGGTATCGGCCTTCTATTAATAGTAGCTGCATCAAATATATTTTCGGGGAGTTCAGACGATTTTAACCTTACCGGAAACGTCTCATCTATTAGCGTACTAACCTCATTTCTGCTCGGCGCTGTAATAACTTTCGCAACCGTATTTTTCGCTTCCTGGAAAATTAGCAAACTTAATATAGTAAGAGCAATAAGAGATATCCCAGACCCACAAGGATCAGGGCGCACAAAAAGCAACCTCATCTGGTCTCTGATTTTAACCATTGGCGGAATTTTATTAGTTATCTCTAGTTTCAGCAGCAACCAGTTCCCAGCATTCATATTTGGTTTAGCTATCATTCCAATAGGTTTATCTTTGTTTTTCAGGTGGCTTGGATTGTCCCAAAATATAGTGCTGACAGGTGCAGGAATATTCCTTGTGGTTATCTTTGTTCTGCCTGCATCAATATGGGATTCACTAAATGACGATTGGACTGATAATTTTGCTAGCTTCTTCATAACTGGCACATTTTTAGTAACTGGTGCAGTGTTGATATTCATGAATAACAGCAGACCTGTTTTAGCTTTCTTTGCTAATACACTTGGCAGGATTAAATCTATAGCGCCAATAGTCAAATCGGCTGTATCTTATCCGCTTCGATATGGATTTAGAACTGGCCTATCCGTTGCAATGTTTTCTGTAGTTATATTTGCAGTTCTGGTTAACTCTATGGTAATTGAAGGTTTTAATAACCTTTTAAATGATAGAGAAAGGTTTGCCGGCGGATACGACACAGTGGGATATGTTTTAAGTGATTTAAACCCAATTAAAAATATCGAGGAGAAAATCGATAGCACCGAAGAACTTTCGTTTATCACGGAGGTCAGTACTTTCAGAACCGTTAGGGACACAGAAGGTTTGGTAGTAGATTCGAATCAAACCGACTTTATAACTACAAACATCACTGGTGTAGATAATGGTTTCATGGAATCTAATAAATTTAGAATAAGTTTAGCAACGGAAAAATATATTACTGAAAATGGATTTGATTCAAAAGCTGTGTGGGAAGATTTAAAAAATAACCCTGGACTTGCAGTCGTAGATTCAGGAATGATACCAACAAAAAATAGCTTTGCTTTTGATTCTGAAAACGACAACCTAACTCTAGATGTTGAAGAATTATTTATTGAAAATGATTTTATGAACGAAGTCAAAGTGACTATCAGGGATTTAGAAAGTGGCAGCGAATATGAAGTAACAGTTATAGGCGTGCTCGATCAATTCACGGATAATGGCCCTATATTACCAAGCGGCATATTTACAAGCCAAGAATTCCTATTTGATAAAACTGGAATAAATTCAGATGCAACTAGATATTTGTTCAGAGTTGAAGAAGGCTACCCTGATCCGTCTGTAGCAATAGAGTCAGGATTATTTGAACATGCCATTCAAACTCTCGATTTAGAAGAAACATTGATAGAGCTGCAAAGCCAACAAAGATCTTTCTTTGATCTTTTAACTGGATTCATGTTGCTTGGTCTAGTTGTGGGAATTGTATCCTTAGGCGTTATTAGTGCTAGAGCTGTAGTAGAAAGAAGACATGCAATCGGTGTAATGCGGGCAATAGGTTTTTCAAAACGCAACGTATTACTGACGTTTATTGGAGAATCTTCTTTTATAGGTATAATGGGCATATTGATCGGAATAATTTTGGGAATAGTTACGGGAATCAATGTAATGGCTGACATAAGAGACTCAGCAGACCCAGACATAAAAACAATCATCCCCTGGGTAAAGTTCGCTTTGATTGGGATTGGAGCTTACTTAATGTCATTATTAACAACTTTAATTCCTGCGCTTCAAGCATCAGAGGTGTCACCTGCTGAGGCATTAAGGTATGAGTGATCGCGAAAAAGATCCAAAGACTATCCTAGTGGTTGAAGACGATCCAAATATTCAAGAAGCTCTTAGATATAGCCTTGAAAAAGAAAACTACCGTCTTATTCTGGCAGATGATGGAGATCTAGCTTTAACCCTAGCCCAAAATCATAGCCCAGATCTGATTTTACTCGACATAATGCTTCCAGGAATGGATGGGCTCACAGTATGCAAAAGGATCAGAGAAGAAAATAATGTCCCAATAATAATGCTTACAGCCAAAACGGAAGAAATCGACAAGGTATTAGGTCTTGAACTTGGTGCAGATGATTACATCACGAAACCTTTTAGCATGCGTGAATTAATAGCAAGAATAAAAGTACAATTACGTCATTCGAGCTCTAAAAATGGCACCACAAAAGCAAACGCCACCGACATTTTAAATTTTGGAAACTTAGTAGTCGATACATACAGCTACACAGCCAAACTAAACGATGTTCAACTCAATTTACGTCCAAGGGAGTTCAATTTACTAACGTTTTTTATGCGTAACAAAGGAAAGGCCTTAACAAGGCTCCAAATTCTTGAGGCTTTATGGGGCCATGATTACATTGGAGACACTCGAACAGTAGATGTCCATATAAGTTGGCTCAGACAAAAATTAGAAACGAACCCAGAAAAACCTCTGAGAATAGTTACTGTGAGAGGCATAGGATATCGGTTTGACGGGTGAATATACCTAAATTTTTACAATGGCAGTGGATTGTTTCATATACCATCTTGATCACAATCATTTTGGTTGGTCTAGTTGCTTACATAATCAACTCTAAAGATGCACACGTAGTTTTAGCAACAATTATTTCCGGTATCATAATCATTATTTCATCCTCAATAATCGGCGTAATAATTCGAACTAAAACATCAACAATTATTAACGATTTTTCTGAAGGTGCGCGCTCGATAGCCGGAGGAAATTTAGACTATCAATTTCCAACTCAAGGAGATGAAGATAGAAAAAATTTTGCTAGTTCATTTAATGTAATGGCTAAAACCATGAGGAATAATTTACGAGAATTAGAAAGTGAAAGATTCACGCTATCGGCAGTACTAGAAACAATGAATGATGGAGTCATAGTTGCTGACTCTGAAGCCAAAATAATTTTAATGAATCCTGCAGCACAAAAATTGCTCGGGGTTGGTTTAGACGAACCTAGCAAATTAGCTAAGTCAAAGAATTATGAATCTCTGGGGCATATATGGGATCATGAATTACGAACCATGATTTTGAACACAATTAGGCATGCCGAAACTCTTAGTCAAGATATCTTGCTTCAACCAGACAGAATTATTGTGAATACTATAGCCACACCTATAAAACACCTGGGCTCTGAAGGTGTTCTAGTCACTTTAAGGAATATTACAGAATATCAAAATATCGAAAACACTCGCCGAGAATTTGTAAGTAATGTTAGCCACGAACTTCGGAGTCCGCTTGCATCTGTAAAAGCTTTAATCGAGACCCTTATAGGTGGCGCAATTGATGACAGAGATATATCTAAAGATTATCTATCAAGAATAAATACAGATATAGACCGAATGAATCAACTTGTTAGTGAACTCTTAGAGTTGTCCACTTTAGAGAGCGGTAGCGCTCATATGAACATAGAAACAATAAATATAAACGACTTAATTGTTAATGTGGCAAGGAGTCTAGAGCACAAAGCCAAAGAAAAACATATTGCTGTATCTTGCCCTAATCCCTGTGTTGATTTAGATGTTTTAGCAGATAAGAGGAAGATAATTCAGGTAATTATAAATCTTTTGGATAATGCTATTAGATTTACACCTGATAACGGTTCGATAATTATTACAACATCGCAAATTGAAGGCCTGGTTGAGGTTACGGTTGCGGATGATGGACCTGGAATTGACTTGGAAGATCAAAAACATGTCTTTGAAAGATTTTACAAGGTTGATCCTTCAAGAACAGGAACAGGAACCGGTCTAGGCTTAGCAATAGCCAAACATATTGTAATGGCGCATAAAGGATCTCTATCGGTTGAAAGTAAACTGGGCTCAGGGTCTAGATTTTCTTTCAAACTACCTAGAAATTAAATAGGTTTTTAACACTCTGTTAACAAAAATTTAATTCATTATTAAACGACTACATAGAAAGTAGATATAGTCTCTAACGATAGTCAGATGAAACAAAAAGATAGTCAATTAATTTTTACGATATTCAAAACATACACTTGTACATTTTTAAAAAATTATGATCATCTGAACTAGTTAAATTAGTTGAATAAAAATAAAAACATCGGCCTTAGATCAGAACTTTATAAACGCAGCCCTAGATCCTATATAGAAGGGAAAGCTATCAAATGGATCTTGCTAGCATGCGCCCTAGTTTCTATCGCTACAACTATTGGTATAGTTGTTAGCTTGGTCATTCAAGGATGGAACTTCTTTATGGAAGTTTCACTTTGGGAATTCCTTACAGGTACCCGATGGTCTCCAATTTTAAAACCTAGAGCTCACGGAGTTTTACCGCTTGTCGGTGGAACGATGTTGGTTTCAGTCATCGCAATACTTTTTGCTGCTCCAGTCGGGCTTGGAGCGGCGATCTATTTATCTGAATATGCAGCCGATCGTGTGCGGCGCATAGTTAAGCCAATTTTAGAAATATTAGCAGGAGTACCTACAATCGTATATGGGTACTTCGCCCTAACCTTTGTAACTCCATATCTTCAAGAAATCATTCCTAATATGATCGTATTTAATGCGCTTAGCGCAGGCTTAGTGATGGGAATCATGATCATACCCATGGTCTCGTCATTGAGCGAAGATGCGATGATGTCTGTTCCTAGATCTCTACGAAACGGGGCTTATGCACTTGGAGCAACAAAATTCGAAGTTGCACTCCGTGTAGTAGTTCCCGCAGCATTATCCGGAATAATAGCTTCTTTCATATTAGCTATCTCAAGAGCAATCGGTGAAACCATGTTAGTAACAATCGCGGCTGGAGCAACTCCTAGATTAACAGCTAATCCTATAGAGAGTATCCAAACCATGACCGCGTATATTGTGCAACTTAGCCTCGGGGAGGCGCCATTTGGATCTTTAGAATATAACACAATATTTGCAGTTGGACTTTTACTGTTTTGTATTACTTTGATAATGAATTTAATTGGCAGTTTGGTAGTGAAGAAATGGCAACAAAAATATGAATAAGATTCCAATTGAACAATCCCAATTTAATTCAAACCTGGAAAGGCGCAAAAGATTTGGCCAAATCATATATTTCTTGTTGCTATCATGTGTTTTGATTGGAATTGCCGGCCTGCTAGTCTTATTAATTAGAATCCTATTTGATGGTGTGGACTGGTTAAGCTGGCATTTCATCACTAATTTCCCTTCCAGACATCCAGAATTAGCGGGAATGAAATCAGCGATTTTTGGAACAATTTGGACTATAGCATTAACGGGAGTTTTCACCGTGCCAATTGGAATAGGTGCAGCAGTATATTTAGAAGAATATTCTCCTAAAAACTGGTTCACTCAAATTATCGAAATAAATATATCTAATTTGGCTGGCGTTCCGTCTATTGTGTATGGCCTTCTTGGACTTGCGCTGTTTGTACAATGGATGTCAATCGGACGAGCAGTTTTAGCTGGCGCTCTAACTCTAGCCTTATTAGTACTACCAATCGTTATACTAGCATCTCGAGAAGCAATTAAGGCTGTGCCAGATTCATATCGTCAAGCTTCATATGCCCTAGGGGCAACTAAATGGGAAACTCAAAAAAGCGTCGTACTACCATCAGCTATGCCAAGCATTTTAACCGGAGTGATTTTAGCATTGTCGAGGGCAATCGGTGAGGCGGCTCCCATTATCGCTATTAGCGCCTTAGTTTACCTAACATTCATTCCAACTAACCCATTATCTAGATTCACTGTAATGCCAATTCAAATTTTCAACTGGGTGTCTCGACCTCAAGATGAATTTCGAGGTCTGGCCGCGGCAGGCATAATCATTTTATTACTTATACTGCTTGGAATGAACTCAATAGCAATATATTTAAGAAATCGATACCAAAAACAATCGGAAGAATAAATATGAAAAATGAAATAACAAATACAAATCTAAAACCATCCAAAGAAGACACCATTATAAGTGCTCGGAATTTGAACGTTTATTACGGCAATTTTAGAGCAGTAAAAGACGTTAACTTGAGCGTCAAAAAGAATAAGGTTTTATCTTTGATAGGTCCATCAGGCTGCGGCAAAAGCACTTTATTAAGATGCTTCAATCGAATGAATGATCTTGTATTATCTGCCTCAGTGGAAGGTGAAGTTGTTTATAACGGCATAGACCTATATTCCTCAGGAGTTGACGCAACAGAAATACGATCCTCTATTGGAATGGTGTTCCAGAAACCAAATCCTTTTCCAAAATCAATATATGATAACGTTGCTTTTGGACTTAGGATCAATGGATATCAAGGTGATATTGAAGAAGCTGTGGAAAAATCACTAAAACAGGCTGCCCTATGGGACGAGGTTAAAGATCGATTAAAAGATAGTGGTCTAACTTTATCCGGTGGTCAGCAACAACGATTATGTATAGCTAGAGCTCTCGCTATTGAACCTGACATTGTTCTGATGGATGAGCCATGTTCGGCACTAGATCCAATTGCTACTCTAGCAATCGAAGAGCTAATTCGCGAATTGATTTCAAAATATACAATAATTATCGTCACTCATAACATGCAACAGGCAGCAAGAGTATCTGATGAAACAGCTTTCCTCATGGTCGGAGATGATCGTGCCGGATATCTGGTAGAAACTGGAGACACACAACAAATCTTTACTAACCCAACAGAAGAAAGAACAGAAGCATACATAACAGGTCGATTTAGTTAATTTACCTTTATTAAAGGACAATACAATGGCTAGAACAGATTTTGATAGAGAACTTAACACCTTAATGGACGAACTTTTATCGTTAGGTAGCATGGTTCAGAAATCGGTACTTTTATCACTAGATGCGTTGAAAACCCGTGATCTCAAACTCTCGCAAGAAGTGATTACAGATGATGATGCAATTGACGATAAAGCTGTGGAAATAGAGGAGACTTGCATTGATTTAATGGCAACTCAGCAACCTCTTGCTGGAGATCTTCGAACAATAGTGACTCTTTTACTAGTTTCGAGCGAGTTAGAAAGAATGGGGGATTATGCAGAAGGAATAGCCAAAATCAGTTCAAGAATCGGAGAAGAGGCTCTGCTTAAACCATTAATTGATATACCAAGAATAGGAGATTTAGCGAGCAACATGCTCCGATTAAGTTTAGAAACTCTTGTATCAAGAGACGTAGAAGGAGCTAAACAGGTTATATTGATGGATGATGATGTAGATGCTCTATACAATCAAATATATCGTGAGTTGGTGCTGATGATGATTGAAAATCCAAAGAATATCCAACGTGCTACCTATTTATTATGGGTAGCTCATGATCTTGAAAGAATAGCAGATCGGGCTACAAATATATCAGAAAGAACGATATTCATGGTCACTGGAAAAAAATGGGATATTTCTGATAGGTAGTATATTCATCATATTTGATGATATCCGAGTTAAATAATACGTAAAGCTCTTAAAACAAACCTAACATATCGAACCGGCATCATAATCGATTTGTCCAACAAAAATCTAACCACCTGATCGGTCAATGAATCTTTAGATCTTTCTGTACTGCATTTGACACAAGTGCAAGTTGGAGGATGCCCCTCATAATACCAAGTTCCGCGCCCCATAAATGTATTTCCTTATTGATTGCAACGATTTTAATAAAAACTACTTAGTATGTGAAGAATAAACGCGCCCCCGGTGCGATTCGAACGCACGACACCAGGTTTAGGAAACCTGTGCTCTATCCTCTGAGCTACGGGGGCTATGAACGGATTCTTTTATTTTAGTATGTTGATTGTTTGTTCGAAAGAGTCGCGAAGCTGAGATATAAGACTCCTTAGTTTTGACCCCGCAGAATCTACATCTAAATTGTCATAAAATGGCTCAAGGAAATCAGCAACACCTTCAGTGAGTGCATCCAAAACAAGTGGTTGTACAGAAATATTTGTTGAATGTACTGTTAGCTTGAAATGGCTTTGGTCTACATTAGTTATATCCAGGCTCACGGTTCCAGAATCCGATGTAAAATCATATGAAGTTAAACCGCCGAGACGTCCGCCGATGCTCATATGAGCAAAACCCAATAAAGCCATGTAATTGTAGAAAGCCTCTTGAAACATGGTTTTGCCAGCTTGAGTAACAACAACTTCATATGTATCTTGCATCTATATCTCCTTTACTAAAACAAATTTGCCTTTGTTTATATCTTCATGACTTTTCATTTATGTAGATTTATTTTTAAATGATCTAACCAAAATTAAGGGAGCCAATAATGTAGTAATTATTGTCATAATAATACATACACTAAATAAGTCCTGGCCTATCAAGCCCTGACCAAATGCTACTCCACCCATTATTAGTGCAACTTCACCTCTTGGCATCATACCCACTCCAATTCTCCAAGATTCCGCTCTGCTGAACTTACACATTAGAGAAGGCAATCCTGAGCCAGCTATTTTGCCAACGGCTGCTAATACACTTACGACAAGTCCAAACACCCAAACATCACCAAGTTGAGTTACATCAACCATCATTCCCATTACTACAAAAAATACAGGTACTAGAGCATTGTATACACCACGTAATGGATCTTCTAAACGATGAGCCAGAGGAGTTCCAGATAAAGCTAAGCCTATTGAGAAAGCGCCTATAATCATTGCCAATCCGAAACTTTCGGCTAATGCCGCGGCCAAGAAAGCTAAGGCTAAAGATAATGCCAACGCAGCTCCTGAAACTCTGAAACGGTCAAAAAATCTGGAAATATGTTTTGACAAGAGTAAACCTAATCCTGTCAAAACCAACCAAAATCCTATGGTTTTTAGAGCCACTATACCGACTGACGATGCAGAAAACCCTCC
The DNA here is from genome assembly GCA_022447925.1 of SAR202 cluster bacterium. Lineage (GTDB taxonomy): Bacteria > Chloroflexota > Dehalococcoidia > Lucifugimonadales > UBA2962 > UBA2962. Next base: position 55,783 of record JAKUTS010000003.1, on the reverse strand, counting down.
AGTTAAATGTATTCCAATTACGACTGTCAAGACTAGGATGCCTAAAATATCATCGACTACTGCTGCTGCCAGAGTTGTTATTCCTTCCGGGGTATCTAAAACGCGCATGTCTCCCAATACTCTGACGGATATACCGATTGAAGTAGCAGTCAAAATAGTGCCCATGAAAAGCGCTTTAGGGTCACTGAATCCATCAGCAAATCCAAACAAAACCGTAACGGCCGCTCCCAATGCAAACGGAATGATAACTCCACCAATAGCTACAATTAATGCAGGTTTTGCATATCTCATAAACTGCCGTAGATCTGTCTCTAGACCAGCACCAAACAACAAGACCACTGAGCCAATTTGAGCAATCGACCACATACTTTGAGACACAGGAACGCTGTGTGAACTTGAGGAATGATCTAGTGGAAACATTGGACCATAACTCCAAATATCGATGGCGCCTAAGGCAAACGGGCCAATTAATATACCTGCAGCAAGTTCACCTAAAACAGATGGGATCTTCAAATAACGCTCAGATATCTCACCTCCAATTTTGGCTGCAGCCAAAATGATGGCAAGCTGAAACATTAATCTTATAATTTCATCGTGCAAGTGTTATTTAAATTCCAGTCAGGATGTGGCAAAAAAATCTAGCTAAATTATACATGAATCAAGCTCCCTCTATCGATGAAAAGTTAGATATTTAATTTATTGAATAAAAGTTTATTATTGAATTTATCTTTATCAAACTTAAGCATGTGATTAATGAAATAAACTTAAGACACATTAAAAACTCGATTGTATCTGAATCAACAGACCCTAAAGGACTTGACATCGAGCCGCACGGATTACTAAGATGGGGCTGCCAGTACCTAAAAAGTACTAATTAAAAAGATAACATTCTGCCTTAAATTGAGGCATTGTTAATTGAGATAAGGCTGCTGCATGTGATTTAATAGGCGGCTTTATGTATAATAGTTAAATCAAATTTTTCGATCCGGGGGGTCAAATGAAAAAGCTCATTAGTGGTAAGGGCACTACCCTAGCCCTGATAGTTTCCAGTCTAGCAATAATAGCCTTAGTGGCTTGTACCGGTCCTGCCGGACCTCAAGGTCCTGCCGGCGCACCTGGTTCACAAGGAACCGCAGGCATAGATGGCAGTGACGGATCTTCAGGTAGCCAAGGTATGCAAGGCGTACAAGGTAAACAAGGAGCCAGAGGTGCATCCGGACCTCCAGGATCTCCAGGATCAGATGGTCCTTCAGGCCCAGCTGGACCTGCGGGTGAAGATGGACGAGACGGACGAGACGCTGTTAACGGCGTAGCCAGTGTAGTAGCTACACAAGCCACCAGTGGCACAGCTACTGTGTATGGTTCCGGATTTAAGCTTGGTGAGGCCATAACTTTAATGGCGGACGATGTTGTACTTGGTAGTCAATTTGCTAACGTAGATGGATCATTTCAAGCGGACATTGATGTAAGTGCACTAGCCGACGGTCTTTACACTCTTTGGGCAAATGGTTCAAAGAAGACCACAGCAACTGCGCCTTTACTAGTAGGTAGTAAATAGTAAATCCGCTAAACTAGTTAATTAATAAGAAAAGGCCCCTGAATCACAATATTCAGGGGCCTTTTCTTATTAATATTAAAAACTTAACCTAAACTCCCCTTCCAATAACATCCCTTAAAGCCACACAATTTATAGTGTGAGGCGAATTAACATGAAATTAAAACTAAATTCCAGGGTCATTCATTTATTTAAGTTGTTTTTAGTTTTACTAACATGTATTTCATTGCTGCTACTTATTTCATGCACCGGTCCTGCCGGTCCAATCGGCGTTGATGGGCCAACCGGGCCAGAAGGTGAACAAGGACAACAAGGAGACCCGGGCCCAGCTGGACCACCAGGCAACAGAGGTTTACCGGGTCTTCCTGGACCGCCAGGTGAACAAGGTGTTTCCGAAACTGTAGAGTCGCAACTTCGAGCCTCAATTTTGATAGAAACAGAAATTCGGCCAAATTTAACTACGTTAAATGATAGTTTAGAGATTTTTGGCTCTGGCTTTAACCCTAACGAAAATGTAATAATCTCACTTCAAATTGATGATTCCCTACAACTTGTTCTATCGGATACTGTAACTAGCTTAAGTGGAGCTTTTAAGGTTTTGATTGAAAATATAGACGCGGACCCACGGGTTCTATCTAGAATTAAGCTGGATGAGGTATACACGGTTAGTGCAAAGGGATCTGGTGGAAGCATAGCAAACGCACCATTATCTATTGAATCCAGCATAGATCCACTAATTGTTGTCACCGATAAAGCTGATGATACAGAAGCGAACTTTGAAGCCTTAAAAGACGACTTGAAAGCTTCGATAGTAGCAACTGTAGCCGTGAGCGGGACTCGTAATAGCTTTTGGGGTTCTGGATTCGAATCAAATGAACGTGTAACTCTCGGAATAGTTGGCGGACCTGAGTTCCTGGTTGCTCGTGATGCCGACTCCAGTGGAACCATAATATTGGAACCGATTATTGATTTGTCCGCTGGCGTATACACTGCTATTGCAATTGGAGACAAAGGGTCTATAGCGACTTGGCCATTAGTTGTTGTTGCAGAAAAATAACCCTTAACTAGAAGTCCTGTTTACCCGCAGTCTTTTAAGCCTACGTCCAGACGTTGATACAACATGGATGATTATGCCATTATATTCAACTGTATCGCCTTTATTTGGCATTCGACCTAAAAGGTCTAAAACTAATCCACCTAAAGTATCAAACCCTTCCCCTTTCACAACTATTCCTGTTAATTCCTCCAACTGATCAATACTCACACGTGCATCTATTAATAAATCAAGATGATCATCTTTGTCGGTATAGTCAGATAAATTAACTATCTCTGGCTCATCTATATCAAATTCATCTTCTATTTCACCAACAATTTCTTCTAATAAATCTTCGATTGTTACCACTCCCGATACACCGCCATATTCATCAACAACAATCGCTAACTGAACCCTTTTGTCTTGAAACTCTCTAAGTAAACCTTCCAATGTTTTAGACTCAGGTATCAAAAGAGGCGTACGAAGCAAAGTGTCCAGCTTAACAACATCACTTCCTTGAGCTTTTAAAGCACCTATTAAATCCATTGAATATGCAACTCCCGATATTTGATCCAACTCATCTGTGAAAACTGGAATCTTACTATGCCCAGATTCAAGCATAATGTCGGCAAGTTCTACAATAGGTGTGTCGATCTCAACAGCAGTAACGTCTACTCTTGGAACCATAATCTCTCTAACAACAGTTTTGTCTTGTCTAACTACAGCTTGGATCATTTTAACTTCCCTCTCATCCAGAGATTCTCCTTCCATTTCAAAGTATGAATCAATTTCAGAAGGCGATATATTATCCAACTTTTGAGATTTAGAAAGTATTTTCAATAGTCGAATTAAGCTTTGCGACATAATATCAATCGGCACAGATATGAAAGATATTAAGCCAAAAAGCTTAATCAGAGACGGACTAAGATTACTAATTACGTTAGAAGCGACATGAGCAACACTTATAGATACAGATCTTAATATAAGTATTACGACGAAATTTAAGATAGATGCAACGAGCAGCCAAACCCATATGTGTTCAGTGCTATCAAAAACTATCCATGATGCTGTAATAAAGGAGCATCCAATTGAACCAAAAGCTAGTACACGTAAACCTCCTAAAGTTAACCTGATTTGTTCTTCAGAAAATTTAACACCGCCGTTGCCGTCATCAGATGAACTCTTGTTACTTATAGCTTGACTCTTCAGAATAGCTATAAGGCCATATTGAACAAATGTAAAATATGAATACAGGAAAAGTGAAACTGCTAATAAAATACTAGACACAGTATTCACTAATATAATTTATTTTTCTCAACCTTCCTACAAACAACGTGGAAGGCGCGTTAATACATGACACTTTTGTGCCTTATTCCCCCTTTATTCACTTTTTGATACGAGCCGGAACACCCATAACACTAACTCCATCTGGCACATCACTAGTAATTACACTTCCAGCCCCAGTTTTCGCCCCAATTCCAATTTTTACAGGGGCAACCATCATAGTACTTGAGCCAATAAATGCTGAATCACCAATTTCAGTATAATTCTTCCTGGAGCCATCAAAATTACACGTGATACTGCCAGCTCCTATATTTACATTTTTCCCGATCTCTGCATCCCCAATGTAACTATGGTGCAGTATGCGCGTATTTTCTGCCACTTTACTATTTTTGATTTCCACAAAATTTCCGACCCTAACATTACTACCGAGTAATGTATTCGCTCTAATATTACTAAATGGCCCTATGGAGACTCCATTTTCAACATTTGAGTCGGATATATATGAAGATTCAATTTTACATTCCTTTCCAACCACAACATTTTTGATTACGGTATTTGGGCCAATTTCAGATCTCGCAGAAATTTTACTTTTACCTAATATGTGTGTGTTTGGATTTATAGTTGTACCGGAGGATATAACAACATCAGAATCAATATAAACAGATTTTGGATCAGGTATTGTAACTCCATTCAACATAAACGCCATATTGATCTTCTCGCGCATATACCCTTCCGCAACTGATAACTGAATTTGATTATTAACACCTAACACTTCATACTCATTATCTGCCTTAACTGTAGACACAGTCTTATTATCAGTTGCGGCATAATCAATTAGCGAAGTTAAGTAAACCTCTCCTGATTTAGATTTAGGCACCCTAGTAAGCACATCCCACAACCAGCTAGTGTCAAATAAATATATCCCAGCATTGATTTCAGTTATACCTAACTCATCCACAGATGCATCATCGTGTTCAACAATTTTTGATATAGATCCATCAGGATTTCGAACAACTCTACCTAATCCATCTGTATCTTCGACATCTGCGGTTATTAATGTTACGCAGGCATGAGTTTCATGATGTTTTGCAATGAGCGTACTTATTAGTTCAGTTGGCACTAAAGGCACATCACCAGACATGACAATCACATTATTATGACCATCTAATAATCTTCTAGCACTCAATAGAGCATCACCAGTACCTACTGGCTCTTCTTGAATGGAATATGAAACCGTATTTCCAACAACATCCTTTATATGACCATTTTCTTTTGGCACCACAACTATTATTTCAGTGTTCGAAACAGATTCAGCAACATCCAAAACGTAAGAAATCATGGGCTTTCCACAAACAGGGTGTAAAACTTTTGGCAAACTAGAGTGCATGCGAGTGCCTTTACCTGCAGCTAAAACCACAACAGGTTCATTCATAACTCGTATACCTTACTTTTTTGAAATGCATAGATAGAAAGTAAATATCTCCAGCGCGTAATGCGCTTAAGTTTACTTTTAAAGAGAAATTAATGTGATTAGACACATTCATCGATAGAATGCTAGCAACGGCTTTACCGGCATGTCAAGATCACCTTCTACAAAATGCTGGACAACATACTTTAATCACCATTATTCTGTAAGATAGTTAAGTTAAAACCAAAGTAATGAAAATATACCTAAAACCAGTGATATGAGGAAAATGTCTAAATATAAAATTTACACCCAAAAACCTAGTAAAGTTACTTTCGATATGGCTGATGGAAAATTCGATCTTGAAATGGAAGCACTGAGTGCAATTGACGCCGAAATAATAGAAGTTGACGCTGAGTCAGAAGATGAATTTATAGATGCCGTACGTTACGCAGATGCCATCATAGCTAGAGGCAGAAAAATCACAAGGAAAATAATTGAAAACCTAGAATCATGTAAAGTCATTTCTATGGGAGGTGTTGGTACAGACACCATTGACGTTCATGCAGCTACTGAGCACAACATACCTGTTACAAACGTGCCTGATACATTCATTGAAGAAGTTGCTGATCATGCAATGATGCTGATACTTGCTACATTTCGTAGACTTTTGGTACAAGACCGAATGTCAAGGGATGGAAGATGGGAGGAGGGTCGTCCTGCTCTATCTACTCTCCCTAGACTATACGGGCTAACCCTAGGCTTTATTTCATTCGGTCATGTTGCACGTTTAACGGCTCAAAGAGCTGCGCCTTTCGGTGTCCGGATGTTGGCTTATGATCCATATATTGAAGAACTTAAAATGTCAGAGTACGGAGTTGAGCCTGTCAGCTTAAACGATTTATTGAAACGTTCAGATATAGTATCCATGCATGCACCGTCCACAACAGAAGCACAACAGATGATGTCTACTAAACAATTCAAACTAATGAAAAATGATGCTCTGTTTATTAATACAGGTCGCGGCACGACTGTAGACGAACAAGCTTTGATCAAAGCTCTACAAAATAACTGGATAGCTGGCGCAGGGTTAGATGTTTTAGAAACAGAACCCCCCAGCCCTGATAACCCTTTACTCAAAATGGATAACGTGATTATCACCCCACATGTTGCATCAGCTTCTCTTAGGATGGGTCCTGAAACCCGGCGAAGAGTCGGGCAAGAGTTGACTTTAGTTTTGTCTGGAAAATGGCCGAGAACTTGCGTAAACCCTCATGTCCTTCCTAATACCAAGCTAATCAGATGGCAACCATTCTCGATGGAACGCGGACCGGGAGCCGGTTAAAACAGATTGGATTAGGAGCTTAACGTTATGTTGCCATTAAACGGTGTCAGAATCCTTGATTTAACCCAGGTTCAAGCTGGCCCATCATGCACTCAATTATTAGCTTGGCTAGGCGCAGATGTCATCAAAATTGAGGAGCCAGGGAAAGGAGATAGAACCCGTTGGGAAATGGCTGGCAATGAAAATATTGATAGCTTTTACTTCCTGGTTTTTAATGCCAATAAAAAAAGCATGACCCTAAATTTGAAAAATCGAGAAGGAATCTCTATATTCAAAAAGTTGCTAGAAATCTCGGATGTCGTTATCGAAAATTACGCACCTGGGCGCATGGAGGAGTTTGGTCTAAGCAAAAACTATCTTAATGAAAAATATCCTCATGTTGTTTATGCTTCGATAAAGGGATTCGGAAATAGTGGGCCAAATTCAAATTTAAAAAGCTATGAGCATGTCGCTCAAGCTGCTGGCGGTGCGATGAGCACTAACGGTTTCAATGAAGGACCTCCATTATTTACTTCAACAGGCATTGGTGATTCGGGTTCTGGGTTACATTGCGCAATCGGCATTCTTGCAGCCTTGAGACAAAGAGACCTATGCGGCGAAGCTCCATCTGTCGATATATCGATGCAGGACGCTGTGCTAAATCTGCTGAGAGTGCGATTTGTTGAAACATTTAATGATGGCCAAGCAGTTAAAAGGTCCGGAAACAGTGTTTGGGATAGTCCAAAATGTGTTTTCCCATGCAGGCCCAATGGGCCTAATGACTATGTAACTATGGTTATTACCGGTGATGCATGGGAAAGCCTGCTAGCACTTTCTGGTAATTCTAATTTGATTGGAAACAAAATTTACGAAACTGAAGATAGTCGCAAAGAACATGCTGATGAGATATACGAAATTATTGCTGCGTGGACAAAGACTCATTCAAAAAACGAAATTATGGAAATACTGAGCGATTTGGGAATCCCATGTAGTCCTGTAAAAGACACGGTAGAGCTATTAAATGATGAACATCTATCAGAGCGTCAAATGATTGTTAATTTGAATGATCCTGATCGAGGTGAATACAAAGCTATTGGTTGCCCAATCAAAGTCGGCAACTCTGAAATCGATATAACTCCCCCTCCTCTACTCGGCCAAAATACTGAAGAAGTTTTAACAGAATTACTAGGTATAGAGCTGAACCAAATAAAGTCTCTTAAACATAATGGAGTTATATAAAAATATACTTTATAACGGAAAAAAAGTAGGGATGATTTAAACTTGTTACTGGCATAAAACTGATGCTAAGATGCTGTATGTCTTATTGCTGCAGTTTTTTTAACCTGTCAGCTAGTGCATGTAGTTAATTCTGCGTATACAATTAACAATAAATTTGTATTAAGAATAAATATCACTGATTGCAGCCATCATAGTACCTCAAATCAAATGAATACTTAAAGGCTGTGCATAATTGGGAGAAATATGGGAAACATTAACGTTGCAATAATCGGAGTAGGAAACTGCGCATCATCCTTAGTACAAGGGATTAGTAAATATGCAGACTCTGATTCTAGTTCAGAAGTACCTGGCCTCATGCATCCTGTGCTTGGAGAATATGGCATAGGCGACATTAAAATAGTAGCTGCTTTTGATGTAGATAAAAACAAAGTCGGCCTAGACGTATCTGAGGCTATATTTGCTGAGCCAAACAATACAATTAAATTTGCCGACGTACCAAATCTAGGCGTAAAGGTTCAACGCGGCATGACACACGATGGAATTGGCAAATATCTGTCAGAGGTTGTTGAGAAATCGGATGGTAGCACAGATGACGTCGCGAATATCCTGCGTGAAAAAGAAGTGGATGTGGTGATAAATTATTTACCCGTAGGGTCTGAAGAGGCCACAAAATGGTATGTAGAACAAGTACTTCAAGCAAAATGCGCATTTATAAATTGTGTACCCGTTTTCATAGCAAGCGGTGCAGGAGATTATTGGCAACAAAGGTTTAGAGAAGCCGGAGTACCTATAATTGGCGATGACATTAAATCTCAGGTTGGCGCAACAATAGTCCATCGTGTACTAACCAGGCTAATGATGGATCGTGGAGTTAAATTAAATGATTCCTATCAGCTTAACTTCGGCGGAAACACCGACTTTCTAAATATGCTTGAAAGAGACCGTTTAGTAACAAAGAAGATATCTAAAACACAGTCTGTGACGTCTCAGCTTGACTATGAAATGAAAAAAGAAGATATCCACATTGGTCCCAGTGACCATGTGCCTTGGTTAAAGGATAGAAAATGGTGTTACATCAGAATGGAAGGCACAGGATTCGGTGACGCACCACTAAATATGGAATTAAAGCTTGAGGTTTGGGATAGCCCAAATTCAGCTGGTGTAGTAATTGATGCAATAAGATGTGCAAAAATTGGATTAGATCGTGGGGAATCCGGTCCAATTGCTGGGCCATCTGCATATTTCATGAAATCACCTCTAGATCAATATACTGATTCAGAAGCTAGAACAATGGTTGAGAACTTTATATCGGGAACTGAATAGCTAGGATTAAAAGCGTTCTAACATAAAACGAAAGAAGTCGAATTGAATCGACAAATATTATCCTCCAAAACGAAAGCTCCGATAAAAATCGGTATAGTTTCAGCATATGATCATTCAGCTCATGGCGGAGTACGGGATCACGTTCAGAATTTAGCTACTGAACTTCGCAGCCGCGACTATACTGTCAAAATAATTGCCCCTTGTTCTAAAAACGATTTAATTGATGACTTGGATTTCATCCCATTTGATAGACCTATCATTATTCCCAGCGGTGGTAATTGGGCAAGGGTATCGGTATCTCTTTGGAATAGACGGCGAATTCAAGCAATGCTTGCAAATGAAAACTTTGATGTCTTACATTTTCATGAACCCTTCGCAGGCTCCCTTACGGTCAATACCTTAGCTCTGTCAAATTCAGTTAATATAGGCACATTCCATACATACGGCGGACATAAAGTGTATCGTATGGGCCTTAGCTGGGTAGGTAATCCATATTTCAAAAGACTTCATGGGAAAATCGCTGTTTCGGAACCTGCTAGACAATTCATAAGCCAACATTATCCAGGTGAATATGACATCATTCCAAACGGAGTCAATGTCGAATTTTATTCACGTGCACTTCCGCTTGAAAAATATAAAGACGATCATATAAATCTATTGTGGGTGGGAGCTCTGGCTAAGCGCAAAGGACTAAAATATTTATTAGAAGCATATGGAACTTTAAAATGGGATTACCCAAAACTAAGACTGATCGTGGTAGGCTCAGGCGAACCTGATGGTGACTGTTACAGGATAATGAGCGAAAGAAACTTAAAAGACATCACTTTTGTAGGAAGTGTTTCTGACGAAATCAAAGCATCCTTTTATAAAACTGCAGATATTTATTGTAGTCCGGCTACCGGAAATGAAAGTTTCGGTATCGTACTAATTGAAGCCATGGCTGCGGGCACTCCATTAGTTGCAACAAATATAGAGGGGTATTCTAGTGTAATAACTAATGAGAGAAATGGTTTATTAGTACCCCCAAAAAACTCCTATGAGATAGTTAAAAGCATATCCAGGCTCATTGAAGATAAAAAGCTAACTAAAAAATTAATCGCATCTGGCAATAAAGATGTCGAACAATATAACTGGGCAAAAGTAACTGACAAAGTACTCAAGGTTTATAAAAAACAATTAAAATTAAATGTGACGAAAAGTGGTAAAGTTAAAAGTACTGATCGCCCAATCGTCTGGTCAATCTGACGCCTTTAGATTTTAATGCTTTATAAAATAAGAAACATTACTGCAAGATATTTTGAAATTCCAATAGCAAAATTCTTAATTAAATTAAGACTTTCACCAAATTTGGTCACCCTTATCGGACTAGCCCTTGCAATTGTTAGCGCCTATTTAATTGCAGACACATCAATTAATAATCATTTTCTCTTTGCAGCCATTATTATGCTTTTATCCGGAATAATGGACTTATTTGACGGTGCAGTCGCAAGATTGACCGACAATGTGACTAAATTAGGTGCTTTTATTGATTCACTATCAGATCGAATCGGTGAAATAGCTATATTTTTGGGCTTAACAATATACTTCAGCATGAACGATAACGCAGTTGGGGCCTCACTCACATTAGTTGGATTAGGCGGGTCTTTAACTGTTAGCTATATTCGTGCCAGAGCGGAAGCTTTAAAAATAGAATGTAAAACGGGATTAATGGCAAGACCAGAAAGGATTATATGCCTTTTTATTGGCTTGTTAGTCGCAAACTGGTGGTTAACCATGCTCGAAATAATTATGGGCATACTAGCCGTTGTAACTATTATTACTTCTATCCAAAGGTTTTTAATAGTTGTTAGACAGATTAGTAAGAGAAATTGAATCAGTTATCATGGCAAAATATGATCCCAACTTGTATTAAAAATATTTCATCAGCATCAATATTAATCTTAGTTTTTGGTTTATTACTAATCCTGCCAACGACTTCCATTAATGCTACCAATCCCCCTATCGAGGTGATCGATTTTTCAGCAACAAGTGAATTCCCAAAAGGAATCCGATTTAAAGTTAAAGCGACATCGACAAGCAAGATTGAATCAATAGCTGTTAGGTTCAAGATAGGATTAATAACCACTGGAGTTTATGAATATCTTTCATATGACCCTGCCGATACAGTTAATGCTGAGTTGTTTTATAGTACCAATACCCTAGCTGGATATATACCGCCAGAAACAATAATAAAATACACGTTTGAAATCCAAGATTCCAATCAAAATGTTTATAATACTGAACCTCAAGAACTTATTTATGAGGATGCTCGATTTGACTGGGATCGAGTATCTAAAGATGAAGTTACTGTAGCATTCCATGGTCCGATTCAATCAAGAGCAGAAACCATATTACAAGTAATCATTGACACCTTAAAAAATATGGGACCAGTTCTTGGCGCTGAGACTAGCGAACCTATTAGAGTAACGTTATATAACAACCAAAAAGAAATGCTAGATGCCCTGCCGATTGGTAGCGCAGCAGTTGGAAGAGAATTAATAACAGAAGGCATGGCATTCAATGAAGAGGGTAGTTTAGTGATACTTGTTGGCGGATCTATGGCCAATGGAACAGCTTCGCATGAAGTAACCCATATTTTAAATCACCGGGCAGGTCACAGCATATTTCGTAGAATACCCTCATGGCTCCATGAAGGATTAGCTGAATACGGGAATATTGAACCCGGGTATTCATACAGCTACGCTTTAGAATTTGCTATAGCAGCAGATAGATTGCTGCCCCACCTTTTTATGCAGATTTTGCCAGGTGATCCCGAAGACATCATAATTTTCTATGGACAATCGAGAAGTATTGTGGAATACATGATTTTTCTTGAAGGCAACTCAGGAATGCGCCAGCTATTAAAGCTGCACCAAGACGGTACGAACATGGATGATGCTTTAATGTCCGTATATGGAATGGATCGCCTTGAACTCACCAACGCATGGAGAAGTGAATTAGGCGCTAGTCCATACGTACCGCCCAATATAGCTGAATCTAAGCCCACAGCTGTTAGCTACCCAACAGTTGAAGCGTTCACCTTAACTCCAAAGGCTGGAGGACGGACTGTTGCAGACTCAATTGATAATAACCAGTCTACCCAATTACAATCCACTTCTGGCTCTTGTAACACTCAATCTGACAATGGGACTGAAATCGGCGTGGTTTCGATGTTCTTATTTATTGCCGTAATTAGCACGCGCCGCTTTAGACGAAAATCCTAAATTTAACGGGTTCTTGGATTTAATGCATCACTTAATGCATCTCCAAGCAAATTCCAAGCAACCACCATTATAAAAGCTGCCAATCCCGGGACTAGTAATTCCCAGGGGGTATCACGCAAGGTGCCAATATTCCCTGCTCCCAAAAGCATCGTTCCAAGACTTGGCCTTGGAGGTTGTATACCTAACCCAAGCCAGCTGAGCACAATCTCTGTTCCAGTTAATGCACCCATACCCATACTGACCGTTACAACAATCACACTAATACAATTCGGTAGTAAATGCATGAACAAAATACGCTTTGTCGACGCTCCAATCGCCCTTGCCGCCTGTATATAATCTGTCTCCCTTAAAGCCAATATTTGACCCCGAACTAATCTCGCCATACCCACCCAGCCGAAAGCAACCAGAGCAAAAGAAACTACAAAATAGTCTACGACACCAGTCCTTACAATTCCCTCAAGGGCTGTGGTATCTTCCAACCACCGCGCTAATTCCAAAATTCTGGGCCTTAACGTAGCAGCAAGAATTATTACCAATAAAATATCTGGGAATGATGCAAAAACCTCCCCCACACGCATTATTACACCGTCTGTTTTACCACCCATGTATCCTGCAACTAGACCCAATGTTAATCCTATTACTAACCCGCCAGTTAACATTGCTACAACAGTGAGTATCAATGTGTTTTGAACCCCCCATAATGTCCTGGTTAACACATCTCTGCCTGTCCTATCTGTACCTGCCCAGTGATCAGAATTTGGAGATTGTAATATAGATGAATAATCTTGATCTGTATAACCATACGGACTCACACATTCCGCAAATATGCCACAGGTATAAAGAACTACAAGTGCCAATATACATACCATCGCAATTTTTTTACGAAGCAAACGCTGGATGAATCTGGGCAAATGCCGATCGTTACTTTTTATAAGATGAAAAAAGGATTCGAGCTTCAAATCTAATTCAACCTTATTCGAGGATCAATAAATGCATAAGATATGTCCGCAATTAAATTCGCAATGACAAAAGCTATCGATCCAATTAAAGTAATAGCCATAATTACTGGATAATCACGATCAAAAATTGAGTCAACCGCGAATCTACCTATTCCAGGAATTCCAAGAATAGTTTCAGTAATAAAAGCTCCTCCTATTAGACCTGCAAAAGAGAAGGCCAAAATAGTCACTATTGGGATCATCGCATTTTGAAAAACATGAACTGAATTGACTTTCCAATTAGAAAGACCCTTAGCTCGAGCTGTACGGATGAAATCCTGACCTAACACGTCCAGCGTACTGGCACGCATAATCCTTGTCATGCCTGCTATACCAGGTACTCCCATTACAATTGCAGGTATTACCAATCGAGAATCAAAGAAACCACCCCATCCGGAGCATGGAAACCAACTTAATTTGAGACACCCTACCCAAAGTAATGCCGGGGCAATTACCATTACTGGAATAGACATAATAAAAAGACTCAAGGCTACAGATGTCGGATCAATCCAACTACCTTGGCGAGTTGCAATATAAAAGCCAAGTGGCAAACCTACACCGACGCTAATTATCAAAGCAGCAAAACCAAGCTGGGCCGATACCCACATCTTCGGAAGTATTAAATCACGTACCGGCCTACCCCTAAATCTAAGACTCTCTCCAAAATCACCTCTAAAAAAACCCCACATATAATCACCGTATTGGACTACGAACGGCCTGTTTAATCCTAGTTCATCCCTTAATCGCTCAGCTGTACTTTCGTCATAACGATTACCTAGCATCACAACAACTGGGTCACCAGGTCCAAATCTACCCAGAGCAAAGGTAACTAACGACACAAATAAAAGAAGAATCGGGATCCACACCAATCTGCGAACGATATAGATCCACATTTCACGTACCCGCTAGATGATTATATTGATTAATAGTTATCTTCCAGTTGTTATTTGATTACTTTTCTATCTTGACCTGGCTTAGTTTAGGCACCGTCATTGGTGTTAATCTATAACCTTTTACGTAAGGTTTGATTAAAACATGCCTTTCTCCTTCAAACCATAAGGGAACCCAAGCAGCATCCGTAACTATTAATTGCTCAGCATCTTGATAGAGTTCAACTCTGTCAACTGGGTCTGGGTTGATCCGGGCATTTTCTAAGATTAAGTCAACCTGACCGTTGGAATACTTACCATGATTAAGTTTGCTGTCAGAATGAAACAATATGTCTAGAAAATCCTGTGGGTCAGGGTAATCTGCTTCCCATCCAAGCCCAGCAAATGCTTGGAATTTATTCTGATTCAAGTCTTCTAAATATGTGGCCCATTCAACCTGCTGAATTTCCACTTCCACCCCCAAAACCTGCCTCCACATTTCTAAAATTACCTCCATATCAAGGCCAACACTCCCGCCTCTTCCTGGAACAGTAACGACAATTCTAGGCCTTGTTGCACCGTCTGAATACTTTGATTCCGCTAGCAACTGTTTAGCTAATTCCGAATCATACCTTAGACCTTCTAATTGTTCGTTATATCCAGGAAAACCTGGAGGTAATATCCCATAAGCTGGTGTTACAAGATTCGATAAAACTTCTTCAGCAATTAACTTCTTATCTATTGCATGGTTTAACGCTTGTCTAAATTTCACATCATCAAACGGTGCCATCTGCGTATTAAAACCAATATATGAAATGGAAAAATCTGGTGGAGCTATCACTAATTCACGATTCAATGGCTCATTAGGATCTAGAACTCGTTCCAAATCAAAAAGTCCTACTCCAGTTATATCTATTTCGTTATTTTCATACATTGCCATCGACTGGCCGCCGGCCAGATTCATAACAATTAAATCAACACCACCCGCATTTTCATCCAAATTATCAAATCTTTCTAGAACAATTCGTTCACCAATTTTGTATTCTTTGAGTTTAAATGGACCTGTGCCGTTAATTTCATCAGTCCAAGTCTGACCACCAGACTCTACGTTTTCCCGGTCAACGACAAATGCGGTGGGATAGGTTAATTTAGCTAGAAAATATGCCTTTGGAGCATCAATAGTAATCTGTAAAGTTCGATCATCTATTACTTTAATTCCTGTTATCTCTGACGCTCTGCCTTCAATTACATCCATTACACCGACGATATCGTTAAGATATGTTTCAGCAACTGGTGATACTGTTTGCGGATTAGCAGCTCTTTCTAAAGACCACTTAAAATCTGTTGCAGTTACCTGCTTACCATTATGAAATTTGGCATTCTCGCTAATTTTAAATGTATAAACAGTTCCATCACTGCTAATCTCCCAACTTTCTGCCAAATCTGGCTCAAGCCTCAAATCAGTGTTTAATGTCACTAAACCACTAAAAACTTCAGCAACAATACCCATAGAAGTTGTGTCTGATACTAGTGCTGGATCAAGTGTCGGTGGATCAGACCATATCCGCCTAAAGACACCTTCCGCAACTGGTTGATTAACAGGGTTTTCCGGAATCGCATCCGTCAGCCTTATTTCCTGCTCTGCTACAGCTGGAATTTCTTCGGAAGTAGAACCGTCTCCACAACCAACAATTAATGCGATAGATAAAAATACTATAAATAAACCGAACTTCTTCATGTTAGCTCCAATGTTTTATGTTTATTTTTCCTTCACTAATTACAACGACTGAGCAGTGAATAAAGTTGCCCATATTAAATCATTTATCCAACGGTTGACGTGAGATAAGACCTAATAAACTGATCAATGTCTCCGTCCAATACACCGTCAGCATCTGCAGTTTCTTCTCCGGTTCGATGGTCTTTAACTAGTTTGTATGGATGTAATACATAGCTCCTGATCTGATTTCCCCATTCCGCAGAGACATGCTTCCCTTTGATTTCAGAAATATGTTTTTCACGTTGTATTCGCTGCAAATCTGCTAAACGTGACACCAATATACGCATGGCAATTACTTTGTTTTGGTGTTGAGATCGTTCGTTTTGGCATGATACTTTTATACCCGTAGGAATGTGAGTTATTCTAATAGCGGTAGAATTCTTTTGGACACTCTGGCCGCCGGCCCCTCCAGCTTTGAAAACGTCAATCCGTAAATCATCTGTATCAACTTCGATATCAACCCCCTCTTCCACCTCTGGCACCACCTCTACTAAAGCAAAGGATGTATGTCTAGCATGATCGGAATCATATGGAGAAAGCCGAACGAGACGATGAACTCCTTTTTCAGCTTTCAAATATCCGTAGGCATTGTCTCCTTTTATTTGCAATGTAGCACTTTTTATTCCAGCTTCATCACCTGGAGATGATTCAAGTATCTCTATTGTATTTCCAGCAGAATTAGACCATCGCGAATACATTCGCAAAAGCATTTCCGCCCAATCTTGTGAATCGACTCCACCTGCGCCTGCATGCAATGTCAATATGGCATTTCGATTATCGTATTCTCCTGACAGGAATAAATCCAACTCTAAGCGTTCCGATTTGGTCCTAACCATAAGCAAGTCATCTGTAATGGATTCAAACATTGAAGAATCCTCTTCACTTATACAGAGTTTAGTGAATTCAGCCAAATCGTCCACTTCAGAAAATAAAGTGTTCCAATCATTCACCTGTTTTTTTAATTGGGCCAAGTTTCTCATACTATTTTGTGCAACTTTTGAATCAGTCCAAAATTCAGATGAGGATGCTTCTTTTTCTAGCTCATTTATCGCTGTTTGTTTTGACTCAACGTCAAAGACGCACCATTAGATCAGATACGCGTTGGCGAATAAGTTTAATTTCCTGATATTTATCTTGCATATTTATATGCCTCTCATTTCAAAAATGATGCGCTAATATAAGCTGCTATACAAAAATAATTATACCAATAACAAAAACATTTTGAGTAATCTTTTATCCCATATCACAATAGTTGATGTGCGTAGAACATATAGCTAAACTTCTTTACATGACATTTAAACAGTAGTACTAGGAGAGACAATATCATGTATTTATTCCTCGAGTTATGGAGCGCAAAAGAATCTTGGTTAGCGTTATCAGAAACCGAAAGATCAGAGTTCTTTCAAAAAATAAGTGATGGTGTGAAGGATATTTTGGAGCCAGATTGCAAGGCTATCGGCTGGGCAATTAATGACCCAGAGACTGCTGAACGACTTGATTATGAATATCTCGCTTTATGGCAAATGCCAGACAAACAAACAGTAGAAATTTTTGAGAAAAGAATACAAGAATTAGGTTGGTTCGAGCACTTTGAACAACAACACATGAGAGGTAAAGAAATATCGATTGATGACTGTTTCGCACACATGATGGGTCGTTAATATTTGGAAACAACTTTTAATAAGGTCAAAAGTAAAACAATATGAGCAATCAATCCGTTCACGTAATAAAAAATTCATGCTTTACTCTATTACTGATTTTGGCATTAATATTATTAGGGTGCTCAGAAAATAATAGGACCAAAATAGATAGCGAGCTCAGTCCAACAGAAGAGGTTTATACTGAACTAACTATCGAATCATCAAATAAACCCGAAAACGAAAACATCGAGCTTGAGAAAAGTAATTTCGCTCCAGAAAATGACGAAAAACAGACACTATCGGAACAATCGAGCACTGATGTTTTCGAGGAAGCCGAAACGAACTCATTAGAAGTAGAAATAATCACTGAGCCAGAAGAAGAAATTGTCGCCACGGAAGACTTGGATATTGACCAAGAACTGCATGAGATGGACAAGATCCTTTTAAAGGCATTGAGCAGGTCCAGAGATATTTGTGATGACATTGTTGATTTGGAGCAAAGAGATATGTGTCGAATTGCTGCAGATAAGGGCATGGACATCGAAGATATCATAGATTTGATGGAGTCAATGGGTAGTATCAATTGTGAAATCTTAGAAGATGATCAGTTAAGACAAGCTTGCAAAATGGCAGTGGAAATGGAATTTATCGATTCAAGCTACGATAAAGATGAAAACAGTACCGTTGAGGCGCAGGCGGGCCAAAATTCTAGTTTTCCAGGAATCAAAATCATTAACTATACTGATTACTCTATTAATGATCTAGAAAACTGGATTAATCTAGCGGAATCGAAAATGAAAAACAGGAGAGCAAGGATTCTTTTCTTTATCTATCCCGTAGGAGAAATGAAAAGGCCAGAGAAACCTGTTAGATCGGATTATGCTGATCAAGTATTCGTGGAACATGAAGTACTGTTAACTCAAAATGATATCGAGGTTATTCTAGACCAAGTGGAGGATTGGTTTGCCGGTGATCCTTGCCTCGATAGTAGAGACATTAGACGCAATCTTAGTGATTACAGAAGTTGGCTTGAAAATGGAGCAGATGCCTCCACAATGCATGGGGTATGTGAAGAAACCCGGATTGTTGCAATGGGCGTAACTGAAAATATGCGATCTTACGAGCCACTAGAGAATTTCCAAAACTTTTTAATTCACGAGTTATATCATGCATTTCAGCAAGACTTAGAAATGGAAGGGAAATGTCAAGACATGAGGGAGAGGGATCCGAGAAACTCGAATACCAGATGGCTTATGGAAGGTGCAGCCCATTACTTTGCCACATGGTTAGTCGCTGAAATTCATGACAAAACAAATTACCTTAGTCAAATTCTAGATATCGCTTATCATTCTTTTAAACGCAGCGGAGAACAGATTTATGATGCAGAACCAGACAAATGGGGAGCTGCTGCTTTAAGCCTAATGGTAAAGCAAAATCTAATAACAGAGGATTCCATACTAGACGGCAGCCTGTTCCACAATTGTGATCGCGAATTAGTTTTTAATAAAAATCACCCATCAATCCAAAAAATTAAAGATTCGTGGAATCTTATAGAAAAAGTTGGCGACGCTTATGTATTTAAAGCGGAAGCGCTGAACTAATCTTTGTAATCTATTATATTCCGGTAGGCGACCCAATATGGCCCATTGATGGATCTGGAAGAATTAAATGCCGAGAAGGCTGTAAGGGTAAAATCACACATGAAGGCATCATTTGATTATGAAAAACAGTCTGCTCTGCAGAGATATATGATTTATCTATACCTATCTTGCCACCTGTATTGTTATTAACATCAAATCGAGGCCAATTACTAGAAGAAACATCAATCCGTATCCTGTGACCGGCTTTAAATATATTCGAAGTGGGAAAAAGATCAAATTCGATAAGGTAAGGAGTTCCTGGCTCCATTAACTCTTCCTTTTCCCATCCATTTCTGAATCTCGTCCTCATAATGGAATCAGTAATATTGATCGCCAAACCTTCAACATATTCATCTGTGGAAGGAAATAAATCTATCAGCTTTACCGTGAAATCAGTATCTTTGGCTGAAGATGCAATCCATAACTTAACCTTAATAGGCCCAGTTACCTCCGTATCTATATCTAATTCTTCTGTCTGAAAAGTCAAAATGTCGTCCCTGGAATTTAACGGTAATTTATTATTGCTACCAATAAAACGATCAGGGTCGCCTCTTTGGTCAAATGCGCCTGGACACAGCCATGGAGCCGCAGCTGATAATGAACCTCCTATGGTAGGAACTGGATTCTTAGGATCGAAAGTGAACGTGCTATAACTCTCGTTATCTAAATCAAGTATTTCCGCAGTGAGCCTGCCGTTTCGATCTAAATAAAACTCTTTGTATTCTGTAGACTTTAGAGGCCAGTCTGAGGAAGTTCTCCAATAACCTCCTCTTCTCAGTCGACCCTCGTAATCAATATTTCCATCCCCAGTACCCATAGTAAAAAATTTAACGTTAGTCCATGAAGATACCTCAGTATCCATGCCTTTTAAATAATGATCAAACCAGCTAAGTTTTAAGTCGTTGTAATTTATATGTGATTCTATGCCGAAATCAGAATCTCCAGCATATGTAACCTCATATTCTCCATGTGTCCATGGGCCCATTAAAAGTCTTTGATCAGAGTCCTTATTAGCCGAGAAATCTAGGAAGTTTTGTATCGTGTTCCTTGGATAAGTATCGTACCAGCCTCCCAAGTATAAAGATGGTACGTCCGCATGCTCTTCGATATATTCGTTTATTGCATATCCTCGTTGTTTCCAATACTCGTCGTACTTTACGTTGGTTAATATATCCACTGCCCACTGTTCATAATTCGGCAACTCTCTCAAAATCGTTGAGCCTTTCCGCACTGGAAAAGTATTAATTATTTCCCTAAGTCCATCAGGCCAAATTTTCTGAAGGTGTTTTTTTATAGCTGGATTAGCCTCAGCTTCTTTACTATTTGCAGCCATCCGAAAAGTGTATATGTGAAAACGTTGCTCAAGCGCCCCGTTTTGCCTCATAGATGAATGAAAGTAATTGGAAGCACCTACAGCTACTATCATCGTTGACAGATGGGGGGGATTTAAGGTTGCAAGAGCAGACTGGTCACTACCTGCATATGAATCACCCATAGTTCCGACTTTGCCATCAGACCAGCTCTGCGTACCTAACCACTCAACTGTATCGAATCCATCATTTGCTTCTTTAGCAAATGGATACCATATGCCTCCAGATTGGAACCTGCCTCTCACGTCCTGGATAGCACATATATAACCGCGTCGGGCGAAAAATTTAGCTTTGTATACGTTAGATGGAGAAGATTTATCATAGGGAGTACGTTCCAAGATCACCGGAAACTTACCGTTTACTTTAGTTTCATTTGCAGCTGGAAAATATATGTCTGTAGCCAGCTTAATTCCATCACGGGCAGTAACCGTAACATTTTGGTCACAGATGGAGTCATACGATTGTACTGACCCCTGATATTGATTATTGCTCATTTATCTCCCTTAGTTAAAGGCTTTAAAACCTGAAACGATATTGAATTGTCTCTAATAACCTGCCAATCGTAAAACATCGGTATCAGCTTGCTCTGACTCCACATCTCCATCTGGTCATAGTAATGTATGCTGCCTGGGTGGCCAGAGGATCCGAATGGAACGATCCAATGGCACTGCTCCCAATTAGACAAATCAAACACATATCGTGCTACTGAAGTAGACATTATATTAAATGGTTTAGCTGGTCCAAAAAATCCAGCGTGCGGTGTGTCGCCATCTCCACTTAAACCTATAGAGGGTGGATTAAATGAATCAGATATATCAGGAAAAGTATCTGATAGTGTGTGAGTAGGATCAGTCTTGTGAACATTACCCCATTTCCAACAATGGATATCCTCTCCAATCCACTCAGTTAACCATTGAACCCCATCGACAAGAGAGTCTTTAACTAATGAACTCCACTCTAAACCATCAGGTAATAGCTCGGTATTGTTGTCTTTCGCATGAGCTACAAACAAAGCCTCTAATTGTCTCATCAGGCCAGGTATACCCGTGCCACTGCCTGCAGCATTCGCAGCACTCTCTGCGATATCACCTAAATTATGTTCTACAAGCTTTTTGTTTAATGTGATTCTCATAGCTGAATAAATCGTAGGTTCAATGGACTCCTTATTCATAGATCCATCCCAATCAATCAACAAGTTTTTAACTTCTTCGAATCTTTTGCTTGGAGAGTCTACGTTTTTAAGTAAGCTGCAATAAACTTCAGCAGGAATCGATCGACATGCTGAATGTATTTCAGTCATGTCCTTTAATTCAGCATTCTTCAGATCTTTAACTAAATCATGAATTACCTGAGCCCTATATCCCGGAGCATAGTCTAAAGAGAGTAGATAGGGGTAGTTATCGTCTACAATCTTTTGATTAGCTGTGACAATAAAGCCTACCTCAGGATTAACAATTCTAGGAAGATCTTCGTGTTTTACATAACCATCCCACTCTCCCTCACTGGTCCAACCAGGCACAGGTAACCAAACATTTTGCTCAGGCCGAATCGGTATCTTACCCCGATTTAAGTACCGAATTGATCCTTCGACGTCAGCAAAAACAAAGTTATTACAAGGATCGACCCAATCCTTCATACAAGCGTCCATATGATCTACATTTTCTACTGAAAGCATAGACCTGATCGAATCTGCGTTTTTATTGTCAGGTTCGAGGGCGGTATATTTAATTGCTATTGCTTTTCCGTCAGCGGGTTTACCTGAGATAATTGGTCCATGTATTGTAGATACTAGTTCAATCGATCGATCATGAGAATCACGAACTTTTATCGTATCAGGAATAATTTGAGCATTGAGCCATTTACCTTCGTATTCATATTGGCTCGCGTCATTCGGGTTAAATTTCTCAATATAAAGATCCTGATAGTCTGACATGGCATGAGTTACACACCAAGCCACATTGTTGTTATGCCCAAAATGGGGAAATCCCGGACACCCTGGAAAAGACATCCCTATAACGTCAAATTCATCGCAAGCAAGATGATTCTGATAATACACATTTGGCACATCGAGACCTCTATGAGGATCGCCACCAATCAAAGGTAATCCACTTTTCGTTCTAGTGCCGTCCAAAACCCAACTATTCGAGCCTGAATCCGGTTCTGTTAAACCTAAGATGTGTTGACTCATTTCTTTAAATATACTTTCCCCTTTTGCATATGGGCCTGAATATATTTGCCCAGGCGGAACAACCAACAAATGGTTTGGTTGATAACCTTTATACAATTCAGATGTCTTTTCTGGGCCAATTTCGTTAACTAATCGTGCCCTAGTTAACTTCGGTTCAAATCCACCCATCATTACATGCCTTATTTTGTAAACAGCCAAACAGTCCCACGGATACCACTGTTCGGGCGTCGAATTAATTAATTCATATTCCACGGGCAAATCTTTAGCGGAATGAATAAATGCGTTAACGCCGGACGCATATGCATCAAGCATCTCGATTGTATTTTCATCTAGTTCAGCGTAATCACGGATAACAGATGAATATATCTGCAATGGCCTTGTAAATAAATCATTCTCCAATCCTTGCTCACCAGCATATTCTGCCCACCTTCCATATGCGCGCATTCGATCATAATCCATATGCCAAAGACGGTCTTGGGCAGTCACAAATCCTTGGCCAAAAAAAACATCTTTCACATTATTAGCTCTTACATGAGGTATACCATATTTATCTCGTCTGATTTCAACCGTTGATGTCAAACCAGTTAAATCGAAATTAGAATCTGTATCAGGTAATCCTATTTGCAAACTGTCTTCTGAAAATTTCATCTTAAATCCGTTATTTAAAAGTTAATGAACGAGCTGGATTATCATATATTATTTTTTTTACTTGTTTTCTTGATATTCCATGAACAAGCATCCTTGGAACTATAGAATTTAAAATGTGACCATAGTTTTTGCCACCAAAACGTTTATATCTCCACTGGTCGCAGACATCATGTGCTATCAAAATTTGGTCTTCATAACCGTTATCGATTAAAAACTTAACCATCTCAATGCGTTGAAAATCACTAGGAATATCGCTTGCCATATGACTACCACCAAACTCAGTGTCTTCAATGCCAAAGGTATCTAATTCTAAAAACACGCCAGTATTACCTAACTCTGGCAAAATTGAATAATCGACAATCCTGGCATCTAGATGACCAATGATTATATTGTCCCTTGCTGCACCATGTTTAAGTAAAATTTCAACTATCTCAATTGGTGCATGAGGGCTATGACCTGGATGAATCAAAATAGGAGCTCCTGTAACTTTTTGCGCTTCAACAGCAGCGCATAAAACCTTTTTGATGTTTTTGGTTAAAGGAAAGTCGCACCCAATTTCTCCTATTATTCCACTCTTTATCCCTGTACCGCCTACTCCAGCTATCAAATCATTTACAATCTCAATCTCAATATCTTTTTGTGTTACAAAATCCATGTTTACAGCGTAGCTCGAAGGTAAATAGTAACCGCATCCCATGATTATGTTGAGTCCCGTAGCTCTTGCAATTTTAGCCAAGCCCATTGGGTCTCTTCCTATGCCAATCGATGTTGCATCCACAACTGCACCTCCGCCTTCTAGTTTCCAGTCCATAACCTCTTCAATAGCAATTGATATATCTGACAAGTTCATAGATTCAGGATGATGAAGCCATTTACCAGGCATTTTGCCAATATTTTTAAACGAAAGTTTTTCACTAGCTAACAGACGTTGTGATGATTCCTCTGGAGTTTGGTAGTAACAATCCAGACTAGTTAACAGGTGTTCATGTGTTAAGGTCGCTCCTAAATCTTCTGGAGATATCGGACCTAATACAGTATTAATCTGTCCATTAAATTCTTTAGTGTTCATTTAATAATTTCAGTTCTTATGAGAATAAATAATGAGTTTATTTTGGTTAATAAAAAGCGTCAATCAACTTAAAGTTAAATCAGGTCTTTTAACTAATGCTTGGTTAAAACGCAGTATTATGGAAAAATAAGTAAGGATTATTATGAATATTAACTTACTTACACTAACTAAGAACTCAATGAAG
This sequence comes from SAR202 cluster bacterium, assembly GCA_022447925.1. Classification (GTDB taxonomy): domain Bacteria; phylum Chloroflexota; class Dehalococcoidia; order Lucifugimonadales; family UBA2962; genus UBA2962. The sequence goes on along the minus strand of JAKUTS010000003.1, from coordinate 30,974 downwards.
CTTTTTGATTCTTTAATATTGATTTTCGGATTGGTTGCAACTGGATTTGCTGCAGTATCCATATTCTTTTGGTTCTCATCATTTGCTAACAATCAGGATTCTGCAACAGGGTCGGCATTTCCTTATGTTTTACCAATTATTACTATCTTGGTCTCTGGCCTTGCAATAAAACTCTCGAGTAGAAATAATTCAAATGAGCATACATATGATATTGCTGCGATTCTCGCGCTAATTGCCACAGCAGGATTTCTTGTCATATCAGGACTAGTACCAGAATTTAGAGATCAAAAAACAGGCACTGATTGGCTTGTTTTTAAATGGGTTATTCTGGTTGGACTTTATGGCGGGCTAGTTACTTTTTGGTTATCGATATCATTAATTATGTTTAAGCTCTCATACATAAGTAAAATGGTTATTAAACGAAGCTCCAACACGCAGGCAATTGATGGGTCTGACGATTAAAAATAAATCGAATTAAGGTTCAAAAATATGACTACCTCTAACCACATACCGATTAATAACAAATTATTATATTTGGCTATATCAGTTATTCTGACTTTAATAGTAATATCCTGCGGGGCTGAAGAAACGTCAGAATCACGGACAATTTCAAACGAATCGGATGCTGTGGCACAAGGAGACGTCGGCAAAAAGTCTCTGTCATTTGAACTAGGGCAAGCTATGGAGTCTAAGCGTGATCGTTTTGCATTATTAGTTTTAAGTAATGGAAACTTAATTGCTGCAGGAGGAAAAGAAGTAGGCATGCAAGCACAAAGCGGGAATTTCAATCGTACTGTTGAGATATTTGATCCCGTTAAAAATCAGTGGACATTCACTGGTGAAATGAAGGAAGAGCGTATGTCTCCTGTTCTCTTCGAGCTGCCAAACGGCAACGTTATGGTTATAGGTGGATTAAGTGGTGCCAGAGATCCTTTAATCTCAACTGAGATATTGGATTCAGATACTGGAACTTTTAGCATGGGCCCAGACATGATCAGATCTCATAATGAAATGGGTGCGGTGACTTTAAATGACGGTAGATTCATGGTTATAGGTGGCTCGTCTTATGATGAGGACGTCGGATTTCAAGTTGCATTAAGTAAAGAAACAGAGATATTTGATCCTGAGCTGGAAACATGGACAGAAGCTGCTCCAATGTCGGAAAAGAGAGCTAACCACTCAGCATTGGTTCTCAACGATGGAAAAGTTTTAGTTATAGGTGGAGGAAAAACAGATGGACCGTACTTGAAGTCCATAGAGATCTACGATCCAAATACAAACACTTGGAAATTTGGTGCGGACATGACAAAGGGTAGAGTCGCCCATACGGCAACTGTTTTATCGGATGGAAAGGTATTAGTGGTTGGAGGTAAAGGCAAATTAACATTGGCTGAGATATACGATCCAGAGACAGATACATGGACACTTGCAGGCGAAACTAACACGTCCAGAGGTGACCATGCCGCTTTACTTTTAAGAGATGGAACGGTATTAGTTACTGGCGGAATTGGCTATCTTACAGATACCGAGATTTTTGATCCTAATACGTTAGCTTGGAGTATTGCTGGAACTTTAAATACTGGTCGAATTCGACCAGCTGTCACACGACTGTCTGACGGAAGGGTACTAATTATGGCTGGAGTAGGTAAAGATGGGATGCTAGCATCGGTGGAAGTGTATCAGGACTAATTTAACCGTATACAGTACTCAATTATGATTCACGAACTTATAACTAAGAATATCGAAGCAATCCGACAATCATAAATATAAGAGCTACGGCAGTTATCAAATACTGAGATCTTTTAAGTACAGTCTTACTAAAATGTGGGCGCTCCATCAATTCTATTGCTCGAACTATGAAAACCCCAGACAGAACGACCCAAAAGATTCCGAAAATAAGCTTATCCATCCAATTGGTGTATATAAAACCAACAAATATCAATAAGGCAATTAAAACACCATTAAATAATTGATCACGTTTCACTAATTCCACTTTTAAGAACAATAAAATTACTCATATATAAAATATCAGCTGAAGCAATTATAACTCTGATTCAAAAACGTTTTTGTCAAATAGAATCCTGTAGTCTCAAGCATTTAACAATAGATAACTATATTTTTATAATGCATAGTATGATTAGTAAGCACCTGATTACTCAATTGCAACACTCATAATCCAGTATAAACATGTTATTCCTAAAACAAATTCAAGATTTATTTTCACAAAATTATGTTCTAATAAGACTCTTTAATTCGATCCACATAATATTATTTCGCATAACAAATGGCATGCTACTCGGCTCGCTTGCTGGACTACCAAGTTTACTTCTAACCACAAAAGGAAGGCGTACCGGAAAACTCAGAACTTCTGCCTTGATATATCTTGAATGGGAAAATAAGTATTTAATAGTTGCATCATTTGGAGGCAATCCCAAACCGCCTGCTTGGCTACTAAACATAAAAGAAGATGGAAAAGTAACAGTACATATACCTCGCAAAAAATTAGCTGCAACGGCTACAGTTGCCGATGCTAAAACACGGGTGGTGGTTTGGCCAAAACTTTTAGAATTCTATCCCAGCTTTGGTAAGTATGAAGAACTTTCGGGACGAACTATCCCAGTTGTAATTCTCGATCCATTAAATCACAATCAACAGATTTGATTTTAGTTTTTTCTAACGTCGCAATCGCCTAAAGACAATAGGTACAAACAACATGCTCATTACAATTATTGAAGCATCAAATCCTTGATTGTGGGTTGAAGAACAGGAGCCGTTAGCACCTTCATTAACTTCAGACTCCGATACTAGTGGTGTGCTCGTTTCCTCACCTTTACTCTCGGTGTTTGTATTAGAATCAATACTATACTCCTGCCCTATTTCAGCTGTATTCAGATCGGATAGCTCATCAGGTTCGAGATATTCAGAAATCTTTTGTTCATCATCAGTATCTGTATCAATAGAACTGAAGTCTTCGCTAGAATCTTTGCTGGACCCAGACGAAACTTTTATTTTACGACCCGAATCCTTTATTGTTTCTTCACTAAGTTCTTTTTGGCCTGTGGAAGATTCATCCTTAGTTTTTCCAATCTCCTCTGATCCATTTAAATCTGTTGACTCGAGATCGTTCTTTTCCACAGATTTATCTTCCAATACAACAGGAGTCTTCACTTTAATTGGCTGACCAAAAACTTCAACATCCATTTCATCAACCAAGTTAATCGACTCTGTTTCTATATCAGTATCCGAGGTAAAAGTTTCCTTAACGCGAATTTCCTCTTTAAAGGAATCCTGCTCAGCATTTCTATTATCGCCTACAGAGATTGTTTCATTGATATTAATTTCTATATCTGGTTCCTCTGCAAAAACAACACCGTTCAAAAAAAGCAATGGCATGCCAAACACGATCAATGAAGCCACAAATCTAATCATGACTTTACTCGAAAGAAATGTTCATGTTGACCGACACTTTTTGGCCAGCCAGAACAATTATGGGGTCTAATCTCTTATATGTAAGATACTTTTTATATTTAAAATCCTCAATTGGACTTGAAACATAATATTCGAAATATGTTGAAAAATACCCTATATTTGCATCCTGGTTAAAAGTGCATGACATTGACAGCATAAGTACTGTTGTTCCAGCAGGGGCAGTGGAAAGTGTATCATCACACTCAGCACCAGTATCATCTCCGGACATGAAAACAGTTTCGATATCAGATCCTGCAAGGTCGTTTACAGAATAACTAAGTAACTCATCTAGATTCCCAGAACTCCACGGTTGGTATGGAACCCCATATCTTTTAAATCCATAACCCAATAAATCCCATTTTGTGACTCCATGAGTTTCCGGCCATGATGCACGAAGGAAATCTATTAATATTGGCTTTGCCTCTGTGGTTAATTCATTCTGAAAAACATGAGTTTCCAACAACATGCCACTCGAGTCATATATTTCTAAGTCCCAATTACCATGAACTTGTATCCCATCTCCATCAATCTGCCGAGCACGTGCTATTTGCTGATCAGCAGAATCGGCTGAATCGGTAACTGCAGACACTATTAAAAATAAGGAGAGTCCTACGAAACCAGCTACAACAACCGAACACCAAACTAATATTGCGCGCCGCATTAAATTACCTCCTTGGCATACATACCTATATATATCTGACCGAATTATCCAACTATTCGCTAATTTATAATCCTTCTTTTTGTACAATTTAAAATGATTTTTGTGACTTTAATTCAGCTGGATAAACGTTTTGCTGTTCAGAATCTGGTAGGTCTATAATTCGACAAGATTTCTACTTCAGTATTTTCTACAATCTCCATTGCAGCTAACTCAGCTACTAGTGGGGCTAGCGTCACTCCGCTATGCATCAATAAAACATAGATATTAGGTGCTTTAGGTGTGCATCCTATAACAGGAAGTTCATCGATTGGCATTGGACGAAAGCCTACCGGTACTATAACGGGGGATACATTTTTTAATCTTGTTATATATCTAGCGGCTTCTTCAATTAAACTGTTCGCATGTTCCGGAGAGTCATCTGTCGTTTCATGTTCTTGGCTGCCTGTGCCAATCATGACTACGCCGTCTGCATCCTGCCTGACATGTATTTGTTCTATTCGACCTGCTCCATTGAGAATCTGCAGTACCGATAATGATCGTAATATTTGAGGGATTGAATTGGTCTTAACAACTACTCCTGGGCTAACACGTTGAGGCAATTTTACACCGTAGGATTCACACAATTTACTTGAATTTATACCTGCTGCAACTACAGCTACATCAAATTTGTGCACCTGTCCCTCACTTAGAACTGAAACCCCTGAGCCATCTTCGCTAATTGCATCTACTGGACTATGCAACATTACATTTCCACCATTTTCGACAATTCTGTTTAAGCAAGCTTGAATAACTTTGCCAGGCATTACATGCCCCTCTGACCAAGTGTATGCAGCAGAGTGAAATTCGGGTATTTCCAGTGATGGCTCAAGCTCAAGCAATTCTTTTTGCGTTATGAGCCTAGAGGGGTATCCCCATTTTTGTAATCGATTAACATCTTGGTAAAGCTTATCTCCGCTTTTTGAGTCTATAGCAAAAGTAACATTACCTCCCCATTTCAACCCAATATCTTGATTTAAAGTCCTTTCAAAACGACCCCACCGCTCCATGGAATCATGATTAAGGTCATGGTACGATCGAGGAAATTTATTGAAGGCATTAATCCATGCAAATGAATGTCCACTTGCTCCAGATGCAGGCTCGTCTTTCTCAAAAACCGTCACTTTCGAACCCAACTGAGAAAGATAAAATGCTGTGGAAGCTCCAATTATGCCTCCACCAATTACTGCTACATTAACAGACGACTTCAACTATTTTTTCTCCTAATCAGAAATGATCCACATATTTAACATAGAATATTTTCCGACTCACTATCAATATGCTAAATTTAACATAACCTGCTAAATCATAGCTTTAGAATCAATTCTTAGTTAGTAAAACAAAAAGGGCAAATTATGGAATTGTCAAACATTCCAAAACATGCGGATACATTAGTAATTGGTGCTGGAACTGCTGGTTCAATAATTGCCGGTCGTCTTGCTAGTAAAGAAAACCAACATGTTGTTCTATTAGAAGCAGGACCAGATTTCGGGTCACTCGATAATAAAAAGTGGCCCGTTGATCTACTTAATGGAACAGTCATTGGAGAAACACATGACTGGGGATACAAAAGTTCAAGCAAGAATGGTGAACCTAATCATAACCTTGAACGAGCTAAAGTGATCGGAGGATGTTCTTCACATAATGGCTGTATTGCCATATGGGGAAGTTATGTTGATTATGACACCTGGGAATCTTATGGAAATCAAGGTTGGTCAGCTAAGGAAGTACTACCATATTTTAATAAAGCAAATAAAACCCTAGGTGTTAGAGATTTCAAAAAGTCGGAAGTTACACCTTTTCACAGCGCGTGTGTAACCGCAATAGAAAAAACCGGCATACCCCGCACCAATAATTTAAATGACTTGTACGAAGATAATGGAGTGGATATATCTCCAGTCAATAATTTGAATGGGCAAAGGTTTAACGCAGCATTCGGTTACCTGGATCCAGTAAGAGAAAATGGTTATTTATCAATTGTTGGAGATGCATTAGTCGATAAAATAAATTTACGTGGAAATAAAGCATGCTCAGTAGACGCAATTATTAATAAAAAGCGTATTAATATTACTGCTGAACGAATAATTGTTTCTGGGGGTGCTTATGAGTCTCCATGTATTCTCATGCGCTCTGGAATTGGCTGCTCATCGAATTTGTCTCACTTAGGAATTAAACCCCAAATCAACCTGAATGGCGTAGGCGAAAACCTACATGATCACCCGTCTATAAATATAAAATTTCAGGGAACTGATCTATTATCAAATTTGATGAGAGAGTTTAGACAAAATGGAAATGTCGTTTATAGCGAGCAGACTATAGCTAAAGCCCAAAGCAAGAATTGCAAAGAGGGCTTTGATTTACACGTATACCCAGTCACTGGGATTACTGAGAACAGTAATGGCAAATGGGATTGTGCAATTTATGCAGCTAATATGGCGCCTATATCACGCGGCCATTTAGCTCTTAACAGTGCTAATCCAATTGAACGGCCAATAATCGATCAAGGATATTTAAACGACTCCGAAGATAAAGATATTGGAATTTTAATGGAAGGGTTAGAACTTAGCAGAGAAATATCACATCAAAAGGATATTTCCGAATTAATAGGTAAAGAACTAATCGAAACAAGCAGCATAGTCTCAATCGACGATATACGTAAATTAGCATTGCACTATTATCATCCTGTAGGTACATGCAAGATGGGACCTGAATCCGATTCAAATGCAGTAGTAGACAACATGGGTAAAGTTCACGGAGTGGATAATCTATATGTGATTGATGCATCTATAATGCCTGATGTTCCAAGAGGCAATACGAATATACCGGTAGCAATGGTTGCCGAGCGATTAGTAAGCACACTTACTTAATGATACAAACCCATTGTAAGAATAGATTTTGGATTATAGGTATTGAAAATTTAATCTACGTCTTATTTCCAAACGAAGCATTAGGGCTTATGAATATTTCGTGGTCGGGGTGGCCGGACTTGAACCGGCGACCCCCTGCACCCCATGCAGGTGCGCTACCAAGCTGCGCCACACCCCGACTTATGAAAGCTTAAATTTCTATCATTTAAGTGTTTAATATTCAAATTAACTAGAAGCCAGTTATAGTTTCAATTTCGGTGTCTATTATTGCAAACCCATCAGAAAGAGAATTAATAAAATCCAATACTTTATTAATAATTTTCAGGTTGTTTGCGTAACTATTAGATACGTAACTTAAGCCTAATATAGAAACTTTGAAATCATCTTGTAGGCTGATTTCTGAAATAGATACGTTATGCCTGGACTTAACTTTTTCAATTATAGGTCTAATTGTATTTCTTTTGGCTTTTAGACTATGAATGTCATCTAACATTAACGTCAATTTAACAACTGTGACATGCATCTTTGCCTTCTCCTATTCATGTAATACTGGACTAAGTAACCAAAGTTAGATATATAATTTTATATATGGAAGACCTACAAGATTGGATACGCGCCATTGAACAAACTTGGATTGTGCGTTATCCGAAACAGAATTTAGCCACATTTGGTATAACCAACATCGCTTACTATGTAGTCACAGAACCTATTTATAGAGAAATAGATCAGGGTGGTCAAGAAGGCGTTGTTAGAAAAGGTCGAGTATTGGCTGAAAAACCAACTATTATAACTCCTACATACGCTTTAAATTTAGAAGGTTTCAGGCCTGAAGCTTATGAATATCTCAAACAAATTTCTTTGAATTTAGGACCTCAACATCCAGGTATTTTATACAAGTATAAAAATGAACCTGAAAATTTTGAGATAGTAAAAGGAGAGCCATCTGAAATAGCTCACAACATAGCTAATGATCTAGATAAAAAGGATCAGGATTTATCAGTGGTTATGGTAGGGGTAGATGAATGGTGGGACGTAGCTTTACTAAAATTCATATATGAGTTTACCTCAAATTCTGCTACAACTAATTTTCAAGAGTTTTCTGCGAGAGGATTATTGAAACCACAAACAAGTTTTGGAGGGGCTCCGAAAGTGGCTATAGAAAGAATTGAAAAACTATTCAATGAAGCATCATCAATGGAAGACAGAGATAATTTAAAATCCGAGTTAGATAGATGGGGTCTTTTTAAACATTATGAATCCAGGTTTCTTTCTTTGTATCGACAAAGTTAAAACAACAAGCTAACTTACACGCTTCCATAACTTAAACTGTTAACAAAACAAGTATAATCTTTCACCTGTTTTGTAATCATTAGCTTTTTGAACTTTCTCAGTGACTTGCAAGCATAATAGGGAAGTGTAAGCTGAAGACACAGTATGAGGATATAGGTTTAGTACTAATGCGACTTTCCACTAAATTATTAAAGTTGATTTTAATTACAGCTATTTTGTCTGGAACCTTGCTAGTTACGGATGTCAATAGGCTTAATATCCCTGAAGAAATCGGCAGGCATCACCTTTTCAGTATATTAGACTGGGAGGTACACAGATTACCAAACAAGTGGTCTTACAAAATTAAATCGTTAATTAAAAATGATCACGAATCAAAATCTAATCGCCTAGAAAACATATATTCATACTTAGATACTAGCAAAAATGACTTGGATCAATTATCTCGTCCAGATATCGAAGCCAGTTTTGAAAGCTTGATCAGTGATGCCATTAAGCTCGAAGGTATAACATATTTAAATCGAATAATTTTCCCTCCTGTATCAATTTCTCTCGAGTCAGCGCCGTATATTTTAATTACCTCACCCAGAGACAAAATTATGAGAGGTGATGAAGCCTTGTTAACCTCCAACATATCGTTGCAGCAAGTTATTGATATTGAGAATAAACTCATGAAGCAAGAAAATTTGTCATCTCTGGTGATTCCTGTAGGCGGTATCGCGACTTATCCAGTTATCGTTACAAAATCTAATGACCTACTATGGAGCCTACAGACGGCAGCTCACGAATGGCTACATACATTTCTATTTTTTAGGCCTTTAGGATTCAATATGTTTAATAGTGCCGAAATGCAGATCTTAAATGAGACTGTAGCAAATATAGTAGGAAAGGAGATAGGTATAACCGCGTTTAATATGCTTTTGGCTGATAGTGGTAAACAAACAGATTTATGCAAATTTATAAACCAACCTAAACTAAAAACCCACAGCCAATTTAATTTCTCTAATGAAATGAGGGATACTCGAACAACCGTGGAGGAATTGCTTATGGAAGGCAAAATAGATGAAGCTGAGAGCTACATGGAAAACCAAAGATTAGTATTTAACTCAAACGGATATCCCATACGTAAGTTGAATCAAGCATACTTTGCTTTTTATGGAACTTATGCTGATAGACCAGGGTCGATCAGTATAATAGGGCCTCAGGTGGAAGAATATCGCAGTTACTTCAACGGTCTAAGTGAATTCGTAACAAACATCTCTAAAATCGATAGCTATCATGAATTCGAGGACTCGCTTCTGAATATTAAAGCACAAGACGCGTCACCAAAAAGAACACATACTAATTCAACTGTGGTACCATTTATTTGTGAGTAAATATACTAGTATTAGTTTATTAAATAAATTTTATTAAAGGGCATATTCAAAGCCGGTTTTTTCACTAAATGAACCCTAATAACCAACGCGAACCAGAAATTAACTTAGACGATATCGCAAATAGATTGCGGTCTATTTTTGGTAGTTCTGGTGGTCCTTCAAAAAATAGTCTGCCTGGAATTATAATTTTTGTAATTTTCGCTATATCTGCTTTAATTTGGCTAGGAACTGGATTCTATACAGTCCAGCCAGGAGAGCAAGCAGCTATTCGAACCTTTGGTGAATATAGAACTGCTACTGATACTGGCGGATTTGTTGGTGGCGTGGATCCGGGACTTCATTGGTACTACCCTGCTCCAATTGGCACTTTAAATGTAGTCGCTGTAGATGAGATCAGAAGGTTAGAACTTGGTTTTAGAGGAGAGACTCCCATTCCAGTTGAATCTTTAATGATAAGCGGTGACACAAATATCGTGGATGTTCAACTGTTGATCCAGTACAACATTAAAGATGTAGAAGCATTTCTGTTCAAATCTGTAAATCCTGACACTATAATCCTAAAAGGAGCTGTTGAAACAGCAGTTAGACAAGTTGTCGGACAGCGTAACATAGATGATGTGCTTACAACTGAAAAAGAATCAGTGCAGGCAGAAACAAAATTACTTCTTCAGGATTTGCTTGATCTATACGATACAGGTATAAACGTTACTGAAGTGAAACTCCAAAATGTGCGGCCTCCATCTCAAGTTCAAGATGCGTTTGATGACGTGGTTAGAGCGAGAGAAGATAAAGAAAGAACTATTAACTTAGCACAAGCTTATGAGGCTGACATTATTCCTAGAGCACTAGGAGAGGCACAACGTGTTCTCCAGCTTGCTGAGGCTTACAAACAGGAAAAGATTGCTGGAGCAACGGGTCAATCCGACAGGTTTCTATCAGTTTTAGCTGAATACAATAAAGCAAAGGAAGTAACCAGGCAGAGATTGTATCTTGAAACAATGGAGGCTATTTTGCCAGGTGTTACAAAGTACATCATTGATGGAGAAGTAGGAGGAAACTTACTACAATTCCTACCATTAACGAATAATGGCGACAATACAACACTCGATTCTCTGGAGCAATTGACGGAATAGTTATGAGTATTAATAGATCAGCAATTATATTTGTAATATTGGTTATCTTAGTAGGTATCCTAGGTCCGCAAAGTTTCTTCGTCGTCGATGAAACACAACTAGCAATTGTCACCAGATTTGGAAGCGTCAAACAAACAATTGTTAGCCCTGGAATAAGATCAAAAACTCCATTTGTTGACTCAGTTACATATTTTGAAAAGCGTAATGTGCTTTTCGATGCTAATCCAGATGCCCTGTTAACAGCTGACAAAAAGCGTCTCGTCATTGACGCATACGCTATAGCAAAGATTTCGAACCCTTTGCTTTTTAGGGAAACACTTCAAAATTCACAGAGGTCTCTGACAAGAGTAAATGACCTTGTAGCTTCTGAATTACGTAAAAAAATCGCTGATGACGATCAAGTTGACATTATTCGTGATAAACGAGAAGGAATAATGGCGGAAGTTAAATATGATGTCTTGCCTAAGTTGAATGAATTTGGCATGAAAACTGTTGATATACGTATCAAAAGAGCGGACTTTCCAAATGAAATAGCGACGGCAGTATATGCAAGAATGCAGGCTGAACGTAAACGTATAGCTGACGCAGAAAGGGCTGCTGGAGCAAAAGCTGATCTTGAAATACGATCCAATGTTGATAAGCAAGCACAAATAATAACTGCAGAAGCTGAAAGAGATGCTAATGTTCTAAGAGGTGAAGGTGAGGCTGAGGCCATAAGAATTTTCGCTGAAGCTTTAGAGCAGGACCCTGAATTTTATAGGTTCCAAAGAAGCCTAGAAACTTATCAACAAGTGTTTAACGAAAACACAACTGTTATTTTGCCATCCGACTCTGAATTATTCGCGTTTCTAGAATCACCAAAAGTTAATTCGGGTGAATAGGCTTTTACCCGCTAATTTTTTCAGACGTAAATCTCTCCATTAAACCTGCATCTCTGTTTTTAATTCGTTTTTACTTGCAACAATTTTTATCTAGTTTTGCAATAAAATGATAACCTTCCAATTAACATCAGTTATTATGGTAAAGGTTCCCATTGCAAAAACGAATTACTGCAGTTTTTATAGACCCAGACATAGTTATTGTTGACGATCGCATGACGGAAAATTGGCTAAGTGAGATCACAGATTCTGCGCTAAATCATCTGAAAATAACTAGAAGCAAATCTATAGAAATTGCTATAACAAATGATCAAAAGATGAGAGAACTAAATCTCAGACATTTGGGTATAGATAGAACGACAGACGTGTTATCCTTTTCGAATATAAGTCCAGTCGATATAAGTTTATATTCAGGCGAGGAAAATGATGCCGCACCTGGGGTTATTGGAGAAGTAGTAATTAGTAGCCATCAAGCGAAGCGACAATCCGATACAAAAAACATATCCTTTCTTGACGAAGTTGCGTTTCTACTAGCTCACGGGATTTTACATCTTTTAGGTTACGATCATGAAACTGAAAATGAAAGAATTGAAATGGAAAACTTGCATAGGAAAACTCTATATGCCATGTTAGGTGAATCAAGCCTTCATATAGAAGTTGATTATTTAGCATGACTGAAGTTCTATACCGAAAATGGCGACCAAAACAATTTGCCGATATTGTCGGTCAACCTCATGTCGTTCAAACTTTGAGTCGGGCGGTACAAAGCGACAGATTAGCTCATGCATATTTATTTTGTGGGCCGAGAGGAACAGGTAAAACGAGTACCGCTCGAATACTAGCAAAATCTATTAATTGCGAAACTAAGGATTCTTGTAACACGAATAATTCATGCAGAATTTGCAGTTCAATTGATGAAGGTTTTGCATTAGATTTAATCGAAATAGATGCAGCAAGCAACAGAGGTATAGATGACATACGAGATCTTAGAGAAAAGGCTCGTTATGCACCTAACGAAGCGAGCCATAAGGTTTATATCATAGATGAAGCCCACATGTTAACTGATCAAGCATTTAATGCACTCCTTAAAACGCTAGAGGAGCCACCAGACAAAGTGATATTCATACTTGCAACCACAGAATCTCACAAGATTCCTCCTACTATTCTTTCAAGATGCCAACGCTATGATTTCGCAAGAATTACTACTGAGGTAATTTTTGATAGGTTGACGGAAATATGCAAAGTTGAGGAATTCGATGTTGAAGCTGACGCTATAACCTTAATATCCAACCTCTCCAGTGGGGCTTTGCGAGATGCTATAAACATATTAGAACAATCAGTTGTTTCAGATGATCCCCCAATATCTCAAGCGAAGGTTAGAAATCTGATGGATATTGGCGATGAAACAATCAACATAGACTTAACCAAATTCCTTCTAGAGAAAAACATTACTAAAGCATTAGAAACTGTCAACGCTGCAGCTAATTCTGGGACTGATTTACGATATGTTCATATGGGCTTAATTAAATACCTTCGAGCAATCCTTTTGATTAAATCAAATATAAAATTGGATTCAAGTTTTAGTGAGGACGTGTATCAGAAAATTGAATCTATATCACAAAACTTCGAACTTGATTCCATCTTAAATTGTCTGAAAATATTAACTAATCCTGATCTAAAGCCAGATTCATCCAACCCTCTTAGCCTTGAGTTAGCCATTGTGGAAACTGGAACGGAATTAATTCAAAATATAAGTACTCTAGATGAGCCTAATACGTCACAAAATACTGATGATGGGCCTGTACAACGAAAAAGACAGGAACAAAAAATTGAAGAGAAAAAAGATAAAGAGAATTTAACAAAACCAATCCCACCTAAAACTGTTAGTGAGTCAAGCCCCGTAAACACTGATCAAATAAAAACACCAGAAACCACAAACTCTGCTTCACCGAACAAGAATCAAACTAATGAAAAGCTTGAAAATGGGTGGCAGGCTATTTTGGAATCACTAAGATATACCAAAGGGCAAAAATTCAACCTGAAGGCACTACTGGTCACCTGCACTAGTCAAAAACTCAAAGATAATTCTATTATTCTAGGATTTTCTCACCCTTCACATCGAGAGAGAATGGAACATGAATTGACAATCCCTGAAAGCCGTAAGGTATTGAGTGATTCATTTGAGAAAATCATGGGCAAGCGGTATGAATTGATTCTGGAAAACGATAATGTTAATGCCGGAAAAGATAAAATAAATAATGATTTAAGCAGCCCACTAATCCGAGCAGCTCAGTCGATGGGGGCTCAGATTATTGAACAAAGCACCAAAAGGGAATTAGATAATTGAACAAAAAGTTTTTACAACAAGCACAACAACTACAAAAACAAATGATGACCATACAAGCTGAGCTTGAGTCGGCAAAGGTTGAGGGATCTTCTGGAGGCGGAGCAGTTAAAGCTACGGTCACGGGTAAAATGCGCCTGGACTCTATAATGATAGACCCAGAGGTCATTTCCGAAGATGTTGAATTGTTACAAGACCTAGTAACAGCGGCTATAAACGAAGCCTTGGATAAAGCACAAGAAATGGCTTCTACAAGAATGGGTGCGGTCACTGGCGGCCTAAACATTCCAGGTATTACTTAATAACTTTGAATTCAAACCATATAAATAACGGTCCTATTGAAAGGCTAGTTACAGAATTACACAAGCTACCAGGGATAGGGCCTAAAACGGCTCAACGACTGGCTTATTATCTAGTGAGAGTGCCAAAAGACGATGCTATAAAACTTGCTGAATCAATCAATGCAGTTAAGGAAAAAATAGACTTTTGCTCTGAATGTTTCGATATCACCGAGAATAATCCATGCCAAATATGTGCCGACACCACCAGAGATAAGACTAGGATATGTGTAGTTGAAGAACCACTAGATGTTCGGGCACTGGAAAAAACCAGATCTTATACAGGGACGTATCATGTGTTGCATGGAGCCATATCGCCAATGAATGATATTGGACCAGATGATTTGCGCATTGATGATTTGCTCAAAAGAATGAAATTGCTTGAAGTAGAAGAGATAATCATAGCAACTAACCCTAACGTTGAAGGAGAAGCGACTGCTCTGTACATCCAAAGACTACTTGAACCTTTTTCGGTGAAGATTACTAGGCCTGCTAGAGGCTTACCAGTCGGTGGAGATTTAGAGTATGCGGATGAGATTACTTTATCAAGAGCAATGGAAGGCAGACAACCGTTTTAGTAAGTTGATTTTAAGGCGGCTAAATGGCCAAACCACGCATTTACACAACTACAGCTATCGTACTTAAATACCGCAACTATGGTGAATCAGACCGGTTTATAACTTTTTTGTCTAGAGATCTCGGTCAAGTCCAAGGTTTCGCAAGAGGTGTGCGTCGTTCCACCAGTAAACTTACTGGGCACTTAGAGCTTTTTTATAATGTTCGAGTTTCTCTTGCTATAGGGAAAAATACGGATGTAATAACCGAAGTTGAGATACTAAAAACCCCGATTAAAATAAATAATAGCCTAAATATTTTGTCCTGTGCGCTAAATATTACTGAACTAGCCCTAAACCTTTCAACAGAAGGACCAGGCAATGAAATGATTTATGACCTGCTTGACCAGACAATCAGCAGACTGAATGTAACCGAGGAAGATAATGCTGAAAAACTATTGGCGTATTACCAACTAAACTTACTTTTCATTTCTGGTCTAGCTCCTGAGTATAAAGCATGTGTCGAATGTAGAGATGAACTCACACAACAAGACCACCTATATAGTGCAACATCTGGGGGGACTATTTGCCCAAATTGTACAAATAAACAAATTGGTTCTTTTATAAATTTATCCGTTAATTCAATAAAAGTTCTCAGATATATAGAAAACGCTGACATAAAAAGTTTAGAGCAATTCACGATACCTGAATCGGTGATATCAGAGGTGAATGAAATTCTTAACTTGCATATCAATCATCATATAGACCGAAAACTTAGATCGAGCTCATTTTTTAAAGGAATTGATTAATTATGAGACTTCTACATTGAAGTACGACTTATCATCCACTGATAAATCCGTTCTGGAAAGATTTTCGATCCTAATATGCCTGCCCTAGCCTCAAAACCAATTGGGTATCTCAAGCGCGGCCTGTCAGACTCAATAATCCGTTCAATCAGCTTGGCAATTCTGATAGGGTCATGTATTACTTTTCGCCATTTTTTGTGCTTACGACGATAACGATTTATTAAATTTTTATAAGGCAATTCTTCTGATTCAGCATCCATTCCTTGAACCATGTTACTTTGGAAATCAGTATCAAAAAGGCCCGGCTGAATTGAAGAAACAGTCACTCCAAATGGCCATAATTCCATTCTAAGAGCTTCTGTTTGTGCCTCTAAAGCAAACTTAGAGGACGCATACGCCCCATTGAATGGTGTCGCTACCCAACCGGCTACTGAGCTGATATTAATTATTCTCCCATAACCTCTTTCGCGCATATTAGAAATTAAAAGTTTAGACAATCTAAATGGAGCAAACACGTTAGTTTTGAACTGATCTTCCATTTCAGAAACTGAAATGCTTTCTAGAGGGCCCCATAAACCATAACCTGCATTGTTAACTAAAACATCAATTGAATTATGCTGATCTATCAAAGTTGGTAAAACTTCTTCTATACATCCTGGCTCTCCATTTTTTAAATTTATGTCGAGTTCTATAGGGAAGAAACGTTCCCGTGTTTTATTAGCTTCTGTAGCCAGCGCTTCCAATCGACCTAGTTTTCTACTAGAGCCAATAACTTTATAACCTTTCTCACAAAGATATAACGACGCTATTTTTCCAATACCGGATGAAGCTCCAGTAATGAAAACTGTTTTCCTAAAATTGCCAGACATCTGAACACATACCTTATTAAACTGGTAGACATGAGACCTTTAACAGTCGAATATATTATAAAGAATTAAATGATTATTGCAGTTATTGGCTCATCAGAAGCAAATCAAGAACTTGTAAAACTTGCAACTAAAGTCGGATACGAATTGGCTCAAAATGGAGTTATGATTGTATGTGGAGGCTTGGGCGGTGTAATGACAGCAGTGTGTAAAGGAGCAAAACAAGCGGGCGGTGTAACTATTGGTATACTGCCAGGAAATGATCCGCTATCTGCTAACGAATTTGTAGATATACCAATTTGCACGGGTATAGGGTATGCAAGAAATGTGATAGTTGTGAAAACTGGATTATCAGTAATTGCGGTCGGCGGGGCTTATGGAACATTATCTGAAATCGGGCATGCATTGGGAGACAATATTCCGGTGATTGGATTGAGAACATGGAATTTTGATCAAGAAAACCTAGATAATGAATTATTCACCGTGACCCAGTCGCCATCGGAGGCAGTCAATTTAGCAATTCAGGCAGCTGTAAAAAGAGATAAGTTAAATCAATCTATAAAGTAAGATAAACAAATTGAATAAACCTAAGATCAAAAATATAACTGCCCGAGAAATCCTAGACTCAAGAGGGAATCCGACAGTGGAAGCTGATGTACAACTGCTGGACGGCTCTTTGGGTAGAGCATCAATACCATCTGGTGCTAGTACTGGCTC
Source organism: SAR202 cluster bacterium (assembly GCA_022447925.1). Taxonomy (GTDB): domain Bacteria; phylum Chloroflexota; class Dehalococcoidia; order Lucifugimonadales; family UBA2962; genus UBA2962. The sequence goes on along the minus strand of JAKUTS010000003.1, from coordinate 13,643 downwards.
ACGCGAAGCGCTTGAACTCAGAGATGGAGATGAAAAACGATATGGAGGTTATGGAGTCCTAAAAGCTGTACAAAATATTCAATCAGAAATAAGGGAACAATTAGTTGGTAACTTATATAAGGACCAAAGAGAATTAGATCAAACTATGATTGACATAGATGGCACATCAGATAAAAGCAGATTAGGTGCAAACTCAATACTTCCAGTTTCTATTGCTTTTGCAAGAGCATCGGCAATTAGTATGAAACAGAGCTTATATTCATACATAGGCGACCAGTACAGCGGATCAAAGGCTAATGAAGACTATATTATTCCGGTTCCAATGTTTAATATTATTAATGGTGGAAAACATGCATACGAATCTACAGATTTTCAAGAATTTATGGTCATTCCTAGTGGATTCAACACTTATGAAGAGTCACTAAGAGCTGGGGCTGAAATATATCATAATTTAAAGCGAATCCTTCAACAAAGAGGTAAAACTACCATTGTGGGGGATGAAGGCGGTTTTGCTCCTAGTCTAAAAAATAACCGCCAGGCTTTAGAATGGATCCTTAACGCAATTGAGGAAGCTGGTTACGAGCCAGGAAAGCATTGCCATATTGCAATTGATGTTGCGGCGACCGAACTCCAAACATCTTCTGCGCCCGCAAATACCGACTATCACTATGATTTAACTAGTGTGGATACAATTCTAAATTCAGAAAAACTAATTGAAGTATACGATAATTGGGTAGGACAATATCCATTAATTAGCATTGAAGATGGAATGTCCGAAACAGACTGGGACGGCTGGCAGAACATGACATCTAAATTAGGAAACAAAGTACAAATTGTCGGCGATGACCTATATGCCACCAATACATCTATTATAAAAAACGGTATCGTTTCAAATGCTAGTAACGCTGTACTCATCAAACCAAATCAAATTGGCACACTTACGGAAACTCTGGACGCCATATCAACAACAAGAGATGCTGGGTGGAGCGCGATTATTAGCCATAGATCTGCTGAGACCGAAGACACTATGATTGCTGACCTGGCAATTGGAACCGGAACCAGGCAAATAAAAGCGGGAGCGCCAGCTAGAAGCGAACGTACGGCGAAATACAATCGATTATTGAACATTGAAGCTGAGCTTTCTGAAAAAGTATCTTTTGCTGGAAACTCTGCATACCAACATTTTTTCGACAATTGAACGCATTAGATATGAGTTATGGTAAAGTCAAAAATAAAATTTAGATAATAGGGAGAATAAAACAAGCGAATGCCCACAAAAATAGGAATAAACGGTTTCGGACGAATAGGAAGACAAGTATTAAGAGCCATAAGAGAACGTCACCCAAACACCCTTGAGGTGGTGGCAATTAATGATCTGACTGATACAAAAACAAATGCTCACATGTTTAAATATGACACTAACTATGGAGTGTCTCCGGAAACCGTCGAGTTTACTGAGAATTCTATAATTGTTGGAGGATATCCCATTTCGGTTCTCGCTGAGCGAGACCCAAGCAATTTACCTTGGGGAAAACTTGGAGTTGATATAGTTATCGAATCAACCGGATTCTTCACTAGTGGTGATAAAGCTTCCGGGCATCTAAAGGGCGGAGCAAAAAAGGTAATAATATCAGCCCCAGCTAAAGGCGAAGACATTACTATGGTGATGGGTGTCAACGAAAATCAATACCAGCCGGATAAACATAATGTTTTATCAAACGCTTCCTGTACAACAAATTGTATCGCCCCTATGGCTAAAATCCTTGACGATGAATTCGGCATAAACCATGGCTTGATGAGTACTATACACTCTTATACTAATGATCAAAAAGTCTTAGATCAGGTTGCTTCGGATTTACGAAGGGCTCGTGCTGCTGCTATGAACATTATACCTACCTCAACTGGTGCTGCTAAAGCTGTTGGGTTGGTGCTGCCACATCTGAATGGCAAAATACATGGAATGGCTTACAGGGTACCAACATCCACTGTATCAGTAACCGATTTCACCGTAGTTCTAAATAAATCTGCTTCAGTAGATGACATAAATAACGCGTATAAAAAATCAGCCGAATCAAATCTTAAAGGAATTTTGGAATATACCGATGAACCATTAGTAAGCAGTGACTTTAAACAAAATACCCACAGCACAATAATCGATGGTCCATCGACAATGTCAATGGATGGAAGCCTAGTAAAGGTCGTGGGATGGTATGATAATGAGTGGGGATACAGCTGCAGAACATCGGACTTAGCAAACTATATTGCTAAACTTGGTTTTTAACATAAAAACCTAAACAGCTAAGTAAAATTGCTTATAAATAATAACAATGTTTATAATAGCCTGCTAAGTACTTAAAATATTTTTATGTTCTGTTATTAATATGTGTATAGCAAGAGGAGAACAATATGGCAACTGAAACGAAATCAAAAAAGCAAGATGCTACAGAAACCGCTACATGGCGGGTTAAATCTGGGCTAGCTCAAATGCTCAAGGGTGGAGTCATTATGGATGTAGTGACACCTGATCAAGCAAAAATTGCTGAGGATGCGGGTGCTTGTGCGGTAATGGCTTTAGAAAGAGTACCCTCAGACATTAGGACTGCTGGAGGAGTAGCTCGTATGTCGGATCCCACTATGATAAAAGGGATTATTGATGCAGTAACGATTCCAGTTATGGCGAAAGCCAGAATAGGTCATTTCGTTGAAGCCCAAACATTAGAAGCATTAGGGGTAGACTATGTTGATGAATCGGAGGTCCTAACGCCTGCCGACGAAAACAACCATATAAACAAACATGATTTCAAGGTGCCGTTTGTCTGTGGATGTCGCAACCTGGGTGAAGCATTGCGAAGGATCGGTGAAGGAGCAGCAATGATAAGAACCAAAGGAGAAGCTGGTACAGGTAACGTGGTTGAAGCTGTTAGACATGCCAGATCAGTTCTTGGGGAAATCAAAAGAATACAGCATATGGACAGTACCGAATTGATGGCCACAGCCAGAGATTTGCAGGCTCCATATGAACTAGTTGCTGAAATCCATGAAACCGGTAAATTACCAGTCGTAAATTTTGCAGCTGGAGGAATAGCAACGCCCTCAGACGCCGCACTGATGATGCAGATTGGCGTGGAAGGGGTTTTCGTTGGGTCCGGTATTTTTAAATCAAATAATCCCCAACTAATGGCTAATGCTATCGTGAAAGCAACAACACACTATGAAGACCCAGACATAATTGCTGAAGTGTCAACTGGATTAGGAGACGCCATGAGAGGATTGGATGTCAGAACTATGCCTGTTGAAGAGCAACTTGCTACTCGAGGATGGTAGCAATATAAACAAGGCAACAAGATACTAATATGGTTCGAGTAGGAGTACTTGCTGTTCAAGGTGACTTTATAGAACACTCTCACGCCCTAGAAAGAGTAGGGTTGGAGTCTGTTGAGATACGACTTCCCGAAGAACTTGAATCTGTCGATGGCTTGATAATTCCAGGCGGTGAAAGCACGACTATAGTTCAATTAATTGACATATATAAATTTCGGGATTCATTAAAGGCTAAATCTAGTAAAGGGTTCCCTATTTGGGGAACATGCGCCGGCATGATCGTAATGGCATCTGAATTAACAGATAAAAGACCCGATCCTCTGCAACTAATGGATATAGTAGTAACTCGTAATGCTTTTGGTAGACAAGTAGACAGCTTCGAAGCTGATATAAGTGTATCTGGCATTGACGATGGGCCTTTCAGAGCGGTATTTATAAGAGCTCCAATAGTTACCAAAGTTGGCAAGCAAGTGGAAGTGCTGTCTAAGCTAGATAATGGAAATGCAGTTGCGGTACGCCAAAAAAATCTTTTGGCAACTGCTTTTCACCCTGAATTAACCAGTGACTCTAGAATGCATTTGCTGTTTGCAAAAATGATTGAAGATTCGACATAAGTATTAGCAATGCAAAAAATGCTCGAACTTACCGACTTGCTGCAGTACCTACTTTCATACAATCGAGTTGGTTTTAATTTTGCTTGCACACCAACAATTAGTGATGATTCCAATATATCTCCATTATCATTATTAATTGATTCCATTAATAAGATTATTGGCACAAAAAACCCTAGGTCATTCATCAACACAAAATACCTATCACTGATAACCGCAAATCCAATAGTAAGTAACAGGAATTGGTTGCTAACTCGACTCGCGGTTGCTACTAAACCGATAGAAACTCTACCTTCACTTGTTGCCTTGATGGCTATGGAGTTGTCACAAGTCGGAGCTAATAGAATTATTGTAAGAATTAAAAAAAATGACGATTTGGATGAACTTTTAAAAAAATCTGGTTTTAAGCGTTCACATACAGAGTCTTTATTTGAAGGCAAACCAATAACGTTAGATCAAATTGAGGTCGAAGTTAAAAAAAAATCTGACAATGATGACCTAGCCATATATAGACTCTATAACCAAACCACACCGCTAGAAGTTAGATCCTTATTATGCCCTACTCTATCAGACTGGCAAGATTTAAATGGGCAATATAAAAATATTGCTCATGAATATACAATAGTAGAAAATCTTGATATCAAAGCACACCTAAAAACCTATCGATCAAAGCGAACTCAAATTGTTACTTTGATGGCTAATCCAGAATATAACTATAATATTCTGAAACACTTGTTACAATTTAGCTTAACAGTTTTGAATGAGATAGACGGAGTAAAGGTTTTTATACCAGATTTTCAAGTTAGTGCTCATACAGCTGCATTAGAAATTGATCTGTGTAAAAGTACTAGTTATGACATCTATGTTTTACCAATTACCGCCACTCAAAAATTAGCTGCAGAGGAGACAGCTGTTGGATTTGTCACATAATCAACAACCATCTAATGATTCTATAAAGGATCATGACATTGAGACTCTAACCGAGATATTACCAAGTAATATCAAGGACCCACTACTATCAATTGAGGAATTGACTCATTTATTAGAAGTAGTAATCGACTTAGGGAGAGTGCCACAAGCCAGATTCACAACGGGTACAAATTCCCTAGGAAGTAGAGAGGTAACAGTCGAGGATATAAATTATATAACCCAGCGAATTGGAGATTTTGGAGAGGACAATCGTGCCGGTATTGAACGAACTCTACATAGAATCTCTGCAATTCGTAATAGGTCGAATAAAATAATTGGACTAACACTGCGAGTAGGCAGAGCAGTTTTCGGCACCATAAAAATTATTGAAGACCTAATTCTAACAGGGAAAAGCACGTTATTATTAGGCCGTCCTGGTATAGGTAAAACCACTATGCTCAGAGAAGTGGCACGGGTACTTGCTGATACTGCTCATAAAAGAGTAGTTATAGTGGATACTTCAAATGAAATTGCAGGTGATGGTGATATCCCTCATCCGAGTATAGGAAATGCTCGCCGAATGCAAGTATCCACTCCTTTAGAACAGCACTCGGTCATGATTGAAGCTGTCGAAAATCACATGCCAGAAGTAATTGTAATTGATGAGATAGGTACTGAACTTGAAGCTAATGCAGCAAGAACTATTGCGGAAAGAGGTGTTCAATTGGTTGCCACAGCTCACGGAAACACCCTGGAAAACTTAATTAGAAACCCCACACTATCTGACTTAATCGGAGGTATTCACACAGTTACTTTAGGTGACGATGAAGCTAGAAGACGACGCACACAGAAAACGGTTCTCGAGAGGCGTTCTCCACCAACCTTTGATGTTTTAATTGAAATCCAAGGCAGGAACTTAGTAGCAGTTCATGAAAATGTTGCTTCTACTGTAGATGAAATCTTACGTGACTCTTTATTTAAGCCTGAAATCAGAAGTATAGACGAATCGGGAAATATACTACTTAACAATGAGTCAACTAAAGCCATATCGGAAAAAATAAAATTTAGCGACAACCCTGTCAATGCAAATGAAATCGTTGAGTCTGAACTAAATTTAAGAACCACTAGAATAATGCCCTATGGCGTTAATAAAGGCAGATTACAAAAAGCTATCATTGATTCTAATTTAAAAATTGAACTTGTTAATGATATTAAAAATGCAGACTTACTTTTAACCACTAAAAATTACTACCGAAAACGAACAAAGGCATTGAGGGAAGCTGAAAATCAAGGCAGACCGGTATACGTAGTGAGGAGAAACACTTCTCAACAAATTGAACAGTTCATTAAAGCTATTTCACGTCAAAATGACTTTAACAGGGACACTCCTGCTATTTCCAGTGCTCTTCAAGAAGTCAAAAAGGCTGTATCTGAAGTGATAGAGGGTAAAAAGGAAATCGAGCTTACACCACAAGGCGCATACATCAGACACCTGCAACACGCCATTGCTGATCGATATGGAATATCGTCCACTAGTACAGGCCGTGATCCAAAAAGAAAGGTGATCATATACAAATAACTATGTTGAATATCCCAAAATTAATAAATTTAATTACTCCTGGATCTAATCATGTCAATTCTTATAACGCTTGAAGGTGGAGATGGGTCGGGTAAGTCTACCCAGTCAAGACTGTTATCAACGGCTTTACTTGGTAGAGGGTATAACGTTACTTCATTAAGAGAACCTGGTGGTACCAATTTAGGAGAAAACTTAAGGGAAATACTTAATGACGGCCAAAGACACCATGCTGGCCTAACTGACATGTCGCAGCTTTATTTATTTCTAGCTGCAAGGGCTCAGCTGGTTGCAGAAAGAATTAGCCCTGTTCTAATAGAACCAAACAATGTCATAATTTGTGATAGATACATTGATTCAACTGTAGCATACCAAGGTTATGGGTTTGGGTTTGATATTAATTTTATAAAACAGGCTAATTCGAATGCGATCGGCGATTTTGTACCAAACCTGACGATATTGATTGACTGCCCGATTGAAACCTCGATAGCTCGGACGATTTCTAGAACCGGAAAAGTGAGCAGGTTCGAAACAAAGCCAAATGACTTTCATCAAAGGGTGAGAAACGGGTTTATCGAGTTAGCAAATGAAAATCATGATCGGTGGAAAATCGTAGATGGAACATTAGATGAAAAAACATTGTCTAAACAAATATTGTCTTTAGCATTGGAAGTAATAAAGGGATCTGATACTAACCTGCAATGATCAATTTATCAAAAAGTGCCGAATCTCTTGTCAAAGGTAAATACCTTGCTGATCTTGTTACTTTAATGCCTGATGGTTCACCTCACATAGCTCCTGTATGGTACAAGTATGACGGTGAGAATTACCTGATACTTTCTGAGCCTAAAACAGTAAAAGTCAGAAACATTGAGCATGACAATAGAGTCGCAATTTTAATTTCCAAAACTGATCCGCCATACTCTTATGTGATGTTTAATGGGCATGCAAAAATATCTGATTGCAAAGATGAGGATCTTTTAATGGAATTATCTATTAAATACTTAGGTGAAATTGCAGGGGATAAATATGCAAATGAAATTAAACAAACTAGTAAGTTTATTTTAATTACCTTTACCCCACAGAAGGTTGTTGAATTTTTTGACTCATAATGTATGACTTGTATAAGTTCCATTAATAATCGACTTAGGGTTATGGCACACCAACATTTTGGCTTTAGCCTCTCCGATCAAACGATATGCAGCTTGATACCCGACATGTAAATCAGGTGCCCGACGCCCAAATGGTCTGTGACAATCTGATGACATGACATGTGCCATGCCTTTGGTAACAAGCATTTCTGTAAAAGACTTTACCTCTTTGCCAAATTGACCAATTAAACTTCCTGATGTCACTTGTGAAACCATACCTTGATTTACGAATTGCTCCAATTTAGCAGGGTTATTTTGAATAAGCTCGATTCTCTCTGGATGAGCCAGCACAGGGGTTATGCCGTTTTGCTGAAGTTCCTGTAAAGTATCATCAACATAGTCTGGATAACCAAAGAACGGTAACTCGATTAATGCGAAATTAGTTGAATTAATTGTCAAAGATTTACCCGCTTTAAACATATCTGGAGTATTTGGTGCAAGATGATTCTCCATCCCCATCTTTAACCTAATACTTAAATTCAAGCTTTTAACATCTTGTTGTAATAATCTAAGTACTTCTTGAGTATATCTAACTGACCTTTTCTCATTTACATCTTTCATATGAGGTGTAGCGATTAATGTTTTGATTCCACTACGTGAAGCCGCAAGAATTAATTCTAAACTTTCATTTTTACTTCGAGGACCATCATCTATCCCCGGTAATATATGGGAGTGCAGGTCATACATAGTTACTGGCGAAAAACTATACGCCTAAAGGCCTCTCCATATTGATAATCTTGGTTAGCTGCCGCTCTTTTCGCACTATCTTTAAGTCTTGAACCCACACTATCAATGTCTGATAGTTGACTCGAGTGTTCGCTTAGGGCCTCGATTTTGGTATCAATATATTCAGTTATATTAACTATCTCATTAGGACTTTCGGAACCCCACAATAAAACATCTTTCACTTTATGAGTTAAAATTCCTTCTTTTTCGTGATGAGGATAATACAATCTATCTCTAGAATAAGGATAGATTGCATCAAGAACTACCTGACCTGTAATTCTATGGTCTCTATGAATATAAAAGCTCTGTCTTATAGGATCGGTAGATAACACAACTTCTGGCTGATATTTTCTTATATTCTTCACGATACGTTCTCTAAATTCTTTTGTATCATCCAGCTCACCATCAGGATAACCAAAGGATACAACTTCCTGTAATCCGAGTACTTTTGAGGCAGACTCTTGCTCTGCAGCACGAATACCAGACAGCATTTGAGATGTCATATGAGGCTCTGCGGAGCCTTTATCTCCATTGGTGCACACCAATAAAACCCCGTATGCTTTTTCAGAAATCCATTTGGATATCGTTCCACCGCAACCTAGCTCAGCGTCATCCGGATGCGGGGTAATAACCATAAAACTTTTTGGAATATACATATATAACCATCCACTCAAATATTAAAAAACTTTAATTAAAATCATAATAACGCTATGAGATTTTAACAGTTACCTAAAAAGGTATTGTTAGTGATTTATCCCTCTGATACACTCCCACCGCTTGTTATGCTAAGTAAAACTAATACTATTAATATTACATTTCTATGCAAAGCATCGCTGTAATTAATACATTTGCCTGGGATAAATTAGATGTGTGGACAGAAATGCTCAACCACGGTTTAGCTTCTGATAACGACCTGTACATTAATCAAACATCGAAAGAATTATTCTTAAAGCAACCGGACATTGAACCAGAAAATAATTGCTTTATAGCTGACATCGAAGATACACCTGTTGGAATTTTACGAGTCACGCATGAAGCTAAAATCGAACGTGCAGTAGCAAATTTATTTGTAAATCCGGAGTACAGACGCTTTGGAATTGGAAGGCAACTACTCCAAACAGCTATCGAACGCGCAGACAAATTAAATTCTCAGATATTGCATATTCAAGTAGCGGTCAATAATGACGCCGGAAGATTCCTCTTGGAACAAGCTGGGTTTGCTGCGGTAAGAAGATACTGGAAACTGACCAAAAAGAATCAAGTGATTTATGAAGATAAAACGCCTTCCGGTTATCGGCTTAGATTTTTCAATATGGATAAAGACGAGGAAGAACTTACAAAATTACAAAACAAATCTTTTGCAGGAAGCTGGGGCTTTAGTCCAAATACAGTCAACCAAATATCGTCTAAAGCGAGGCTGACTGAATGGGAAAGTGATGGAATCCTTATACTCGAAAATTCGAACCAAGAAATGGTCGGCTATAATTGGACTCATCGACCTAAAAAGAATGATTCTGCGAATGGATATATAGGGATGACAGGCATTCACCCAGAACTTAGGGGCTTGGGACTAGGGCGTTACATTGTTCAATCAGGCATAAACTACCTAGGATCGCTAAAAATACCTAACGTGACTCTAGAGGTAGACGCCAGCAACATGTCAGCGAGGGAACTTTACCTATCATTAGGTTTTGAATTACTTGAGGAAACGGTATGGTACGAGCTCAATTTAACTCATTAAAAATCAAACTATTTCTACGGCCGAATCTGATACTAAACTATATTGATCAGACAGTGAAGTATAAAACCCCGCCAGCTTCCTAGCTAAATCTGCCCATCCATAGCCGATCGCATCACGTCGTGCAGAATAACTAATTGCATCTTGTAATGCAGGGTTGGACAAAATAACCTCAAGCTTCTCAGTAAATGATTCAGCACATCTAAATGGAACTAAATACCCTGTTTCACCATTCTTTAATAATTTAGTTAAACCACCGACCCGGGAAGCAACTACAGGTGTTCCGGATGCCATAGCCTCCAGTGCTACTAATCCAAAACTTTCATAATAGGACGGAAATATAAGAACATCAGCAGCCCTATAAAAATCACCTAATTCAGATTGACTAATAGAGCCAACAAATTTGACTCTTTCCGATATACCCAAAGAACTAGCCAATTCCTTTAGCTCCGCCACAATATCAGCAGAAGTTGAGTCTCCACCCACCACTATCAAATCGACCTCCTCATTAATTTCAAGCATAGCAACGGCAGAAATAGCTATATCTATTCCTTTTAACGGCTCTACCCTTCCGGCATATAAAACCATTTTCCTTGTGGATAACTTTAATTTTTTCTTTGCTTCTGACCTGTTTCCAGGACGAAAAATCTCCAGATTAACCCCAGGGGTTATTACCTTAATTTTAGAGTGCTTAAAAGTTTTGTCTGATTTAAAGTAGAGTTCTTTAATATCCGAAATCTCAGAATCGGTTGAAACGACAATCCCATCGGACTGTAGGATTGCTTCAGTCTCGGTCGTAATTCTACGGCGCGATTCTTTTTCTTCAGCTTTTGCCTTCAATTTCAATTTGGCTAATGTATGAAAAGTAGAAACCAGAGGCACTGACCATAATTTAGATAATGTGATTCCAGGATAGCTAGATAACCAATAATGAGAATGAATCAGGTTATATTCAGTGTTCTCATGCTTTTGAAAACGTAAAACGTTTTCCACAAACTCAGGTCCAGCTTGATATAAATCTTCTTTTCTATAAGTAGATTCTCCAGCTTTTAGATGAATAACCCTAGCATTAATTCCTAACTGTATTACTTCCTCATCATTAGGATCATGAACTCTAGTAAAAACGTCAACTTTTATTCCTAATTTTCCTAGTTGCTTTGCCGTTTCTTTTAGATAAACGTTCATACCCCCGGTATCTTTTTCTCCTAAACGAGCTACAGGACAGCCATGCAAACTCAGGAATGCTACTCGATATTCCAATTACACACCTTGTTTCATAAAAGTTATCTCTTTGGTATTCATATTAATGTTTTTTTATAACTATGTTATGAACTGGTGTGTCTATACCTCCCAATTCATACTTATAACGCTCTGACCCCTTTAAAAAATTAAAACTCGATCTGCCTAAATTAATTGCTTCTCTTATTGCATAGGCTTTATTAATCAACCCTGCGCCAAGCTGTCGATTCGAAAAATCATAACCGCTATTGTAAAGCATGAAATCATTTTGATAATCAAAAACCATGCAACCAGCCACTCTTTGTGAATTAAATTCTAGAAACGACAAATTGACGTGATTCCTTTTAGATGCATTTTGAATCAATAACCTAAAAAAGTTCTCTACTTTCGAGGTCAAAAATACTGATTTCGCCTCTCCGGTAAGACGCATCAATCGAAAAAATTCATTTATATCTTCATTAGATGGATTACTGAAAGATATATGAGCAACCTCTCCCATACTTTCAATACGTCGGATTTTACGACGAAGTTCATGTCTGTATTTTTTCTTTAATGTAGAGATGTATTCATCCCAGGAATCTGGTAGTTCCAAAATCGGACATACAGCGACCTGTTCACTGTTTATAGAATAACCTCGTTCGTCAGCAATTTTCATCAATATGTTTTTCTGCAAATTGTTAGACACAGAGGCTAGTTCAAAATATTTCCAGCTTTCATTTTCTAGATAATCGAAAAATGTATTAATTACTTCCGTTTCCATGTCCTTCTGAATAACAAGCTGCTGATAATCGAATAACTCAGGATCTCCAGCTATCGTCAATCGAAACTCATCTTCCAAGACAGGAATCATGCCTACCAAACAATTATTTTTGCGAATTAAAAAAATTGTGAGACTCATGTTAGGAACAAACACATCTTGCCATGATGACAAAAACCAATAAGAAGAAAACATGCTGGCACTATCTACCCGATTAAGTAAATCATCCCATTCCTTGATGTAATAATCATCAATAGTTTTTTCATTTAAAAGTAATTTCTCAACATTAAGATTTAGAATTGAATCACCCTGTCTTTCGAACATATGCAGTGGAAAGCAGCATATTTGTATATAAGTTATTTATTATTTGCATAAATATAATTTAACTAACAACATTTATATATACATAATAGTTATTTATACCAGTTCTTAGTTGAATTATCCAACTTGAATACGGTTGAAAATACCCATAGAATTAAAGTTGCTAATATAGATATGCAGGCACGGATTTGTGCTCTTATTATTGATATTTTATCCGTCAATATACATTATTTTCTATTTAAAATTAAATGATCAACTTAATATGACTTGCTTATTAAACTGGAGCCTAAATTGAACACCTTAAAAACATCCGATCCTGAAATTTATTCTGCAATTGAATTGGAGGAGAACCGGCAGAGCAGAAACATAAATCTTATTGCATCAGAAAATTATGCAAGCAAATCTGTGATGGAAGCACAAGCTTCTGTGATGACAAATAAATACGCTGAAGGATATCCTGGAAAACGCTACTATGGCGGCTGCGAACACATTGATATTGCTGAAACCTTAGCGATAGATAGAGCTAAGGCATTGTTCCAAGCAGAACATGCAAACGTTCAGCCTCACTCTGGTGCGCAAGCAAATATGGCTGTATATCACTCTCTTTTGGAACCGGGCGATACTGTACTCGGCCTAAGACTGGATCAAGGAGGTCATTTAACGCACGGTAGTAAAGTGAACTTCTCAGGTAAGCACTATAATTTTGTATCCTATGGAGTGGATAAGGAAACTGAGCTAGTTAACATTGATGAAGTATTAGCATTAGCTCAGGAACATAAACCAAAAATCATCGTTGCTGGTGCAACTGCATATCCGAGGATATTTGAATATAACCGATTCCGAGAAGTAGCTAACGCGGTAAATGCAATATTAATGGTTGATATGGCTCATGTGTCAGGCTTGGTTGCTGCAAAGGTACATCCTTCTCCCGTACCATATGCTGACGTAGTAACCTCAACTACCCACAAAACCCTCAGAGGACCAAGAGGCGGTATGATCCTATCTAAAGAAATTCACGCTAAGAATGTAGATAGAGGGGTGTTTCCAAACGTACAAGGAGGACCTTTAGAAAACACAATAGCCGCAAAAGCGGTTGCTTTTGGAGAAGCAATGTCTGCGGACTTTATAGATTACTCGAACCAAGTAGTAAAAAATGCAATTAAGCTCGCTGATATTTTGGCCACCGGCGGTTTGCGTATTGTTTCTGGAGGGACGGATACCCATATGGTACTGGTTGACTTAAGACCCATTAACGTAACTGGTAAAGATGCAGAAGAAACTTTAGATAAGGTTT
>JAKUTS010000029.1 GCA_022447925.1 SAR202 cluster bacterium | reverse complement strand
GACCTGTCGCGCGCGCGCCATTTATCTTCTTCATATACTTGGCCATAACTAAACTCTGCACCAAAAACTTCACCCAATCCCACTTTCAACAAAGTCGACCCGCCAGAAAGAGCGCCAATAATTACCGAGATTAGGATTACAACATAAAAATAGGCGCGTAGAGCAGCTCTATAAGAAAAGAACCTTATCGAAGAATTGTTTCGCAACCGCATAATAAAGTAAACTATTCCGACCACTACCAGAATAGGTATAGCCAGCGCAATTAGTCCGCCAATAATAGGAAATATAATATCCATTGACGATTCACATCCCTTTCACATTGTTTCTTACTAGAAAATTGTAACTGAAAATAAATTATTATTATTAAGAGATAAGACTACATTTACAATCAGTTTCAAATATAAATTACCCACTGAATATCCCAATATATACAAGTCTATTGCCCTTACTATTCCATTGCGTTAGGATTTGACAAAACTAAGATTTACGGAAGGATGATAAAAACATGGAAAGAGAAACAAGTATTGCTGTATTTGGAGGCGGATGCTTTTGGTGCGTAGAAGCCGTATTTCAAGCACTAGAGGGTGTAGTGTCAGTAGCATCAGGATACTCTGGCGGGCACGTTGAGAATCCCAGCTATCAAATGGTGTGCAGTGAAACAACAGGGCATGCCGAAGTTGCTAGAATAGAATTTGAACCTGAACATATTTCATTTGAAGACCTACTAACTGTATTTTTTGCGACCCATGATCCCACAACGCTAAATAGACAAGGAGCTGACGTAGGAGCACGGTATAGATCATTGATTCTCTATACAACAGACGAACAAAAAAGCATTGCGTCTGATTACATCAGCAAATTAGACCCAAACGAATATGGTGGGAATCCCATCGTTACTACGATAGAACAATTCGATGTTTTCTATGAAGCGGAAGATTATCACAAGAACTACTACCTTTCGAACCCTGAACAGATGTATTGTCAGTTTGTAATAAACCCGAAGGTAGCAAAATTGCAATCTAAGTTTGGAAATAAACTTAAATCCGGAGCGTTTCAATCAAGGTAACAAAAAGAGAGGCCCGAGAAAATTCTCGGGCCTCTCTTTTTAGGTCTCTTACTAAAGAGTGACTACTGACTAGCCCCTTACCATGTTTGGAGTTGGCTCTAACGGTAGTCCTGGGTGTCCAGTCAGATCGATGCCCAAGTTAGACATCTCACGGGCTTTCTTACCCATATCAGGAAGCACTGCTTCGATCTTATCTTCATCAAGATCTGCTGCGATGCCAGGATATCCAGCTCTTTCAATCATTGCGCCCAGCTTGTTCCTATTCAATTGCTCTAGGCACCAACCTAGCGGATCTTCAATGAGTGTCCTGTCCCAATAGATTCTGTGATTCTTATTTCTAGGACCATAGTGGTAGTGTGGTCCATCCCAGAAACAGTCGAACGCGATCATCTCAGTCTCTTCTACGAAGCTCTTTCCTGGAACCCCGCCAATGTCAGCAAGGACGTGTATCGCTAAACCTCCATCTCCGACTGGTAGACGACGCATTTCCAACCCGAAGCGTATATTTCCAGCTTCGAATATCTCAGTGCCTCGGTTGTGCTTTACTACATTCCTCTTCGTAGCAAACAATTCCCGTGCTATTGCTTCAACCTCAGGTAAAGCCATTAAGACTTCCTCTGTATCTAGGTTGTCAGCAATTTCCGGGTAACCGGCCCTGTTTATCATTTGTGGCAATTTGTTTTTAATGGTCTTCATTGTCCATGCTATGGGATTGCCATCGATGATCGGATCGAGTCTAAACTTTTTACCGCCAGAAACCTTCTCATTAGAAGACTCCAACATCATTGGTCCACCGACTTCTACGTTTTCATTCTCTGGACCATAAACATAGCTACGCTCTTCATCGAAGCAATTGAACCGTAGTAGGATCGTCTCTTTACCGTCGACGTCACTAACTACTTGTACAACCACACCTTGGTCCGCATGGTCTTGGATGTTTCCATCCCATAATTCGTGCTGCATTACAAAAGTAACATTACCAGCTTCAACCCTTGGCCTTCCTTTAAGCTGCACCATATACATAACCTCCACCATTATGGTTTTAAACTTCGAAACGACCACTCCGCAGCGTTAGATCGATATCATTCCGAAGATATTGCCGGAATTGTACCATTTTTTTCCGTGCAATACACCTATAAATTTTTTTGTGTATGAAACTGATGTATATATTGTCCCATAAGTGCCCAAATGTTAACATTCAGATCAATAGGCATTATTGTGTCAACCATCTAATAACTACGGGTATTATAGGATGCTACATGGATCAATCAGAAATCCTTTCGCTAATCAATGACTTAAAAGAAGACGACTCCACATCTCTAAACTTAGCAGATAAGGGCCTAACATCAATCCCGCCAGAAGTCTTTGAGCTAACTCAACTGACAGAATTAAATTTACGGGAAAACAATATATCGGAACTACCTCCCGAAATAGGCAACCTGACTAATTTGTTCCGATTAAATCTTTCTAACAATAACCTAGTGACGTTACCGGCAGAGATAGGCCTTTTGACAAATCTAGGCCGCGTAAATATTGGAAGCAACCAATTAGTCGCACTACCCGATGAAATAGGCCAATGTTCCAAAATTACTTGGCTATACTTAACTAACAATCAGATCACCTCACTGCCATCAACTATCGGAAATCTGACTGAACTGACAGATCTGCAACTAGGCGGAAACTCCATAACTGCGCTTCCGCAAGAAATAGGCAACTTGAAATCTCTTGCAGAACTACAACTCAGCGAAAACAACATCACTGCTCTGCCTTCTACAATCGGAAATCTCGCTAGCTTGTCAAAGCTTTACCTTCAAGGCAATGAGATTAGTAAATTGCCATCAGAAGTTGGCAATTTACAAAGTCTCAGCTGGCTTTATCTCCACGGTGGAAATCAAATCGAAATATTACCTCCAGAGATAGGTAACTTAGTATCCCTTACCGGTTTATACCTAGAAGGAAACCATATATCCGAACTGCCAGGAGAAATTGAAAATCTTGAAAATCTAGTCTGGCTGGACCTGGAAGGGAATAATCTAACAGAACTTCCATTGACTATATGCAATCTCACCAGATTAATACAATTAAACCTCCGCAGAAACAAGCTAACTGAATTACCGCCGGACGTAGGCAACCTAATCGACCTCACTTATTTTGACCTGGAAGGAAATCAGATAGAAAAACTGCCTTCCGAGATCGGGAATCTAGAAAGACTGACGGAATTCCATTTGAATAATAATTTCCTAACTTTGATGCCGCCCGAATTCGGAGATTTGTCTGAATTAGTAGACCTTTTCCTTTCAAACAACCAACTAAAATCAGTCCCAGAAAGCATGAGTCAGTTGATACATCTGGAAAGCCTACATTTATCAGACAATTTGATTACAGAGCTTCCCGACTGGATGCAACAACTCTTGGACGAGGAAATATTGTTCATATCAGGGAACCCTGTCGCGAGCTAGCACTAATGACTCAATAGCATTTGGTAGACCAAACTTTTTACAAGGAGCATCGTAGTCAATGAAATTACTCACTTATGGCCACGCTCAAAGCACACGCTGCGGAGTAATCAAAGGAGATAAAGTAATAGATGTAAGCTCATTGTTAAAGCTAGATAGCCCCTTAAAGGACGTACAAGCACTACTAGAATTAGATGAACACATCCTGGCCAAGGTACAAAGTGTACTCGACCAATCCACATCACACGATAGCATCCTA
>JAKUTS010000028.1 GCA_022447925.1 SAR202 cluster bacterium | reverse complement strand
TGTCCTAAATCATAATGTACGTCCAGTAATAGGCACTAGTGGCATCACACCCAAAACACTTAGATACCTTGAAAATGGATTGTCGGAAAAAAACCTAGGAGGCGTCGTTGCATCCAATTTTGCAATTGGAGCTGTGATGCTTATGCATTTTTCACAATTAGCCTCAAAATATTTTGATTCTGCAGAAATTATTGAATTGCATCATGATAAAAAAGTAGACGCACCTAGTGGGACAGCGTTAACCACTGCTGAAAAAATGCGAGATTCTCGAGACAGTGATTTCATCAACAACACTCCTGAGATCACTCATATCGAAAATACTCGAGGGGGCCTTTTGAATGGTATATCGATACATTCGATAAGACTGCCTGGACTCGTTGCACATCAAGAAGTGATTTTTGGAAGTGAAGGGCAAACTTTTAGTTTGCGACATGACTCAACAGGCCTCGATTCCTTCATGCCTGGAGTTATCATGTCAGTTCGAGAAGTCATGAAACATGACGTGTTTTTTAATGGTCTTGAATCTTTATTCGGACTAGAATAAGCGTTGTTTCTAATTGACCAGTAAAAGGGGAATACCTTGCCAAATATAGCTATTATAGGAGCCACTGGAGCAGTAGGAGATGTTTTTCTTCGTGTTGCAGAAGAAAGAAACTTCCCTGTAGGAGATTTAAAACTACTTGCAACTGCAAGATCTGCTGGTAAAACATTAAAATTTAAGAGTAAAAACATTATCGTCGAAGAGGTAAGCAAGGCATCTCTTGAGAATTCAGATATTGTTTTTTGCTCTGCAACATCAGAAGCTTCAAAAGAATGGGGACCCCTTATCAGGGAAATGGGATCCGTAATGATCGATGATGGTTCTGCATTCCGTATGGACAGGACTGTACCCCTTGTAGTACCAGAAGTAAATGCTGCTGACTTAAGTTGGCACGAAGGCATAATATCAATTCCTAACTGTACAACTACTCCACTCGCACTCGCGTTACACTCTATGCGATCGATATCAGAGCCCATCAAAGTAACCGCCTCGACGTATCAAGCTGTTACAGGGAGTGGTACTGCAGCTGTGTTGGAATTAACAGGTCAACTTGAAGCATTAACACAAGAAAAGGTTATTCCTCAGCCCACCGTTTATCCTCAACAAATAGCTATGAATGTACTACCGCAAGTAGATGAATTTGATGAAGGTAATTACACTAAAGAAGAACTCAAGATGAGGAATGAAACTCGTAAAATTCTACACTTACCCGATCTGCCAATCACGGCAACATGTGTTCGTGTGCCTACAATGATAGGGCATGCAGAAACTATACATGTCGAATTTCAGGAATCCGTCGATCTTCAAGAAATTTTTTCTACACTTTCAAAACAAGAAGGAATCTCTATAAGTGAATCACCTCACGAATATCCTACACCTCTAACTGCAGAAGGTAATGATCTCACACACATCGGTAGACTTCGCAGAGATGAAACAGTAGAAGATAATAAGGGTATCGTATTTTGGTGTGTGAGTGATAATCTGCGTAAAGGTGCGGCAACTAACGCTCTTCAAATTGCTGAAGAGTTGTTAAAGCGCAACTTGTTACGGGGTAACAATGCATAATTTTGGACGCTTGATAACAGCAATGGCCTCACCTATGAAACCTGACGGCGACATAGACCTTGATATGACCAAAAATTTGGCGCAAAAGTTAGTTCAGTCTGGAACAGAATCAATTGTTTCTACAGGTACAACAGGAGAAAGCCCAACTCTTAGCTCAGCTGAGCAAATAGCAATTTGGAAAACCACAAAAAATGCCGTTGGTAAATCAATACCAGTTATCGCCGGTGCGACCAATAACAATACTGCAGAGTCAATCAAACTATGCCAAGAAGCAGAGAATGCAGGCTTAGATGGATTGTTACTGACTGTGCCTGCTTACAATAAACCCACACAGCAAGGCTTAATTGAACATTTTACTACTATTGCAAAATCAACATCTTTACCTTGCCTTCTATATAACGTTCCTTCAAGAACTGCACTTAATATGGAATCTACAACTACATTAGAGTTAGCAAAAATACCAAATGTTATCGGAATTAAAGAGGCAAGTGGAGACTTAAATCAAATCAAAAAAATCATCGATCAAGCACCAACTAATTTTTATGTCTGGTCGGGTAATGATTCAGACACTCTACCTATCATGAGAATTGGAGGTGTCGGTATTGTTTCAGTAGCATCACATTTGATCGGATCTCAAATTAGTCAAATGATAGATTTACAAATAACTGGAGCGACAAGTGAAGCAGAAAAAGTTAATGACAGAATTATGCCTCTATGTAATGTTCTTTTTTCAGAAACCAGCCCTACACCTCTGAAATACGCACTAGACAGAATCGGTTTTTCTATAGGTCCTACTCGTATGCCCCTAATACAAATTTCAAATGAGAATGCCATTCTAGTTGAAAATGAATTACATAAACAAAAAATTGATTTACCCGTGTAAATTTTCTCTCATCGCTATTTTGAGCTCTTCCCAAGACTGAACCGTTTTTTTGCGAGCACGACTGTACCCTATGTTGTCACCAAAATATCCACCTAGAACACCCGCAAAAATTCTAACACCCACCAGTAAAATCAATGCATATACAATAGTGGCTGGTATCAAGTGATCACGTAAATAAGGAATCCCTAATACAACAGCCAAACCTCCCAAAACAGCAAGTAACACTCCCAAATAAGCAAAGCCATTCACAAATCTAGCTTCAATTTTTCTTTGTTCTCTAAGAATTTCAGTTATTACCAATGGAACAATTTCTACTGTTTTTTTACTTAAACGAAAATCACTCTGGCAATGTGCACACACTTCGCTTTCAGGACCAGTAGGAGTAAAACAAAATCCACAAAATCTACCTGTTGAAGGTGACTCGCCACGGCTAACAGCAACCAAATGCTCTTCGAGTCTTTCACTAAATAAAGGACATCCATCAATTGAGAAATTATGGATATATTTTTTCTCACCAGAATTTGTTTCAAGGGGGATTCGATTTTGCTTTTTATCCATAAAACTATATTCCAAAAACAATTTACTTAGCTGAGAACATATGAAAATTGAGGATTACCCAACAAGACTCCAAGAGCAAGAATACAAAAAGAAATAAACAATAGTACTGCTGACCAAATAAAAGATTTTCGCCTTGCATCAGCCAATTCAAAGCTATTATCTTCGCCTTCAACTAAGGCATCAACCAACTTACCAATCTTTTTACCTAAAATTATATGAAAAAGTACTAAACCAAGAACCACTACAAATAGTGTCATCTTCAACATGAATATACGACCAAAATTATAATTTCCTATATCACTCGATACTGTTTCAGGCACTATAAAATAAAATTGGTATAACCCCGTTATCAACAAAATTAATAAAGAAAATGCAGCTATTTTCCCAAAACGTTTTGAAATTATTAGAGTAACGTCACGGCGCAATCGCTCATCATCGATCAACCATGTTGCTGGCATCACTGCAAAAAATAAAAGTAGCTGCGGTCCTACAAAAACAGCTGCAGCCGCAACATGCAAAAAAAGCACCACATTTTCCATTTAATTCTCCTAGTTATTTAAAGATTGCCACCAAATATATCTCTAGTAACTATTGCTTGATCGCGCTCTGGTCCGACAGAAATCATGTCTATTGGTGCACCAATCAATTGCTCTATTCTTCGGACATACTGTAGAGCTTCTTTTGGCAGATCATTTATATTTCTTACCCCTGAAACATCTTCCGACCAACCTGGCATTTCTTCATAAATGGGAATTAAATTTGATGCCTCGTTTATCGCTGCAGGCAAAGTAGTAACACGTTTACCATTTAGTTCATATGCGACACATATCTTTACGCTAGAAAATCCAGTCAAGGAATCCAAACGAGTTAATGCAACAGATGTAACACCATTTAATCTTGAGGTGTAGCCAGCAAGCACACCATCAAACCAACCACATCTCCGAGCGCGACCAGTTGTAGTACCATATTCACTCGTTCCAGGTACTCCACCTCCACCTTCACGTAATTTCTCAGCGTTTTCATCAAATAATTCTGTCGGCATAGCTCCATGGCCAACTCTAGTTTGATACGCTTTGTAAACCCCAACAACACGTTCTATTGCTGTAGGACCTAATCCAATACCAATAGCTGCACCTGCAGCAACAGAAGCTGGAACCGAAGAAGTTACGTATGGATATGTGCCTGAATCCAGATCTAATAATGACCCCTGTGCACCCTCAAGTAAAATCATTTCATCG
>JAKUTS010000027.1 GCA_022447925.1 SAR202 cluster bacterium | reverse complement strand
AGATTTGGATCAAATGTCCCTCCGAATGTATTAAGACCCATATATTTATCCACCGGGAAAAATTTTTCAAATAGTGGAGATTCCCTTACTTCGCATTTTCCTTCTGGACCCATATCATGGTTGCCTTTAACAACTGCATAAGGTATTTTGCCGTCTAGTAAACTCATGCTTGAGTAAGCACGCTTCCATTGGTCTTCTGTATTAGTGTTTTGGATGTCACCTTCGTGTAAAACAAACGAAATATTCAATTTATCAATGTTATTTACTAACCATTGAGTTTGTATTGTAAAAATCTCAGGATAGGATTCGGTGTATATTTGAGTGTCAGGTAATATTGCTAGGGTAAACGGTTTTGTTTTCAAATTGGTACCTTCCATTTGGTGAACAGTAAACTGCATTTTTCATCTGTTGATTTTAATTTTTGATAGTACATAGTTATAATGCTTCCATCGAGTAGCTCTACACTGGAAGGGTATCCTAAATCAGGGTGTACACCATCGTCTCTAAGGATATAGTTGTATTCCCATGATTTCCCTTCATCTTTACTTATCATTACCCGGATGCCGTAGGGTTTTTCTCTAAAACTGTATGAACAAATAATTGTTCCACTTGAATGTTTGAGTAAATGTGGAGGAGAACCATGGAATCCAAGAGGCGTAGCTTCACTCCAAGTTGAACCTCCATCTTCAGATATGGTTTGATACATTGTGAAGTCAGTTTGTCCAGGTTGTCTTTTTTTATACTCGTTACTATTAGGATCATTTCGAATTAATCCAAGTATTTTACCATCAGATAATTCTAAGCAATGGGGTTCATTGAAGGATCCAGTAAATGTTTTTGGGTTGGTTGGAACATTTCCTAATTTTATCCATGTTTTACCAAAGTCAGTACTTTTTATAGCTTTTATATGTTTTGGACTTGGTGGTCCGGTTTGCAATGTTTCTAGCCTATCTTGGTCTGTTTCAGTCCCAAGATATAAGAGTTCATCATTAGATAGTTTGATTGGACCATGCGGCGCTGAGACTGGTACTCGAACCTTTTTATTCCATGACAAGCCTGCATCCGTACTTGTTCTTATCCATGAACCTACAAAATCTGTTACTGCTTCGTCTGTCATTGAAGCAATGCCTTGTTCCCATATTTTTGCTTCCCAATCTGATAGCCCTTTTTCATATTTGGAAGGTATTGCTGAACGATTATCAGTGGTGAACCAAGACAATACTAAATTCTCTCCCTTAACAGATAAGATACCTGCATCACGATCATCAAAAGGAGAATCGTTTATTACTCTTGGAGGAGTCCATGTTTTCCCATCGTCATTACTGGTGCAAATTATTGTCCTGCCAAAAGGACAGACGTGATAATTTCTAAGTCCTGAGGCAGCAGCCAACAGAGTACCGTCTTGCATTCGGGTAATTGTGGGCCATCCAAAGTAACCGAAAAACTGATCCGGGTAACTAGCAACTATACCGTGAGAGCTTTCAAGTTTGTTGATTTTGTTTATTATTTCCATGATTGATTACTCAACGATATCTAATACCAATAAAACTTCAGTTAATGGAATGTTAAAAAGGCATTGATTCGGTATTAAATTTATTTTAATCACCTAAACAGCTTCTATTGTTCCGTCAGGAGCGACGTTTTTCACTCGATTTATGCCTGTGTATGTGATGGCTTTTAAAGATGTTGTAACTTTTTCATTAGGTTTCAATTTTAAAGCGGTTCCATTCTTGATTGCTCCGGCTAAACCTTCATTTGAATAACTCGTGAAAGGCTCTAATCCAATGTTATAGCATCTCCCATACCACGGGTAACCAAATCCTCCACCAAGTGATTGCCAGTACCATAAATATTTAAACAATTCGTGTGAATAGCTTACTGCCCAGCCAATGTTTAGTTCTTGGTTGGTTATGGCATACCAACCTCCAGACATATCTGTAATATAAGATTGATCGTACGCTTTAGCTGATTTAGGTCTGACTTTACTTAAATCTATTTGCTGGCCATTTATATCTTTAGTGAATGGCCAAGTACTTTTGTGTCCTGGCATCAATGTGTTGTTGGGGTCAAATTTAACGTGGTGATTTTCAATATTGCCACCAGGTACGTCGATAATACACGAATCGTTTAGAAATGGCGGGCCTAAAGCGATATGCTCACCCCATGAACAATGAGCTTCTTCCTCTCCTTCATTAAGGATAGATTCATCGATTTGAAGAAAAGGACTATTTGCCTTAATTGAAAGCGTCTTTTCAAAGTAAAAAGGAGTTCTATTTGTTCTTACCCAAAATTTAACACTAACTTCTTCTTCAGTATCCTTTATGATCGTATTATCCCATGGCAGTAAGTTTGCTTCAGCATGAAGTCCTAAATCTGCTCCATTTACTTTTGAAGGGAAACCACCTGCGGGCATAACTGTTTGCCATCCTCCTTCATATACATCTATCCAATTTGATGTTGGATCACCTGAGGTCGGCAGGAATTTTGACGGATTTCTTACTCCCCACGGAGATTTCCATAAGAAATCCGTATCGGTAGGTTTATGTACAAACTGATAAATGTCTGCTCCTTTGTCTACCAATACCATTACACGAATGATTTCATTTTCCAAGATACATGTTTTTAGTCCTTGATATGACCATGCATCGGAAATGCGGCATCCATGATTACGTTCTTTTTGATAAAGCAATTAACGCCTCTTAATTAAATTAATTTTTCACTTTGTATAAATATTTTGACCAGATTAAGATACTATTCTTCGGAAAGGTTCTTGTTTTATCTCAGTTTCGATAAGTTCGTCAAGTGATCCTTCTAAACCTTTCAGTACTACTCTAAAAGATTCTTCTGCTGCTCTTGCAGTTAATTCAATATCTTCATCCGTATGAGAAAGTGTAGCGCAAAATGCGGTTGTACCGTATATACCTCGTTTTGACATTTCTTGGATAAACAATGTATTAACTTTTGGCCCAATCGATGAGTCTGGAAGAGAAAAAGAAATTGTTGGACGTGTGTGAATTCCTTGTGTTATTGCAGAGATACCGGATGATTCAATTGCTCCATTAAGTGCATTTGTAAGTTTATCTCCTATTTCCTTGAATTTTGATTCAGAGTTTCTGTTTTTTAACTCGTTGATGGTAGTTATAGATGCGGCTAAACCTATATTGTCGCTCCAATACGAACTTGAAATGAACATTTTGTCTGCATCTTGCATGATTTCTTTGCTTCCAACAACACATCCCATAGCGTATCCGTTAGACATACATTTAGCGAAAACTGACATGTCAGGAGTTATGCCAAGATATTTTTGAGCTCCGCCGACAGACATTCTCCATCCACAGGAAACTTCGTCAAATATGAGTATTGCCCCGTTAGATTTGGCTAACTCTTGTACTTTTTCTAAGTAACCATCTGGAGGCAGCATTGACCGCATTGGTTCCATCATTATTGCAGCAACCTCTCCTTTGTTTTCTTCAAGGTGTTTAGTTAACGTGTCTATGTCTCCTTCTGCAAAAGGAAAAACAGTTCCGGCAAGAGCTTGTGGTATGCCTATTGGCTCTATCCCAGCAAAAGGGAACTCTCCGGTTACTGGGTCTGCGCCAAAGTTAGCGGCTTGGTACCAATCATGCCATCCGTGATACCCACTAAAAATAACCTTGTCTTTTCCTGTAACCCCTCTAGCTATTCTTATTGCTACGGTACAGGCATCACCTCCGCCTTTGGTATATCTGACCATTTCTGAACTTGGGATTTCTTCGTTTAGTAATTCAGCAAGTTCTATCTCTAGAGGACTGTTAAGAGTATAAATACTGCCCTTGTCGATTTGATTTTTTACTGCATTATCCACTACATCATCGCTATGTCCCAAAATAACAGCAGTTACGGCATTAACCCAGTCTATATATTCATTTCCGTCAACATCAGTAAATTTGGAACCTTTGGCATGTTTAGCATATATTGGGCTTATTGGGTAAGCATGACTACTAGCTCGGCGACTAATAAGTTGTGTTTTGCCAGGAATCAATATCTCAGCTTGATCATATAAATTAATAGAAGTGTTAACATTAGGTTTTGAAGTCATTAGATTGTATTCCTTTAAGATAAGATTACTGGAAGAGGGTTATTACTCCCAATCAAATATTACTCCCAGCATTTGCTTGTCACGATTATATGCCATTTCATATGCCTTTTGCATATCTTTGTAATGTAGTCTGTGAGTAATTAATTCACTTGGGTTGACTTTATTTTCTTTCATCAATTGTAATACGAAATCACATTGGCTGTTCCATGATAATCTATCTTCATTATTAGCAAGAGGATATAAATATCCCATGACTCCGTTGACTGCAATCAAGGATGTTCCTTTAAAGTAAAAAAGGTCCATAGGTAAAGGAGTTTCTTTCAATTCTGTTTCTCCTCGTCCAAGGAGGCTTACAATACTTACCCGTCCG
>JAKUTS010000026.1 GCA_022447925.1 SAR202 cluster bacterium | reverse complement strand
AATCTGAGATGGTTTGGTGGGGGCAGTACCGCTTCCTCCACAAGCTAATAGGAATATAACGCTCAATAGGCTAATGCTAAGTATAATTCTCATTCTTACAATTTCTTATGACTCAATTGCTGAAGCAAAAGACCCCAGCAACAAGTTCAAATGGTCGAACACGATACTCAAGGGGCAGTTTGTAGAGATGCTAGTTTCAGTAGTTTTGTAAACCCCAGTTGTTTCTATGATACCTTTTTTAATAACTTCAGGAATACTTATTATAAGATATCTGTTCGTGTTCTCTAAATGTTGTACCTCAAAGGGAGTCAACTCAAGTGACGTGGCTTCGTCTGAAGATATGAGTGGCTCCCCAGATGCCTTTTAATGTGTTGAGGCTAGATATAATTTCTACTAGATAGTTTGAATTCTGCCTTCTCTTGAGTATCTGGACAGAAACCAGTATTTATTGGCCGCTGATGATTGTTGTGCCAATCCAATGTACTTTGAGTGGTCCAAAATGATATTGCTGTATGCGGCCTAAATGTAAATTTGCCATATCAGGTGAGGTGGTAAAGCGCTTTTGCAGGATTTTCCCGATGGGCTGAGAAGCTATAAGGGATAAAGTTACTGCTGAGATCGCCTGATTAAAACCTTTTAACCCACCCCCAGATAGCTTGTAACTCGCAAGCGAAGCAATGGTAGCTAGAGTAGCGCTAGTTAATATATTGGTACCGCAGTACGGGGAAATTGCTAAGCCTTTTTCTCCCTCTTGAAATTGCAGCAATGCAAGTGCCACAGATTTTCTAATTTGATCTAAAGTGGCGTTACCAAGAATAAAAAACCCGTAAGGTATCGAATAACCGGCCAAAGGTCCCCTTAATTTAAATTCTTGCATGAGTAAAGAAATAGTTGCATGCTCTAAACCATGGTTACGAATTGTTTTATGCCAAAGGTTCATTCCGTACCCCTCCCAACTCCCTGGTTGTAGCATTTATAAAAATTTAATCAGCTCGACACCGGTTAATGTAAGCACCGTCACAATAATTCCAGCGATTACTATACCTAGAGCGATGGCAATGAGGCCTCGTATTAGTGGTGCATTAAAAGCCCAAAGGGCAAATGAGCCCGTCCATGCACCAGTAAAGGGTAGGGGAATGGCTACTAACAGGACGATCCCCCAAAAGCTATATTTGTTTACTCGCGAAGAAAGATGCGTTTTACGCCAACGTAAGATAGAGCCAGGTAGACCTGGGCGCTTTTCAAGTAATTCACCAAATATTTTTAAGGAAGCGACTAGGAAAGGCACCGGAAGCATATTGCCTATGATTGAGAGTAATAAAGCTGTACGCCAAGGGATATCGTAGACGCCTATTGCAAGGGGTATAGCAGCTCTGAGCTCACCAATGGGCATCATTGCGCTTAATATGACTAAAAGTTCATCTTGCACTACTAGGACACCATTTCTGAATTAGATTTTTATTGTTTACTAGGCAATAGACTGCTAAACATTAAAATAATTATACAAAATATACTACCCCTTCAGGCGTGTTCTAAACTTTTCTTAAACTTTTACTATGTTTTTGGTTAGACTTTTGTATATAAAAAAAATGGGAAAATACGTATATAAAATATTGACATTAGTTATATATAAATGTATAAATCATTTTGAGATTATTCTTGGAGGAGTCGAAATGGCGCGTAAAACTCGACTCATGCAACAGGTAGAAGAGCGTTATAGACAACCCCTTGAGCGCTTACTACCTGAGATGATCAACGAGAATGGACTCTCTGCTACGGCTGCAGAATTGGAAGTGTCGAAAGCAACCCTAGGCTACTGGTTGCTTAAATTAGGCATCAACGTTCGCAGAGTAGCTCTTGCACCTGGAGAGACCCTTGAGGTCAAAAGGGCAAGTTAGTTCATTGAGTTGAGTGCTAAAAGCGGCTTAGCGCGGGGAGCGCGAAGCCGCTTTTGCTCGTAATATCATGGTGATACGCTTGAGATATACCTTCTATGAAAGTAAGCTGATTATAAGGTGATCGATATCACAATATTTTTTGTAATAGGGGATAACAGTGCTTTCTCGTAAGTTCTCAACGCTTTTGCTGGTTTCATTATTTAGTATTTTTGCTCTAGCCGCCTGTGGAGGGTCAGAGGAAATTTCTGATCCTGAGTGTTTTCTTGCTAAAGATGGTCAAGTCGTTGGGGCTTCTGGAGCTGATTGCAATCCCCCCGAAGGTGTTGAAGTTTTGCCCACTCCTACATTTACCCCCGCACCTGCAGCAGGAGGAGCAACTGACGCCAAAGGGCTTCTTATAGCTAACGGGTGCGCTGGATGTCATGTCATTGAATCTATCCCGCAGGCTAGGGGCGTTGTAGGGCCTTCACTCACAGGAATTGGATCAAAGGGTGCGGAGTATATCAAGGTTTCAATTATCAACCCTGGAGCAGTGATTGCAGAAGGTTACGCTGACGGCTTAATGCCAGCTAATTTTGGAGACCTCTTATCTGATAGCGAACTAGATCTATTGGTAAGTTTTCTCGCAGCACAATAATAGTAGAAAATACCATTGGGGTGAATTTATGCATCCTGAGTCTATTTTTATGTTATGTTAGCTTAAATTTAGAGGTAAATTGTGCATGTTGGACTCGTTGACCGCCATGATTGTGAGTCCTATACTCTCCATGTAAGAGACTAAATTTTGAGGATTCCTTTATGCAACTCAATTGCCTTCAAGAAAATCTTAGCCAAGGCCTGGGAATAGTTCAGCGGGCTGTAGCGACACGTACTACATTGCCAATCACCCAACATGTCCTGCTTTCTACGGACGAAGGAAGACTGAAACTATCTGCGACTAATCTTGAGATTGCTATAAGTACTTGGGTAGGTAGTGAGATTCTTGAAGAAGGCTCGATAACTATTCCAGCTAGGCTACTTACTGAGTTTGTAAATTCGCTAGAGAAGCAGACCATTGCTGTTAGTACCGCGTCCTCTGGTACAGGGATTGAAGTCAAAGGGGATAGGGTAGAGGCCACGATGAACGGTGCCGATGCTAGCGAATTTCCTCCAATACCTTCTGTTGACCAAGGCGTTTCTACCAAAATTGCTGGTAAGACATTGAAAGATGCGATACATCAAGTTGTGCTAGCTGCAGCGGTAGAAGATTCTAGGCCTGTTTTAACCGGTGTAAACATCGAGATTGAAGGATCACAAATTACCTTTGCAGCTGCAGATGGATTTCGATTAGCAGTTCGTACAGCCGAGTTACTTGAGCCAGTTAATGAAAAACTTTCGATTATAGTTCCATCAAGGACGTTATCTGAAATTGAAAGGTTAATCGAGGGCGACGAACCTGTAGATTTTGTAATAACTACGCAGCGCAGCCAAGCTTTGTTTCGACTTAAAAACGTTGAAGTTGTATCGCAATTGATACAAGGAACTTTCCCTAATTATAGCCAACTGATACCTCAAGAAAGAACCACCCGAGCGATTGTTGATTTGGGTGAATTGCAAAGAGCTACTCGAACTGCCTCAATTTTTGCTAAGGATGGATCTGGAATAATTCGCGTACAGATATTTCCCGAAGACTCCGGAGGGCCTGGTAAATTGACTATTTCTTCGCGAGCTGAAGAGGTAGGTGATAATACTGGAGATATTGCAGCTGAAGTAGAAGGCTCTGAAGGCAAAATTGCTTTTAATAGCCGTTATTTAAGTGATGTTTTGGCAGTTCTTAATAAAGACAAAGTTGCGTTAGAAATGACGACTTCGTCTAGCCCTGGTGTAATTCGACCATTAGATAACGAAGATTATGTCCATGTTGTGATGCCTATGTTCGTGCAGTGGTAGCTAAGATTTACCTCTGAAAATATAAAAACCCTCGAATTTCGAGGGTTTTTTTGTTATAGATTGAGCATGAATAATTACTGTTCTAATTGCGGATCAGAGAATAAAGATCAAAATAATAAATTTTGTGGTAACTGCGGCATGCCAATTAGCCACGCTGATACTCTTTCTACTGTTTTTATACCGAGCCGTAACCCCGATCTCAATAGAAACGATTTATCAGTAACTCCATATTGGAAAAAGGTACTTAGCTTCCAAGGCACTATTCGCCAGCGAGACTATATTTTTTCGTTCTTGGGGATTATTTTTGTTTACGCTATTTTGTTTAGCCTAATCGGCGAATATGTTCTCTGGAATATTATTTCTACCTATACGGCTGCTTCGATTACCGCTGCTCGTTTACGAGCTATAAGACAGAGCGCTTATTGGGCGCTTTTACTAATTCTTTCAAATTCAATTTTCGTTTTAATTCCTGCATTGTCGCTAGCTACGCCTGAGGGTTTTGTCCAACGTAACTTTAAGTGGTTTGTCGCAGCCGCAATTGTAGTAGGGATCACAGGGATGATACTTTATGGACCAGCATAAAATTACCCTTAAATTACGAATTGGAGATACTTGTGGATCAATTTTTAACTATATTAATAACGGGTGCTATTTTAATTGGAGCTTACGTGTTCATAGCTAATGCTCTTAATCGATTTAAAAAATAAAGACTTCATTACGAAAATCTAATATAAAACACTATAAGTAATTTTCTGCCACGCGTGTAAACGTAATTATCAGTAAATAGAGCGATATAAGAATCAGTAGAACGCCATTTATTTTGGCAATAATTAATGATTTTCTTTGCATGACTTTAGGCATTAAGGCTCTGCTAATGACTATTGCTACAAGTATGTACCAACCGGCATCTATTACGCCCGCTGTAATTCCCATAATTGCGGTATCAACCCAGTTAGAATCTGGGATGATGAATTGACTGAAAATCGCTAAGAAAAATAATGCGATTTTAGGATTCAATAGCGCAATCATGAATCCTTCACTCAGGCCTCTTGCTAAATGAGGGTTTGCAGTGGAAGCCAAATTTTTCTCAAAAGTGATACTAGTACCAATCGTGCGATATCCGATATAACCAAGCAAGCAAGCACCTAAGAGCTGAGCAGTGGCTAATAGGTTCGGATTATTGACAATCATTTCAGATATACCCACTGCAGTAATGGATGCCCATAAAGTGATTCCAATACCATGCCCAAT
>JAKUTS010000025.1 GCA_022447925.1 SAR202 cluster bacterium | reverse complement strand
TCATTAAAAACCAAGCTACCCCTCCAGCAGGTGGCTCCTCTCTTGAATTGAAAACTTCTATCAATTGGTCTTTATGACCCGCTTTCACCTTCATTGTAAAAATAGTGCCATACATAATAATTTCCCCCTTGAGTTGAAACTGTGGAAATTATAGCCCATACCCCGGTTGTAGGTATTTCGAGTATGAATTAGCTAATAAAGCTAAACTTTAAAAACCGAAGATTTGCCTTTATGTATATTTACCAAATCTTGTAACAAATCTCTTATTTGAATTATTATGAAAATAAATCCAAGAAAAAACACAGAACTAAATACGCCAATCAACAAACCTAGAATAGCTCCAGCTCCCTTAGCGTCGTCTCCGAAGATACTCATGGAACTATACCCTCCGTAGGTCCACATAATTATCCAAATAGCCATCCCAATATAGAGTATTGTCTGGTATGCGTTAACTATAAAATTTTTCATATTTACCCCCTAATTAGGTTTCTGTTTTAACCCGCGTGCGGGTCTTTTTTACCTCCCATGAGGCTACTTGCATGTTGTCGAAGTAACCTCGTGACTATAACACCATGGAACGTTATCAGCCAAGATAAGGTATGAAGGCTATTCCAACCGTGCCTGGGCCAGTATGAACTCCCATCGCGGGAGTTAACTCAGCAATATATTCATCAACTACAAGCGACTTGGCTTTCAACGATTCAGCAATCTGATTAGCTTGGTCCAATGCATTCGCATGCATTATGCACGCTTTAATCTTGTTCCCCGCAACATGATCAGAAATTAATGCTGTCATTGAATCTATAGCATCTAATTCAGACCTGTGAATCCCATGTCTAATAATTTCGCCTTGTCTCATTTCAAATAGTGGTTTTAAGCCGAGCATATTTGCTCCAAGATATGCAATACCAGGGACTCTACCGCCTTTCCAGAGGTAATAAAGGGTATCAACATAGGCTAGTAATCTAACCTTTTCGACTGCTGCCTTTGCGGCTTGTTCAACTTCATCTATTGAATCTGACTGCATAGCAGCTTTACATGCTTCCATCACAATAAGTCCTTCACCTCCAGCCGCACTGCCAGAATCCATTAGCCTTACATCAATAGGGTTCTTTTGTTCTTCCATGAAAATGTCTAGTGCGACTTTTGCTGAATTAATTGTGCCGCTGAACTTAGGCGAGACAGTTATGCACAAAATAGAGTCGAATTTACCCGCAGCATCGACAATTGCTTTATAAAACTGATCTGGAGAAGGAGCCGAGGTAGAAAACGTACCTGAACCAGATTTCAACTTTTTATATATATCAGAAGTTGAAATATTGACTTGATCTAGGTAAGCAGTTTCATTAATTATTATTGTTAATGGAACAACTGACGGCTTCGCAAACGGTAGATCGATGGGTAGGGAGGCGGCGCTGTCTACAATTATGCCCACCTTGGGATTACTCATGATTTGCGACGAGTCTGTAATTTCTCCAATGTAGCTCGTACTATTTGTTTAGGGGTGCGATCAAATAGTGCTGGTGACATCAACACAGCAATGGATACGATCGCAAATGCAAAAACAGCTAGTGCTCCAATGCCACTTTTATATACAAGCCAGGCTAGCACGACTACTGAAGGTGTTGTGATTGCTAAAAGTGCAAGACGGACAGTTCTCCGTCCAACTCGAAAGAATACTATTGTTGCAGCAGCCATAATCAAAAATATAATTGCAGCTGTGCTATCTATTTCCTGTAATGTTAATCCTATTCTGTTTGCTGATTGATCAAATAATTCCTGCTGATTATAGAAATATAAAAACCAATACGCTAAGAACGGTATTGGCAATACGGTTAATGAGGCCATCAACCAATCATTTCGAGCCACCCTTGAAACGACTTTAATCACGACCCACATCGATAACGCTATATAAGCTAAGGACACGATATATATTGGAATGTCGAGAGGTAAAGATCCTCGGGTCAGGACTCCCCAAGCCCCGTATCCAACAGCACTCATTGCTAGACCCCATGATATTAGGGGTATCAAAATACAGTACCCCAGCCATGGAAAGGTCCAGGTAGGCCTTCCTGCTCTCCAGCCTAAAACACTAATGACAAGAGCTGTTCCCAGCATTACGGCTACTATAACTGGCTCAGTCCAGACATGTAGCGCGAACATAAGAGCCAACAGTATATGAGGTAGAGCACCTGAGAATGCATGCCTCCATGATCTCCTGCTATGAACCTCATAAAATCCTTTAGCTATTGAATCTGACTCGCCTAGCTCTATAGTAGCTTGCCGTAGTGCCTGGTCAACGGACAACCCGTCATCAACTAGGTCCTGAGCCCTATCTTCAATGTGAGCTTGAAGTTCATCAACAATCTCAGTGGATTGGACCGGATCGAGGTGTAATCCGGAAACTACATTTTCTATGAATCTGTTTGACTTTGATCTCATAATTATTAATTAGGAAGGGTAGGTTAATTGGTCTTAACAAGCTGTGGTTGAGCAATGAGATTAATCGCCTGTGAAAACTCATTCCATTCAGAAAGCATGGATACAAGCCTGCGCTGTCCTAGTGCAGTAATTTTGTAATAACGGCGTTTTTGACCATTTTTCGAAGTGTCCCAGTAACCAGTCAGGTACTTATCTTTTTCAAGGCGGTGCAAGGCAGGGTACAGCGTCCCTTCTTTGAAATTAAGATATCCGCTACTTTTACCCGATATTTCCTTTACCAGCTGATATCCGTACATCGGCTGAACCGATAACACTGATAGCAATATGGTTTCTGTACTGCCTTTTAACAATTCTTTGCGATATAGCACAAATTTCTCCATTCACTTATACAAAGTTTTGACGATTACACTCCAACAGTGTGAGTAGCATTCTTGAGAGCGATTATACAGATAAAATTATTTTTTCGCTTAATTTCAATACAATTTCATATGTAAATAAATGTAGAATTAGTTATCACGCAAACTAAAATTAAAAGATTCAATATAAGACACGGAGACTATTGATGTCCGCCAATGATCGACAGATCAACAAATTCAATCAAATGAATGACCTATTGCCAGATCAACTCAGCGAAAATACAGAGCTGATCAGTACCTCTTTAAATTATTTATCAAAGGCAGGTTACCAACAAGTAGAGACCCCCATTATCGAAGATTCAGACCTGTTCGCTCGAAAAGGAGGAGGGGAGCTCATGGGGCTAGTTTGCACATTCTCAGATGCGAGAGGGCAGAGGGTAAGTCTACGGCCAGAGTTTACGTCTTCTATCATTAGGCTTTATATAGAGCAGAATAACAAACAAGATATTGAAACTAAATGGAGTTATGCAGGACCAGTGTTCAGGTATAGAAGTTATGGGCAAATGGTTCTAGAGCAATTCACGCAGGTTGGAGGAGAGATTATTGGCGACCAGGGACCGAATACTGATTCCGAACTAATATGCACAGCATATAACGGCCTTAAAAAACTTGGGGTCAAAAATCCAAAAATTAAAATTGGTGACGCAAAATCTTTGTCCAAACTCTTCAATACTTTCGAAATATCAGATGCTGCTAAACAGTTTATTAAGAGTAACCTTGGCAATATTAGGTCCGGAAGTACTGACCAAAAACAGTTAGTCGAGATTGCTGTAGATTCTGGTCTGACTAATGAAGAGGGTAGGGTTGCAGGAACCGATGCTGGCAGGAAGACGTTATTGGAACTAGAAGAACTGGCAAAAGACCAAATTAATAAACCTCTCGGCAGAAGAACCCCAACAGAGATCATCACCAGATTAGAATCAAAAGGATCGGTGGTAACCAAAACCCATGAGTTTTCCAAAGCTGTAGATTTTGCCTCAAAACTGGTTTCTATAAACGGAGATTCAAACAACTCACTAGATTCAGCAGATCAGTTAATTAATATTGCCGATTTGGGTTCTAAATTTTTTGATCCTCTAAAATCATTATTGCTAGACCTGGAAAATAAGGGGTTGCCAATTGAAAATATTATCTTAGATTTTGGTATGGTCAGGGGCATTTCTTATTACACCGGAATGATCTTTGAACTGACTTG
Source organism: SAR202 cluster bacterium (assembly GCA_022447925.1). Lineage (GTDB taxonomy): Bacteria > Chloroflexota > Dehalococcoidia > Lucifugimonadales > UBA2962 > UBA2962. Next base: position 1,155 of record JAKUTS010000025.1, on the reverse strand, counting down.
TGGCAATGATTCTATATCGCTCGGAGGAGGAGGAAGATATGACAAGCTTGCCGTAAACCTTGGTGGATCAAACAGTAATGCTCTTGGTTTTGCATACAATATCGATGCGATAAGTGAGGCTATTAAATAATGTTAACGAAGAAGAGGCTTTTGTTGTCATGATACGTTTTGGAATACCAAGTGACGGGGCCTTGCATAAGGACACAATAGAATTTCTATCTGGTTGTGGTTTAGAGATAGTTAGACCAAATCCACGTAGCTATACAGGAGAAATTGTAGATGCACCAGGAATAATCGTGCATTTCCAAAGAGCTGGAGACATTACAGTAATGGTAGAAAATCAAAGCCTCGATGTAGGAATTGCTGGATATGACCGTTACATGGAAACTAGAGATCCACAAATTGACACGAACGTTTTAATTGGAGAATTAGGATTCGGACAATGCACGTTGTCTTTTGCCGTACCTGAAGACTGGTTGGACGTATCTAATTTAGCTGATCTTTCCGAGGTGGCAGATCAATTCAGAGAACGGGGTCTGGAGCTAAAGATTGCGACTAAATTCCCAAGACTAGTTTCAAGATTCTTGGTTGCACGAGGCGTAAATTATTTCTCCATCGTTCCAACCAGTGGAACATTAGAGGCTGCTCCGGCCATGGGATACGCCGACTTAATAGTCGACATAATCTCTTCGGGCAACACTATAAAGCAAAATAAACTGAAAACAATAAAAGGTGGAGATGTTATAGCTTCTCAGGCATGTCTAATCGCAAATAAATCAACAATAGAAACTAATTCAAAATTACAAACTGAATGCGATCTGCTGACAAATGCTATTAACTCTTATTTGAAATCTCGAGCTTGACACAGTTATGCCTAACCTGCCGACACATATTGAACTTGCATGGCAAGCGTCTCTTACAATAAAAGATAGTGTATTAGACGAAAACCTAGGCCAATACCTCCTCGGAAGCACCGCGCCGGACATTAGAGTGATCACTAAGAAACCTAGATCACAATATCATTTCGTTAATCTGGATTTCGACTCTATCGGCGAAGGAACAAAAGGACTTTTCGACACCTATCCTCATCTAAGAGATAAAAGTAGCTTACCCTCAGATCAGGCAGCTTTAATCGCTGGGTATATTACTCATTTA
>JAKUTS010000024.1 GCA_022447925.1 SAR202 cluster bacterium | reverse complement strand
TAGACGTATATAGCCAGCATGATGAGAGTGGTTCACACACAGACAAGTTTAGCGAACACTGGGAATCAGCCTCACATTATGACGCATGGAGCAGCCATGAGGAAACAGGTTCACATTCAGTTGACTTTAGCGAACACTGGGACTCAGGGTCACATCTCGACTTATGGAGCAATCATGATGAGTCAATTTCTCACGCAGCTGCGTTAAGCGAGCATTATGACTTTGGTTCACACGCAGATGTATGGAGCAACCACAGTGATGATCAATCGCACAGTCCAGACTTCTCCAATCACACCGACGACATGTCTCATATAGACATTTACAGTCAGATTGATAACTATTTAGGAACTCCGTAACTAATACTTGAGCTGAAACGCCCAATAAAAACCGGTGAATTTTTATTAAACAAAACAAAAAATTATTAAATAATATGAACAGCCTGATACAAACTACACATAGAAAAGCTTCGATCATCATTTTTACCGTCATTTGTGGCGTTGTCTTATCTACAATAACCAGTGCCTGCATAGATCGGCCAAAAGACAGTGACCAGTTAGTAAATATGTCGGAGCCTCCAGCAGAGGCTGATACTCTGCTAATTCTCAATCAAGACTGGATTGAAGGTCAGGCTTCATACTCGTTAGACTTAGACAATGTTGATGAAGTGTTTTGGCACGTGTTCTCTCGATTGCCAGAAAACGTCATAGTCTATCCGAGCGAAAACTACTTTTATTTCAAGCTCTTTGTAAATGGCAAACAAATATGGGGCAATATTAGGCTAGCAGCCGGTAGAAGAGAAAATGGCGTTCTCTCTTTTGCTTATTTTGAATATAGAGAATCGCCGTATGTATATGAACCACGAGTAAGAAAAAGCAAATACTTTACTGATGCAGACGGGGTAATAATTGATGAACTTGACGCCTTTACTTTTGATGTCCGATATAACCAGCGGACTGTTACATTTAACTTAAATAAATTGCCACAAGACCCTCCAAAGCTTTTTGCGCTTGCGCCTAATGAAGAATTTGTAATGAAAACCTACGATGAGTCGGGCTACCAATTCTTTTTAATTTATAACAATAAACTAAGGTATCTATTTTGGGTTTTAAATGAAGAGGCCGAACTTCCAGATGCCCTGCAACAGGTCCAGGCTGATCTTTATGTTGGGCGCAGAAGTGGCTTTGCATTCATGCTTGATAAAGAAAACGACGATAGAAAAATTCTAGTGGCAATTAGGGGCGCTAATGCTACAGTCAATAATTACTATGACGGGCCATTTGATCAACTTGCGGACAATTATGTTGACGAGACAAATGTCTCGGAATATCTCATTAAAGCGATCCCATCGCTTGAAAACAGGATTGATAAGTACGGATATTATACCGACAAAGAAGAATCGTCCCGAGTGGCCGTTTCTCCTTATTTCGTGTATTTTAGTGATGCTGAATTGGCACAGTTTATGGGTGCAGTCCGAAGAGCTGAAGACCCAAAATTTGTAATATCAAAAGGCATTTTGGATCGAAGGTCAGGAATAACCTACGTTCCTACGCCATATCCTACGCCATATCCTACGCCGTACAAAACTCCAAGCCCCAATAGTAGTGACGATTAATTAATCGCAAAAAAGTTATTCCGATGGAAATAAAATTTGAAAAAAATCAAGACTATTTCGATTATTAACATGAATATGAAACCATTGATCGGAGCTCTGGCATATGCGGGTTTAATGGTTGCCTTAATCGTATTTGTTGCATGTGGTGGTGGCTCTAATGATGAACAGACAATAGACAGCGATGGTGTACCCGAGACACCCAATAATGTTGAAATTACACCAATAGAAACTGAACAGGAAATTAAGCAGGAAGGTTCAGCTTCAGAAACAGCAATGCCCGAAAGCAACACATCGGATGATTTGAGTATCGTGGATGAGGACATAAATATGGATACAATTCCAGAAGAGGATCCGTCTAACTTGTCCGGTACTCCAACACCTGGCCCAGGAACGCCAACTGCTGCTCCAGGAGAATTTGCCACCGCAACTCCACTAGCAACCCCAACCATTATTGGAACACCAACCTCAACTCCTATTCCCGCTGCAACTGCAACTGCTTTTGCTACACCGACTGTTGTTGGAGAGGGCACTCCTACTCCATTCCCAACTCCAACAGAAGTGGTTCAGGCAACTGCAACGCCCACTCCGGGCGGTACAGCAACGCCGTTTGCGACCCCAACACCTTATGAAGAGCCAACTCCAGCAGGTACCGCAACCCCATTTGCGACTGCAACACCGTTTGTTACCCCGACCCCAATTTCGAAATAGCTCTCATGATACTAGTCAATTTGCTTAATTGAGAAAGTTGAAAATGTATTAGGGATCTTTACTACTAGTTTCATATAGAAATCTGATATTAAGCATAATACAGCTGAAACACCAACGGCAGCGCCAAAACTCACAAGAAATCTGCCAGCGTAAGGAATTGTATTCCATGCCTCATAATCAGGATTAGGAAAAAATAGAGCTCCAACTATCATTCCTGCGATGCTGCTAATAAATATGGTTTTTTGTCCAATTCGAGCTGAAAACAACCCATAGAAAACGGGAAATACTGTCGCGGCACATATAAGATCAGCTATTAGAAATAGATACAACACACTGTAGCCATTGGATGCGATTATTATCACAGGAATGACCAGTAATGCGGTACCGAGCCTACAAAACAAAAGCAATTTCCCCCCAGACAGCCTAGGGAATAATTGAGCCAGATCCGCCGTAAATACAGACGAGATACCGTTTATTAGGCTGTCCATACTGCTCATGACAAGTATGACGGCTAAAACCAGCACAACTCCAAATACCCATGTAGGAACCACATCTTTTACCAAGTCAAATAATGCAGTTGATGGCTCTGATAAACTTCCATTACCTACGGCAACCATTCCTAAGATACCCAGCAAGAAGATTACTGGAATTACTATTACTCCCGCAGCGAGAAAGCCAGTCTTTAAGGCCTTTTCGTCCTTACAAGAATACACTCGTTGCCAATAGGCTCCATTAAACATCTCAGCTGCCCAAATCGCTATAATTAATGTCAATCCAAACTCAATACCAGGCCAGTGTGTTAACGAGAGAAGATCTTTGTTTTCCAGATTAACTGCTTCGAAAGCAGAGCCAAATCCGCCGAGTGCAATAACTAGTATCAAAACTACTGCGGCTATCATAGGAATAATGACGGCAAATTGGATTGAATCTGTGAATATAGAAACCCTTATGCCTCCAAATACTGTATAAATCACAGTGAATATACCTACTATCGATGCTGTGATTACAAGAGGAGTTCCACCAAGTAAATTTACAGCTAAAGATATTCCTGTGAGCTCGGCAGTGAGGAAAATAAACATATAAAACACCATCACTAACAAAGCAAGTATCTGGGGGCCTGACCCGTAGCGCAGCTTAACGAATTCAGTAAGGCTGTGCCCGTCTGGCATTAAGCGCCTTAAACGGGCTCCGAGGAAAATAAAAGCTAGCAGAGGGGCAGCTGACCCAATACTGTAGCCAATCAAGCCTACAATGCCTGCCCATGTGCCAGTTTCCGCTGGAGAGAATAATATCCAGGCACCCAAGCCCGACGCCACGAGCGTTGCGGTGGCAAGCAAGCCTCCCACTTTATTTCTGGCAACAATATAATTGCCGGCAGTTGTTTTACTCTTGAGCGTGTATAGCAGCCCAATACTAGCGAAGACCACAGCCGTAATTATTGTTATTAGAATTATCGAAGCGCTTAGACTCAAAAAACCACCTCTTGTTTAATATTGTGAGATGGCTTTGTAAGAGATTCCCTACGCTGGCATTATCCAGATCAGGTTATAAGCGGGTCGGCATATATTTTATATGCCCTCTCAGCCAAATCACTTTAGCTCCCCAATGTTTTTATAAACGTAAGTGTAATTAGTATACGCGGTTAATATAGTATCGCCAAGATTTTCATTTAGCAGGCTGGATTTAAACCCAGCACCTTTACGCCATACAGTAAATCCACACAGATATTTTGTTATTTAATCTTCACATCTTTTTGTGCACGCTTTTGCAGTGGTATTTCTTTCAGCCAAAATGTCACTATAAAAGCGATGCCAGTAATAACCAAAACAGCAATAAACATCTCCGATATGGACTCCGCAAGAGACTGTCGCATCACCGAAATGATAGTGTCAACTAAAGCTGACTTGTTACTAATCATCGGATCAATTTGTGATTCTAAGACGCCGATTTGAGAACTATCCATTAAGGCATTTGGATTGGTTTTTATCTCTTCTAGAAGGCTAGAAGGAATTTCACTCAATGCTGTTTCAGGAAGATTAAATTCCAACTTAGAGGCAAATCTGGTTGTCAATAATGAACCGAGTAACGCCAGACCAGCTGACGCCCCTATTGAACGGATGAATTGGGCTGAGGCAGTAGCTATGCCGATATCCTTATGGTGGACTGAGTTTTGGATAGCAATGTTAAAGCACGGAAAAGTTGTTCCCATACCAAAACTCATAATGACCATGCCAGTTATAACAAAACCTAAAGAAACATCTTTATCGATTTGCGTTAGTAAGAATAGGCCGACAGCCATAATAATTATGCCAATGAGACCAAGGCTCCGGTAACGGCCGCCAAACTTTGATAACAATTGCCCAAATATTGTCGCACCAAAAACTGTGCCTAACATCATAGCTGTGGACAGAAGGCCACTATCAGTAGCTGACTTTCCCAGGGATCCCTGGAAGAACAGGGGCATAAAAACAGACCCTATAAACATGGTGACTCCTAAAAGTAGTGTTATTACTAAGCCAACTGCCATTATAGGGTTGCGATATAAAGTTAGTGGCATCAATGGATTGGATGCTCGAAGTTCGATGATGATAAACAAGATTGCTGCTACTGCTGCCATCCCTAATGAACCCAAAACACGGATAGAACCCCATCCGTGCTCAGAACCTCCCCATGAAAGGCCTAACATCGCAGGTACTACCGCTAGCAAAAGTAGAATTATGCCTATGTAATCAATTTCTTTAGACTGCGCTGTCCCTTTATGTTTAGGAAATAAGAAAAGAAAAATTAAGCCGATAGGTATGCCTAAAGGAATATTTATAAAAAAGGCCCACCTCCATGTAAACGAGTCTGTAAGAGCTCCACCGGTTACTGGCCCAATTATTGATGAAAGAGCAAAAATCCCAGCGAGCAAACCCATGTATTTACCACGTTCTGCAGGTGGAAAAAGATCCCCCACCGCAATAAACGCACATGACATCAACGTGCCACCCCCTACGCCTTGTATCGCTCTAAATGCAATAAGTTGGTTCATATCAGCTGAAAATCCTGCCAATATTGAGCCTACTACAAACACAACTATGCCAAAAAGAAAAAAAGCTCGGCGTCCGTAAATGTCAGATAGTTTACCGACGATTGGGATAATCGCAGTGGATGCTACCAAATAAGACGTGGTTACCCATGAAAAACGATCAAATCCACCAAGGGACGCAACAATTTTCGGAATAGCAGTTGCGACAATTGTTTGATCGAGTGATGCTAAAAATATCGCTAACATCACTCCGGCCAGGATTATTGCAGACTGTTTTCGCGGAAGGGGCTCCCAACTGTCCCATCCTGATTGAGCCTGCTCCCCACTATTTTTGTTGGCCACTACGAGTTGACTTTTGCTACTTAAATTGCTCGAGGAATACTTCATTTTTTAAGAGGGTTTGATTAAACAAAATACTTTTATAAAATCAAATTCGCGTTGCAATAACTTTATCTTATTTGCATTCCAATTAAAAACTATATGGTAGAAGATTTGCTTTGATTTTATGGGTAAGTAAAGCATAGATTTAAACGAATTAGTTTAATTAAAGTGACTCAAAGTTGGGTTGAGGTACCAGTTTTTATTGGAAAAAGCTGTCGGCCAGTCTATTGACACTTGTATTTGACCAATGCTAACCTAATTTCCTGTATAAATGAGATAGCGGATTTATACGGCGAAGGGGAGTAGTAGCGAATGCGATCGGAATAGAGATCCAAGGACGGTGAAATCTTGGACCGTGGAGCACCGCGAACTCGCCTCTTAGTTCGTAGACATAAAAATGTCAAAACATATTAAAGCTAGTTGCGGGCGTCGCAATAGCAAATAAGTGGTACGGTCTTTTGGCCATACAATTAGGGTGGTACCGCGGGAATTTAGAAATCTCGTCCCTTAGATAGGGCGAGATTTATTTTTTTGCCATCAAATAAAGAATGTGATTAATTAGGAAATATTGAGGATAGAAAATGCAACTAACAGGTGCTCAAATAGTTTGTGAGAGTTTATTGCAAGAGGGAGTAGATCCCATATTCGTCATCCCCGGTGGCGCAATCGTGCCCTTGTAGC
>JAKUTS010000023.1 GCA_022447925.1 SAR202 cluster bacterium | reverse complement strand
CCCTGGTACTACTATTGAATCTAATCCTGAACAGGCAATTGCAACACTCGCAGTAATTCAGTAATTTAGAGATTCAAGGTCACTGATTGTTTTTGACTGGTGAACATCAGATTTCATTTTGATGACGAATTGCTTAATAGACGAATCAGTGCTGTGTGCGATTAGATTAAGTTGGAACCAATACATACTCAGACGCCAAAGTATCCAATTATTGTATCCGTTTGACCAACATTTACTAACAATTTCTCGTACTGCTTATGAAATTCTGGATTATTTAAATGAGAAAATAAATCATGCCCTGATGGTTCACCATTCAATAACCAATTAAAATGATTTGAAACTGGGTACCTTTGAAAACCTTTTATTTCTTTTACGACTAACCCACTCTCTCTCACAAAAGTTGCCAGAGACTCTTCTGTGTGCAGTATTAAATGTTCACTCCAAAATGTGAAATCTTTAAACGACTCAAGATTAAAAGTTTCTAGTAATAAATCTCTGGCATGAGGAACTTCGATAACTATCACGCCATCATCTTTTAGGTGTTTCTGTAAATCGTTTAATACACCGATAGGGTCAATTAAATGTTCAAAAACATGATGTAAAGTTATTAAATCAAAACTGTCACTATCTGATAACTGAGAAATAGACTTTACACAATGAATCCCTTGGCCATTAATGTTCTTTCTATTAACTTCATTTAATTCTATGCCTACTGACATCCTTGATATTTTTTGAGCTAACTGTAAGAAACCTCCTCTTCCACAACCAAAATCTAAAACATCAGAATCTGCAATAAGCGATTTTAAAGATTCAAACCTTCTAATATCATCCTCAAGCGGTTTCGTTTCAATTTCCTCATTAACTAACTCAACTTTGCTTGATTGAGTATAATTGACATTAGACTCATAATAGAACTGATTCGTTAGAATCTCCTCTAAAACTATGACTCCTGATTTACCACATTTAAGTACATTTAAATTCTCTCTATCTCTAACCTTTGGATGAAAAACATGCAGACTATCACTCGTAGACAACCCAAGTCTGTACAGTAAGTCAATAATGTTATTTTTCATACTATCTCCATAAACTATCTTAAATACCTTTGAAGATGATGCAGGTTGTTTATCTGATTTATAACAGTGAAAAATAGATAGTTTCTATACCCAGCATATTCACTGTTCAAAGTTGCTATGTAGTAATGGCTTATTGCACCGGTGCCGTACCACAAAAAATGTCATAATCAATTAACTCAGTAACTGTAGGATTATCACCACATAATGGACAATTAGGATCTCGACGAATTTTTACTGTTCTGAAGTCCATGTCCATAGCGTCGATCAATAAAAGTTTTCCAGACAAAGATTGTCCTATTCCTATTATTATTTTGATCGCTTCTGTTGCTTGTATAGTTCCGACCATACCTGGCAAGACACCAAGTACTCCTGCCTCTGCACAACTAGGAACTTCACCTGGAGGTGGTGGTTCAGGGAAAAGGCATCTATAGCAACCTTTACCTGGAATAAATACAGTAGCTTGGCCGTCAAAAAGTAGAATGCTTCCATCAACTAACGGCTTACCAGAAAGATACGCTGAATCATTTACTAAGTATCGAGTGGCAAAGTTATCAACCCCATTTATAATGACGTCATATTGAGACATGATTTCCATAGCATTGTCCGACATTAGAGGTACCTCATGAAGTATTACATTAACTTCTTTATTTGCTGCTTGCAGCGTGTCTTTCGCGGACTGTACTTTTGGCCTGCCAACATCTGAGTCCGTATGTAGAATCTGTCTTTGAAGATTACTAACATCTACATCATCGAAATCAACAATACCTATTGTACCCACACCTGCCAGAGCTAGATAAAGTGCTATTGGAGAACCAAGCCCGCCAGCACCAACAATTAACACTTTAGCTTCGATCAAAGATCTTTGTCCTGCAGACCCCACCTGAGGCATTATTATATGTCTGCTATATCTTTTTACCTGATACGGAGTTAATGCCTGATTCTGGCCATCAACCCGGTCTTGAAGTGTCATTTGTGGTATCTCCTAATGGGTTTCAATATACGATTTCTACAGTAAACATTGATTGATGCAACTTATTTTCTCATAAAACAATCTGTAATAACCATTTCAAGTTAAAAGTTACACAATTTAGGTTTATTTAATTCACCATATAAAATGATACTACAGTAAATTAAACAAAAGAGAAGATAGAACTTATAATAATTTAATCATGTTACTTACCATAGATGTAGGAAATACAAATATTACGCTCGGAGTTTTTAATGGCTCCGAATTAATTGCCAGTGGAAGAATCGCATCTGATCCATACAGAATGGCCGATGAATACGGGTTAATACTTAGCAATCTTTTACCTGCCAAAGGCGTTAATACTGATCAAATCACCGGAGTATCAATGTGCAGTGTGGTACCCCAAATGACTTCCACTTTTGTCGAGCTATGTGAGAAATACCTTAATCAGACCCCCTTAATTGTTGGAGCTGGAGTTAAAACTGGCGTGCGTGTCCTTTATGACACCCCAAAAGATGTAGGCTCAGACAGAATAGTGGATGCGGTAGCAGCGTTTAAAACATATGGCGGGCCTTGCATAGTAGTTGATTTTGGTACTGCAACTGTTTTCGATGCTATTTCTAAAAAAGGGGATTACCTGGGTGGGGCAATAGCCCCTGGACTTGATGTGTCAGCCGAATCGCTATATAGAGCGACCTCCCAACTTCGTCGAGTCGAGCTAAATAATCCGAAAGAAGCGATAGGTAAAAACACCATCCATTCTCTTCAATCAGGGCTAGTTCTAGGTTATTACGATATGGTTAAGGGGATGGTATCCAGATTCAAAGATGAATTAGGTGAGGAGAGCAAGGTGATAGCAACTGGCGGCCATGCAAATCTATTTGATATAGAAAACGGTATGTTTGATGTCATAGATCTTAATTTAACTCTGACTGGACTTCGTATTACATATGAACTTAATCAATAGTGAACTTTTTTTTAATCTATAATAACCTGTTAGATAAAGAGTAGGCCTTTACCCAATAGATGAGGAAGGGACCAAAAAATGAAAAACCCTCTAGAGAAATGTTCTATCGGACTCGGTATAACAGGAAGTATTGCATCTTATAAAGCATTGGACCTAGCAAGTAAACTGGTTCAGCAAGGTGCATCAGTACATCCCTTAATGACTGATGGAGCTACAAAAATAGTTACTCCCATAGCATTTACTGCCATTACGCATAATTCTGTAGCGTTAGACCTATATGATCCAAGTTCAGATATCGGAATGGATCATGTGTCAGTTGCAAAAACAATAGACCTGTTAATAGTTGCTCCAGCAACGGCAAATACTATAGCAAAAATGGCTTTGGGAATTGCCGACAACCCGGTAACTACAACTTACTTAGCTACAGAATCTCCTGTACTTGTTATTCCGGCCATGGATGGAAACATGTATTCCAATAAAGCCACGCAAAATAATATAAAAACGTTAAAAGATAGCGGGGTTAGCATAATTGGCCCATATAAAGGCCATCTCGCATCTGGATTGCAAGGCATAGGCAGAATGGCAGCCACTAACGAAATTATAGACTACGCAAAATTAATCATGGCACAAAATGGTGACATGACTAGTTACAAAATTGTGGTCACAGCTGGTGGGACAAAAGAACCTTTAGACCCGATCCGTGTAATAACAAATCGTTCATCAGGCAAAATGGGTTTCGCCATAGCTGAGGCAGCTAGAGATAGAGGTGCCGAAGTCACGTTGATAACAAGCTCGACTGCACTCCCAAATATAGCAGGTATCCATACAGTTATAGCTGAAACAGCAGACGAAATGGCAACTCAAACTAAACTTTATAGTAAAAAAGCTGATGCAATTGTTATGGCTGCAGCGGTATCAGATTGGAAACCAACCGTTGCATCTCTAGAAAAAATCAAAAAACTCGGGGTTGATAAACTGAACCTGGAATTAACGAAAACTGAAGATGTAGTTGCTTCAATTAACCATCAAAAGTTGATTAAAGTAGGATTCGCTGCAGAGACACAAAACGTAGTTCAGAATGCCAAAAGGAAACTTAAAGAAAAAAACTTGGATCTTATAATTGCCAATCAAATAAGCCAGGAAACTCCAGTATTTGGTGCTGACACAAATAAGGTTATATTTGTTAATAAAAACGGAGAAGAGGATTTACCGGAAATGGGCAAATACGATATTGGTCAGCTGATAATTGATCGAGTCAAAGCTATGGCGCACCAAATAGCTTAATTTGTTAATTTATCCAACATTGAAAGTGGAGATGCAGTAAGTAAACCCGCATCCACTGGCAATGTGACTCCACTGATCCATCGAGCCTCATCTGATGACAGAAATAGAGCAGCCCATGCAATATCCCATGCCGTGCCTTCTGTTTGTAGCGGAGCTGCTTTTCGTCTCAAATCTCGTAAATTTTCATCAACTCTATTCTCAACCATAGGAGTATATATATGCCCGGGTGCAATACAGTTAACCCTAATTCCATCTGAGCCATGATCGTGGCACATTTGCTGTGTTAAAGCAATTATTCCTGCCTTTGATAAAGCATATGGAATAGCCGGCCCGAAACCTCCAGATCTGATCGCAACAAAAGAGGACATGTTAAGAATAGAACCACCTCCATTTTCAGCCATGGCAGGTATTGCGAACTTCGACATTGAAACCATACTGTTTAAATTGGTATCAATTACATTTTTGTACTGATTTTCATCTAAATCAATAACTGAGCCTAAACCACCGACTCCAACATTATTAATGAGTACATCTAGACTTCCGTAATTAGTAATCACACTTTTAATTACATTTTTACATTCAGTTGAATTCGCTATATCGGCCAAGCATAAAGATGCTATTCCATTCTGGCCTAATATCTCATTAACCGTGCGTTCGCCTCTCTCTTTATTGACATCCACTACAAGAACTTTGGCTCCTTGGCCAGCAAACAAAATGGCTATTGACTGACCGATGCCATAACCAGTTTTTCCAGAGCCAGCTCCGGTCACAATTACGGTTTTACCGAAGAGTCTGTTTCCTTTTAAATTTGCCAAATTTTCATACATCTAATATGCCTAAAATTTAACGTTTTAGAAATCGTTCACTTATGCTACTTTTTTCCACTTAACTATTGTATGCGAATCGTGATACCACCTACCAATAGTACGTTTTTGATATTCAATTTTGATGAGTCCCTCAAGTTCCAAATTTTTCAGTGCAGAAAGGTATCCATCAAGATAATTTCTTTTTTTACCATATGAATAAGCCAATTGATCAAACTCATTATTCATGTCATACAATTCAAGGAATGGCTCAACATGTATAAAATGTTGCGTTTTTTGGCTCATAAAATAATCTAATACTGCAGTAAAATTCGTTCCTATTTGTTCCATGGACCCAAAAGTTAATACCAGGCTATCATCTTGCAATTTAAAATTTGTATCGGGGTTAAAAAAATCAAATAGCCGAGCACTAAAATTATGGTTCGAAAGATTAAGGTCTGACTTTTGTTTTTCAATTGAATGCGCTATTTTGATAGTTGGCTCAACCCAATCAGTTATATAAAAGTTTTTCTCCTGAACTTCGTGTGCAAAATACAGAATATTATGACAGGGACCGGCGCCAAATTCATATATATTCTTGTGTTCGGTTAAAAAATAGTGGGCCAAAATTTTTCGAATTATAGTCAAGAACTTAGCTTCAAAAAAATCGTCTTCCGGAAGTATGAATTCACCCATATACCTCATCACTGTTTTACCCTGTCGATAATAATGCGGAAGTAAAGTTGTATGGTTAATACCATCAGCAATAGATTCATCGAGATTCTGCTGCCAGCCCTCCACCCAAGCGTTTTTCCGCTTAGGGCCTGACGGTGCAGATTTTTTCCCTAAAAAATTACGATTTGCTTCTAAATGTAATTTTCTCTCGCTACAAGTAAGTATCCGATAACGCAAATTTAAATTATGTACATGTTGTTTAATAAAGTCAGGCAACTTTAAATCGAAACATGTTTCGATTTGGGCTACCGTCACTTTCTGATCATTAGGATCCAATTAAATAAGTCCGCAGTTAGTATATATATCAAATTAACTTTATCAGAATTTTCTTGATTATATACTTCAACTAATGACATGAAGATGATCTGTTTATGTTCAATTGTCGTGCAAGATAAGAGTGAAATATAAAAAACCAACTTTTAATGGGTAAAACTGCGTTGATAGGTTATATGATCGAAGCCTAGAATTAACTCCTAGGACTACCTTAAAAAAAAATGACATCATCACTTAACGACAACACTATATCTAAAGCTTATATCCCTGCAGATTACGAAACGGATGTTTATAAAATGTGGATGGATAATGATTTTTTCAAACCTAGGAGTTTAAAAGGAAAAGAACCTTTTGTAATAATTATGCCCCCACCAAATGTTACAGGGGCGCTTCACATGGGCCATGCACTCACTGCAGCTTTAGAAGACCTGATGATTAGATGGAATCGAATGTTGGGACACCCTAGTTTGCTTTTGCCAGGTGCGGATCATGCTGGAAT
>JAKUTS010000022.1 GCA_022447925.1 SAR202 cluster bacterium | reverse complement strand
TGTTCGTGTTTGATTTTTCCCATTAGTTTCTAGATGTTTTCCATTCTCATTTTTCTGCAACGTTGCATGATAATCACCGGTGACAGGTATACCTCCTAGCGAGCGTGCACCTCCAACAATTACCCTTTCAGTTGATTTTATTCCGATGGGGCGTTTTCTTTTACTGGGGAGAATATTTCCTGCACCACCATCTTCGACGGAGCGGAATGCTACATCTTCCGGGAGAGGGACTTCTAATGTTTTTCGCCTAGGATTAAATTGCCCCCAACGCCTTTGAGATTGTCTACGGCGTTCATTTAATAATTCTTTTTTACCATCATTATCTGCAACACTTCCCCATGCATAACTTTCCTTGCGATCCTTGGAAGGTAAGTTCTGTTTCTGTTCACTTTGAGGTTGTTTTGATTGGGTAGATGACGAATTTCTACGAGTGGGCCTCTTGGTATTTTTTACTTTATTTCTAACTATGTTTTGCTGAGGTTTAGGATTATTTTGCTTATTATTTTTTCCTTTTTGTGTGTTTGTTCGATTATTTTTCGAGTTTCTTTGTTTTGGTTGTGTTTTTGATTGGGAATTTTCCCCAACCAGGCGTTTTAAAAAGCCGGAAAGCGGCGACATGTATTAGTTCATCTCCAATGTGTATGATAATTAAAATGTCAGCACAGGATTTTTATCCAAAAGCCTGACATCACTAAATATTGATCTTAAGCATAGGCTAGTAATGTGTTTTGGGTCTAGTGTAAATTTTAAATGTGTTTATTAATTATAGTGAACTAGGAGTAAATTCTGAACTCTTCTATTCCTGAACGAAATCCGACAGAGATTAAACCTTACTTATTTAGTAGGTTGGGTGGACGAGAAATTATTGACGATGTTGTAGAACATTTTTATCAGCTTGTCCAAAATAATGAAGAACTTCGTTCATTATTCCCATCAGATTTAAGCGAAGGTAAAGAAAAGCAAAAACTTTTTATTGAGCAATGGTTAGGTGGTGAATCACGATATAGTGATCTCTACGGACACCCTCGATTACGTCGGAGACATTTTCCTTTTATGATTACTGAAAGGCTTGCAGGTTTATGGTTGCGTCACATGATTGAGTCATTTCGTTATTGTGGAATTGAAGAGCCGGAATTGGCGGAAGTGATTGCAATTTTTGGTCCTATGGCAAAGCACATGGTGAATGTCGATGATGACGTACCCAGAGAACCACTAGAGAACACTTGGTTGGATTAGGTAGATTTTGGTTTAGTTGCCACCAGCAACGTAATAGTTTTGAACATCAAGGATCGTACGATACTGATATTAAATCCGGCCTTGTCTAAACGAGCACAAAGCTCTTCTCGTGTTTCAAATTGGTCTACTGAAACAGGTAAATATTCATAAGCACTATTATGGCGCGATATTATCTTTCCTATAAAAGGGACAATATGATTAAAGTGTATCTGTATAATAGGTCTGAGTAGACTTGGCTGCATTTTTGTAATCTCTAGGATAGCAATTTTCCCTCCCGGTTTTAGTATTCGCCATGCTTCATAAAATGCTGCATCCATATCAGGGATGTTACGTACGACAAAAGCTGAACACCATATATCTACAGATTCATTCGCAATTGGCAATGAAGTCGCATCACCTACAGTTGCAGTAAACCTGTCTTTTGCAGAGAATTTTTTAGCTTTGTCCAATGCTATAGGCAACATAGGGCGAGCAAAATCAATACCAATTGCATGTGAGGCGGATTGTCTTAAACAAGCAAAGCTAAGATCACCAGTGCCACAACCTACGTCGACTACAATATCACCAGGGGTAACTAATTCTTCGGCAGCTAAACGTCGCCAAAAATGATGGCGACCACCTGTCATGATTGAATTCATAAAATCGTAGCGATTTGCTATGGACCCAAACATATTTTTTACGTAGTCCGCTCGATTCGCAGAAGGTGTAAAAGCTTCTTTTGCTGAAGGATATTCTTTTTTCATTGAAACACTTTACCTAGGCTTTTCAATCTGGACTACATAAATACCTCGATATACCAATATATGATCTTGATCGACATAACATCTGCGTTGTTTTTTGAAGCATGTTAGAATAAATAATCTCCCCGTCTGGCGGTAAAATGGCACTTCAGCTACTCCCATGGCAATCAGATTATGGGACTTCTTTGTCTAATGATATGGATGAAAATGAACGACCTATTGGACCTGTGGATGTTACAGTTGAGCAGGAAAATTGGGATGTCATAACTGTTACAAATGCAACAAAAATTCCTGCACAAATAATAGATGGTGTGCGTCGTCCAGAAGTACATGTAATACAAGAAGATACAGTTGGAGGGGCCATATTTGGTCTGTTTGGATCACTTGCTGTAGGTGCTGTGCTATGTGAAGAACGGGCTCACATTCTTGAAGAAACATTACGTGTTGAAAGGTTATATCTACATTCTGGGAAGTCTTTGCCCTCTATCACTATTGGTGAGGGCAGATCAGCTATGGAATTCAAATCTCAGCGTGTACCAGATGCAACGAACGCAACGAATTCATTATATAGTCTTCAACAACGTATGTTAGATGCAGAGACTCACTTGGCTTCAGAGCTTTCGCGTGATGATTCAAAAATTACCTTTGTTGATGGACCTCTCAGATCTCTTAAATCACCTGGGCAAAGAATTATTGGCTACATTAAGCGTATATCCCAGTGGTATATCAGCGAAGAGCAAAGAAAATTGTTGTATCGATTAGGCGTCAATCAACGCACTCCCTTATTCCATATTCCTTCCAATACAGAAATCAATAATTCTCAGTCAAGTGGACGGTATTCATGGTTTTTACGGTTACGTGAGCTTGGGAAAGCATATCATCCTTTAGGTGGTGTAATGCGATTGGAAACGAACGGATCTGTACCAATTGAGCAAGCAAAAGTTTTGGCAGATGAATCAGTTCAAGTTCTACCGAGACTTTCTTCTATGCCTGGACAAGATCCACGGGCACCTCATAATTTTGTTCCTGTAGGTCAATTAGAAAAAGTTTTAACACACCGACTGGGTGATCCTTTGTGGTTGAATCGCCAAATATCAACTTTTGTAGGTCGGCAAGGTAATCAAATTTGATTGGAGATAAAAAAATTGACTAGTTATGACAGTAGTGAAGAGAAATTTAAAGGCTATGTTTTAGGTACTGAACAAGACTCTGCAAAACCTTTAGAATTTTCAGTGTTTGTTGCTCCAGGTCAGTATTTACAACTTGACGATGTCGTGCACGTTGCCACAAGCCTACCTAATGGCGGGACGCCTATAGATATTTACGGCGTTGTGGATGAGGTTATTGCCAAACACGAAGGTGTTCAACTAACGTCAGATGTTGCATTAGTTAATGAAGGAATATTACCAGCTAATTCAGTTGTATCTGCACATGTTTCAGTAACTCGTGTCGAGCCGGAAATTTATATACCGCCAACACCAGGCGATATTGTTAATATTGCCACGGTGGATAAAACAAATGGAAATAAAAATCACCGTGAAATTGCACTATTCTTCGATAATATGCAGAAGAAAATACCTTTAGGTTATTCTCGTGATGAAGAAGTGATCTACGGTAATCTTGACTTTCTCACTGGTATAAGTGGTGCGCATGTTAATATTTCTGGCATTTCCGGTGTAGCAACAAAAACTTCTTATGCAACCTACCTTCTCTATGCATTATTTAGTGGCAAATTATTAGAACATAATAGTAAGTCTTACATTTTTAATGTTAAGGATGAGAGTTTACTTTGGCTTGATCGCAGAAATCTTAAAATGGACAGTGATATTAAGAACAAATATGCAATATTAGGTATTACAGCGCCTGGTGCATTTGCGCAAGTTGACTTTTTTTCTCCAGTACGGAAGAAAGGAGATATTTCTTCATCTGCAGCAAAAACTACGACTGCATTTCACTGGTCAGTAAAAGAATTTTGCGACGAAAGGTACTTAAGATTTTTATTTTCTGAAGCCGATACTGACCAAACTCAAATTCATTTACTCATTGATTCTGTTTCAAATCATTTAGCATCAGCAGTAAGGAAAGGCGGTGCAAGTGTATCAATCAATGGCAAAGATATAAAAACTTTTGATGCTTTAGTTCAAGAAATTGGTTCAGAATTGGATGATGATAGTAGTAATTGGAAAGGGCGGGGTAGTGCCGCAGCATCTCAAGGAACAATCAATGCTTTTATGCGTAGATTAAATAGTATTAAAGAGGATGTTTATTTTATTCGTGACCCAGACGATACCACTACTCAAAGTGGGATAAGTGCCAGTAAACAAGTCAACGTTATCAATCTACATGGCTTAAGGGATCGTGCTCAGAGATTTGTTGTTGGAGTTCTACTGGATAAACTAATAAAAGATCGAGAAAAAGGTGCGGATAGATCACCATTTTTTTTGGTAGTTGACGAATTAAATAAATATGCCCCTCGTGAGGGAACAAGTCCGATAAAGGAAATTTTGATCGATATTGCTGAACGTGGACGTTCTCTTGGAATTATTCTTATTGGTGCACAGCAGACCGCAAGTGAAGTAGAACCTCGTGTAGTGGGGAATGCTGCATTCAGGATTGTAGGTCGTTTAGATGGTGCTGAAGTAGAAAGAAATGAATACAGATTTTTGCGGAACTCTTCATTAAAGCAAAGAGCTACACAATTAAAACCTGGTTCAATGTTGATTCAGCAACCCGAAGTACCTGTACCTTTATTAGTCCAATTTCCCATGCCTTCTTGGGCAACTCGTCAAGAGGAAGCTGGAGAAGCTGGAGATGCAGATAAAGATGCGCAAAAGACTCAAGAAAAACTAGATAAGATATTATGACAGGGTGATTTATAAACATATTTTTGGAAGTGGTATTTGATGCGTTTTTTACATACTGCTGATTGGCATCTTGGTAGGCAAATGCGTGGACGAAGTCGTGTTTCAGAATTTGAAGCAGTACTGACAGAGATTAAAGATATTGCTGTCTCTGAAGATGTTGATGTAGTTCTTGTTGCCGGTGATATTTGGGATACGAATTCCCCTTCTCCAGAATCAGATCGATTGTTATTTAGTGCTTTGAGGGAATTTGTTGCTCATGAAATCGAGGTAGTACTTATAGCAGGTAATCACGATAGCGCGCATAAACTTGATGCAATTGGTAAATTGAGTGAATTACTTAATGTACACACACAAGCTTATGTTAAGGGACATGACAAGGGCGGTATTATTAGGATTATGCGTGATAATGTTCAGGCGGAAATTGCCGCTATTCCATGGATACCTGATGGAAAGGCATTAGATGCGATTGACGTTCTCTCTGATACAGTAAAAAATCGTGGTATATATCAAGATTTTGTCGAAGGAATTTATAAAAATGTCGTAAAGGGATATACGTCTAATTCGGTACATTTACTCATGGGTCATGTATTTGTCGATGGGGCATTACTAGCAGATATTGAAGGTTCAGAGCGCCGATTGCATATAGATGTGGCATATGGAGTAGATAAAGCACGTCTACCGCAGGAACCTCAATATTTAGCTTTAGGACATATCCACCATCCACAAGAAATTTTAGGAACACCAAACGGTTCTGCGGCATATGCTGGTTCTATATTGCAATTGGATTTTGGTGAACGCGAACAACAAAAAATCGTACGTATAATCGATTTAGAACCTGGTCTACCAGCAAAACCCCGTCTGATTCCTTTAACTTCAGGTAAGCCATTAGTCGAATTAAAAGGAACCCCTGAAGAAGTTTTGGCTAAATCAGAAAAGAACGAAAATAAAAATGCATATATACGTGCGGTATTAGAAGTGGATGCTCCAGAACCTGGGATGGCTCAAAAAATGAGAGATAGTGCAGCCGGGATAGTCGACATACGTCTTGATTATGATCGAATTGAAGAAAATGTTTCAACTGTTTCACTACAAGACTTGAAGCCTGAAGAGCTTTTTGTGCGCTATTACCAGGAACAACATGGAACAATTCCATCTGATGAATTATTAGCCTTATTTCGAGAGATATTGGGTGAGGTGGTAAGTACTGAATGAAACCACTTCGATTAGAAATACAAGGATTTACAGTATTTCGCGAGAAAACATCTGTGAATTTTGAAGGGCGTAGCTTATTTGCCATTACTGGTTCAATCGGTGCAGGTAAATCATCCTTATTAGACGCTATGATGTGGGCACTTTACGGTAATGTTCCTCGCGTCGGAGCAGCAACCCAGCAATTGACTTCACATGGGCTGAAATCAATGTATGTACTTTTCGAATTTATTGTCCGAGGAGATATTTATAGGGTTGTAAGAAGAACTCCATCAACCAATTCGACTAGATTAGAGAAACAGGCATCTGATGGTAGTTGGGATTTAGTAGCAGATCGTTCGCGTGACGTCACTTCGAATATTTCAGAGCTTCTCGCCATGGATTTTCAAACTTTTACACGGACTGTCATTTTACCACAAGGCCAGTTCGACGCCTTTTTAAAGAGTGATACAAAAGCTAGACGTGACATTTTAGTAAAATTACTAGGTCTAAGTATGTATGAAAAAGCTCGGAGTATTGCCAATAAACGTGCCGATCAGGCACAGGATCGAGCACGAACAATAGAGACTCAGCTCGAACAACTTGAACTTGCTTCCCCTGATGATATTAAGAAAATTAAGGACGAATTGAATGAAACGATACAAATCGCAGAGGAACTTAAA
>JAKUTS010000021.1 GCA_022447925.1 SAR202 cluster bacterium | reverse complement strand
AATTTATGATCCCGAGACAAATATATGGGAGAAAACTGGGAATACAGTACAACCTCACGCTGAAGGGGCAATAATTCGATTGAGTACAGGGAAAATACTGCTTACTGGTGGTATTGGATATGGACTACGTGCTGCAGCATTGTATGACACATCTACTGGTGTATGGGAGGAACTGGAGGAGATGAACAATGATAGATACAGGCATGAGATGATTCGTCTTGAGAGTGATTTAATATTAATTATTGGCGGCCAAGGCAGGGAAGGGGTTACAGCTCAAGTCGAGAGTTTTACTCCTTAAAGGTAGGCGCTAATTAAGAGTTCGGATTGAATTGAAGTTCAAAAGATGATGGCGCGCTTGGAGAGATTTGAACTCTCGACCTCAGCCTCCGCAGGGCTGCGCTCTATCCACTGAGCTACAAGCGCATGATTTCCAACTTGTTGTATGTATTATACTGAGTTGGCCTCGCTGAACAAATTAAACTTAAATTCTTATTATCAGTTTTGGTGCCGAAGGAGGGATTTGAACCCACACGCCCTTGCGGGCACTGCGACCTGAACGCAGCGCGTCTGCCGTTCCGCCACTTCGGCAATGACCTTTTAAATGATTTTAAGTTAAAATGGTGGGCGATGAGGGACTCGAACCCCCGACCCCCTCGGTGTAAACGAGGTGCTCTAGCCAACTGAGCTAATCGCCCTAGATCGAAATGTAAGTATATCTTAAAAATTTAAGGCTATAAACTCCGTTGGAACGGCAGTACCATTAAAAAGGATGGCAATATTTTTTCTAGGATAAAGATGAACAGGCAATGACTACAAAAATAATAAGTTATTTGAGCGTATTGCTGACAGCATTATTTGCCTTGGTTTTCATTAGTTGTGAATCTACTGAGAATAGGCTTATTGATAGAGGAATTGAACATTTAGCTCTTAAAGAGTACAAGTTGGCAATTGATGATTTCACCGATGTATTAAAAGAAAACCCCAACTTTAATGATGCCTATTTCCTTCGAGCTTATGCATATTACGAGTCTGCAATCGATTTAACAGAAATTGATCTAGCCAGAAAAGATTTCAGTTCGTACATTGATAACAACCAAGAGCCTGGGCTGAAAGAAATAAAAGATTTAAATATTGGGATCTCTCTTGATAGGGCTTATATTGGCAGGGCCATTACTTACCATCAGATTTGTGAAGCGCTCAGCGATATTAAAAGCTGTCAGTTGGCAGTAGATGATTTGGTTTCTGCATCTCGGATATCCCCTAATAGCTGGCAAGTCTATCAAACACTCGGAATTGTTTATGAAACATATTCACGCAAATCGGGATCAGTGGATAGAGATAAGTGGAGTGAAAGGTCAGCTCAAGCTTACAACAAAGCCCGCGACCTGAGATAGTTTTACACTCAGTAACATAAATGCGTTATTGGAATCTGAAATTTAGGATTAAATGCAAACATTTAATTCAATTTGACTGCAGGGTTAAAATTGCATCAACGAGATCTATAAGCAGGAAAATCGACTAACTTTTAACTTATGTCTAATCAAGATAAACCGCCATTTGTAGTAATAGACACTGAAATCTTATTGTGCTGGGAAGCTGATTCTTTGAAACATTGGGAGAATTATGAAGCTTCTAAAAGTTCGAAGTATGCATCAAATATTGCCCCAGATAAATGGTCAATGAAAGAGCGTGTGGAACTCATTGGAGCTGTCAGTCAAAAGATTCAGACTGGCTATTCTCATGATAATAGACTTGAAAACAGGAATTTCTTTTTGAACCCCAGTGAAAACACCTGGGCCAAGATTTATCCAAAATGGTTTGAATTAAAAGATTATGAAAAGCAGAGCCTGTCAAGAATGGTAGATGATCGAATATCTGCGTTAGTAAATAAAGGATTTATTGAGCACCAACCAAGGGAGCGTCGAGTTCAGGTAAGAGGGCAGTATCGAATGAATTTAATAACAATAAACCCTTATGAATGGAAGATGCTTAGGGGTGTCAGTTACTTGCCGCCACAAAAGAATCTTCAGCTTGAGATATTGAAGCCTAGAAATTGAGATTAATTTGGACTTACCGCAGAGAGTTTTACTGGATATTAAGAGACAAAGCACGAATAAATAATTAACTAATCTAGTTTAAATATAAAACATATATATTTGTTTTAACTTAAGAATCTAAATATCTTCGAGCAAAAACAGTATAAATAAGGTACATGTCTAAGACAAGTATTAATAAAAACCTATAAAGCCACAATGATCATTTTAAATACACAGAAACGTATTACAGCTTTTTGTGTCCTGGGATTAGTGCTAATTTTAATAAATTGCAGTACTACAGCTGAAACTTTGCAAGAATCAAAGATACACGATATGGAATTTGTGCTCGTGGCGGGAAAAACTCCCACGCCAACTCCCACGCCAATACCAGAACGGAACACATCTACTGCAGAAGGGCTTGGAATAATCCTAGAAGACTCATGGAAATTGTCAGGAGATTTGGGGTTAGGGAGATGGGGTCATACGGCTACAATTTTGGATAATGGATCAGTATTAGTTGTGGGGGGAAGTAAGAGGTTAAGTTATCGCGCATCAGCGGAAAACCAAGCTAAGCTTATGCCTTTTGGTCATGATGAGTGGTTTCCAGCTGGCACTCCTAATTGGGAGAGAACTTATCACACAGCAACTTTATTACCAGACGGCCGAGTATTAGTGGTTGGCGGGTCTGGGCGAGCCACGTGGCAAGATGATGGTGAAAGTAAAGTTTTTAGTGGGATTAAAGATTTGTTTTCCTCTGAAATATATGAGCCCAATACTAATGAATGGATTGAAACTTCGGAAATGAGTTACAAAAGAAGTAGGGCGCAAGCAATAACTTTAGAAGGCGGGGATGTACTGATTATCGGGGGACGCTCTGGTGTAGACATTGCGGATACAACTGAAATTTATAGAGTTAAGACTGGAATTTGGGAAGAGTCGACTCCTATGAATCATAGGAGAATGTCCCACTCTGCAATAAAATTAAAAGATGGCCGAGTGTTAGTAACTGGAGGCTTGGAATCAGTAGTTCCTGGTGAAACACTGGCCACTGCAGAAATATATGACCCTAATACTAAGACATGGATCGTCGCTAACAAGATGCACTATGCTAGATTAGGACATCAATCCACACTTTTATCGGACGGCAGGGTGATAATTACTGGAGGTGCTACTGCGCTCGAGCCTGAATCCAAAGACCAGTATCCAGGAATATCAGCTGAGATATATGATCCTGATTCTGATCAATGGACAGAAGTTAGCAATATGGACTTTCCGAGACAAGATCATGTGGCATTATTGATTTCTGAAGTTATAGGAGGTTTTTCCCATAAAGATAAAGTTATTCTGTTTGGGGGAGCCAATCAACTTGGCTCAGGGATAACAGTGGTTGAAGAATATGATGTGACAGACAACGAATGGTCAAGAATCACTCGATTGCCTGAGGGAAGGACTTTATTAACGGCAACACTTATGGAAGATTGCTCTGTTCTTATTGTTGGGGGAGGTGATGTTTCTCGCACAGGGGACAATTTTCCAGAATACACTCTAAGGTTTACAACTGATTGTTAAATAAAAACATATCCTAAACATTTGCAACAAAGTATTAACTAACCTCAAAAATAACATAAATTCAGATTAAGTCTGGTAAAATCGATCCGTTACTAAACAATAACTAAAGGTAGAAATATATGGGATTTTTTGGAAACATATCGCGAACTCTGACGATGATGAAAGCATCAGCGAATGTGCTAAAAAAAGACAAGGAATTAGTTTTATTTCCTTTATTGGCTGCAGCGTGCATAGCAATATTTTTAGCACTTATGTGGTCTTTTGGCGCAATTGGCTTAGATAACACTGAAGAAGAAGGACAGCCAATAGCAGTGTATGTTGTTATTGTTTTTGTTTCTAATTTCATAATCGTGTTTTTCAATTCAGCTTTGGTCTCTGCTGCTTTGGAAAGATTACGTGGTGGTGACCCAAATGTTTACTCCGGTTTTTCACACGCAGTAAAGCATATTCATCACATTTTGATATGGTCGATAATTGTAACTATTGTGGCGATTTTAATAGCCGCTATAAAGGGGAATAGAAGAGGCATAGTTGGTCAAATCCTTGGAAGTTTGCTACAGGCAGGGTGGACTATGATGACCTTCTTCGTAGTTCCAATTATTGTTTCTGAAAACTTAAGCCCTTTTGCGGCAATAAAGAAGTCAACCAGTTTGTTTAAAAGTACTTGGGGTAACCAAATAACAGCTAATTTTGGATTTGGGATTTTTCAAATCTTAGCCTTAATTGTCAGTGCTGCCATTGGTTGGTTTTTCGGTTTGGTTGATCAGACTTTTGGCCTAGTAATCGGAGTGTTACTCGCGGCCGCGTCTGTAACA
This sequence comes from SAR202 cluster bacterium, assembly GCA_022447925.1. Taxonomy (GTDB): domain Bacteria; phylum Chloroflexota; class Dehalococcoidia; order Lucifugimonadales; family UBA2962; genus UBA2962. Next base: position 2,621 of record JAKUTS010000021.1, on the reverse strand, counting down.
ATAATTTACACTCTAGAAGGGATTTACAAAGCTGCTTTATACGAGTTTGCTTCAGGTGAGAAACCGATAGAGTTTCAGGAAAGCCAACTGAAAACAGCATATAGTGTTTATAGAGCTTAAATATTATTTTGGTGGCTACGACAGGGCTCGAACCTGTGACCTAGCGCTTATGAAGCGCCCGCTCTGCCTCTGAGCTACGTAGCCGAATAAGTTACACTAAAAATATTATTACAGTCAGTCTAACTGAGTCAAAGCGAAAATGAGTCCTATAGTTAGTTGGTTTTTACTCTAAACGCTTGTAAGTGTGTAATACCCAGACATATACTTTCGGAGACGGATCTTGATCATCTTATATATAGGATAGTTTTTATGAATACGTTGTCTGACATAGAACATGTTCGTTTAAAAGCTTTAAATAATTTATGGATCCATAATCGAGATTGGACTGAAATGGCTGAATCTGGTGGTCCTCATGTTATTACTTCTGGAAAGGGTGTGAGGGTTACTGATAGCCAGGGAAATAACTGGATAGATGTCAATGCCGGTTACAGTTGTGTAAATATTGGTTATGGAAGACCTGAAATTGCTCAAGCTGTATACGATCAAATCAATAAAACTCCCTTTTGCCCAATTGGTACTACCACAGAGGCAGTAATCAAATTAGCTGAGAAACTTGCTGAATTAGCACCAGGTGATCTTAATCGCGTTTTTTTTTCCACAGGTGGGTCTGAGGCCAATGAAACGGCATTAAAGATTGCAAAGGCATATCATAATCATCGCGGAGAGACAGGACGTTATAGAGTCATAAGCAGAAAAGGCTCGTATCATGGAATGACAGGTGGGGTTCTTTGGACCGGTGATGGCCCGGCAGTTCAAAAGGCTGATTATGGTCCTGCTTACCCCGGCATGCTTCATGTGCCTCAACCAAATCCATATAGATGTGAGTTCGGCGGAGAAACTGAATCTGAGTGTGCCATACTTTGTGCTCAGGCTATTGAGGATACGATTTTGTTTTACGGACCTGAAACAATATCAGCGTTTATCGGAGAGCCAATTGCTATCCCTCAAGGAGCTCCGGTGCCGTCTAGAGAATATTGGTCTATGGTGCGGGAAATATGTGATCGATATGGCGTAATAATGATTGCTGATGAAGTCGTATGCGGTTTTGGTAGAACAGGGAAAATGTTTGCCATGGAACACTTTGATGTAGCCCCAGATATTATGACAGTAGCTAAAGGAATTATTAGCGCATATTTACCTATGGCAGGAACGATTGTGAGCGATCGTATTGCTGATAGTTTTTCAGGTGGAGATTCTTCACTGAAACATGTCTTAACCAATAGTGGACATCCAGTATCGGCTGCTGCAGCGCTTAAAAACATATCGATAATTGAAGAAGAAAATATGGTTGATAATGCCAAAGAAGTCGGTGAGTATTTCAAAGATCAGCTTGAAAATATGATTCAGGATCACCCTTATGTTGGCGATGTTAGAGGTATTGGTTTGTTTTTGGCTATGGAACTTGTAAGCGACAGACAAACCAAAGCTGGATTTGATCCGGATATTCAAATCGGCGTTAGGTTGACTGAGAAGTTCAAATCCAAAGGATTAATTTTTAGAGCTCGGGAAAACATACTACATTTTGGCCCTCCATTATGTATAACCCGCCAAGAGGTTGATGAAATAGTTCATGCTGTTGATCTTGGATTGTGGGAGTTTGAAGGTGAATGTGGCGTAGGGAGATTTGCGTGACAACTAAAACTGAATTACAGGGCAAAGCAAATAGGCATCTTTGGATGCAGGCTAAAGGCTGGGCTGATATGGCCGCATCTGGTGAGCCAATGATTATTGACAGCGCAAAGGGTATTTCTGTCACTGATATTGATGGTAATACATGGTTGGATGTTAATGGGGGGTATTCTTCCGTAAATATCGGATATGGTAGGACAAAAATGGCTGATGTAGTTAAGAATCAGATGCTTGAGTTGTCATATTATCCGGAGCAAACTACCACTTTCCCAAACGCATTGCTTGCTGAAAAATTAGCCGAAATTACACCGGGAGATTTGAGTCGTGTATGGCCAGTGTCCGGAGGGTCGGAGGCAAATGAGATAGCCGTCAGAATGGCACGTGCCTACCATGTAAGGAGAGGTGATAAAGGTCGGTACAAAATAATTAGTAGATATGGAAGCTACCATGGAGCTACATCTGGGGTAGCCTGGCTTGGTAGGCCAGCTTCTTTAGGCTTACATCAGTACGAACCCGGTCCTCTAGGTATGATTTATGCTTCTCAACCCAACCCTTTCAGCTGCTCATTTGGGGCAAAATCATCTTCAGAGTGTGCTGTGTTGTGTGCTCAAGATATTGAAAATTTAATTATTCAAAACGACCCTGATACGATTGCGGCAATTATAGGTGAACCAATAACTTCTTCTCTTGGCGCGGTTGTGCCGGGACAAGAATATTGGCCCATGGTTAGAGAGATTTGTGATCGATACGGTATTTTGCTGATTGATGCTGAGGTGGTATGCGGGTGTGGAAGAACTGGGCGCATGTTTGGAATGGAACACTTTGGTGTTACGCCCGATATAATGACACTCGCAAAAGGCCTAGGCAGTAGT
>JAKUTS010000020.1 GCA_022447925.1 SAR202 cluster bacterium | reverse complement strand
AAGATGAAAGTCCAAATTCACTGTCATTTGAAATCGCAATAGCTTCCTCTATATCTTGGCATTTGAACAGCGTTAATACTGGTCCAAATATCTCTTCTTTTGCTATTCTCATATTTGTTTCGACATCTTTAAATATTGTTGGTTGAAAAAAATACCCATTATCAAGATCTTTATTCGAAATTTTTTTACCCCCGGTTAAAAGTGTTGCCCCTTCACTTAAACCTATATCTACATATTCTTGTATTTGATTAAGCTGAGCCTTACTTGCAAGACAACTCATGTCTGATTCTCTATTTAATCCAGCTCCTACACAAATTTTATTAGTAGCTGAAACTAGTTTCTTTACAAATTCATCAAAAATATTTTGATGAATTATTGCCCTGCTAGTAGCAGTGCACCTCTGTCCAGAAGAACCAAAGGCTCCTTGTAAAATAGATTCTTGAGCCTTCTCGAGATTACCGTCATCCATTACAATAACAGCATTTTTACCACCCATTTCGCATTGAACCTTGGATAGAGATTTTGAAGCCATCTTGTTGATTTCTGTACCTACTTCAGTAGAACCGGTAAAGGATACTCCTTTTATAATCTCATTTTCCACAAAATGACTACCTATATCTGAACTAGAACCGGTTACTATATTTAAAACTCCTTTAGGTAATCCTGCTTCTTCAAAAATTTCGACCAACTTTATCGCAGTAATTGGAGTAGAGAAAGCAGGCTTAAATACCACAGTATTTCCACACACCAAAGCAGGTGCAATTTTCCAAGCCGGGATAGCTAGCGGAAAATTCCACGGGGTTATGACAGAAACCACCCCTAAAGGCTTCCTATATGTATAATCCAAAGTACCTTGTGATTCTGAAGGCGCTGTATATCCATGCATTCTTCGACCTTCTCCAGCCATAAATTCGATTACTGCCAGCGACCTCTTTACTTCCCCTTCCGCATCTCCTATACACTTACCTTCCTCTAAGGTAATACTTTCTGCTAGCTCATCAAATCTATTTTGCATTATCCGATGAGCTTTGAATAAAATATCAGCTCTTTGGGGTGCAGGTGTTCCACTCCAAATTTTTGCAGCTTTATCGGCTGCAATTATTGCTTCATTCACATCAGCATCACTCGAGTATTGAACACTTCCTATTTTTTCTCTAGTGTTTGCTGGATTATAAATGTCATATATTTTTTTAGAATGGGAGTTTTTCCATTCTCCGTTAATATAGTTCTTATATACAATTTTAGTCATTTTCTACCCACTCTAATTTTTATTCTGGAATAAAAAGCAATAATACAAAATTTATTAACAACAAGCTACAGTAATTGCATGTTATGATTTGCCCAAAGAGCACTTTTTAGGATGTTCGAATATCCTATATTGAACCCTAATAGACTACATATTTTGATATATATGCAAAGATTGACTAGCCTGTAATTCCATGCTAGTGTTAATTTATATGTCAATAAATACAGGCTATGAAAGGGAGTAGTAAAGGATAAAAACTACAGCGAGTTGGAACTAGTGAAACCCAACAATATCCTTGAACTCGCCCCGGAGCTCTCTATTTGAGTTGGATTACTCTAAGTAGAATAGAGCGGTTAGGCACCGTAAAAAGCTAAGACAAGAGGTCATTCTAAAAAGAATGGCAATTTGGGTGGTACCGCGAGATTTACATGATCCCGTCCCGAAAGGACGGGTTTATTTTTTTTAAGTGAATTTACAAATTTAATGTTTAATCAAGGAGGCCGGCAATTTATGAAACTTACAGGAGCTCAACTAGTTTGTGAAAGTTTAATAAAAGAAGGTGTAGACACTATATTTGGCTTGCCTGGCGGCGCTATATTGCCTCTATATCAAACTTTACCTGAATACTCCGAATTAAGACACATATTGGTTCGTCATGAGCAAGGGGCCGCGCATGCTGCAGACGGATATGCAAGAGTAACCGGCAAAGCCGGAGTTGCATGGGCCACATCAGGACCAGGCGCAACGAATTTGATAACAGGTATTGCCACAGCGCAAATGGACTCCGTTCCAATGGTTGTTATTACCGGACAAGTCTCTCGAGCCTCAATAGGTAGCGATGCATTTCAAGAAACAGATACAACTGGAATTTCCCTGCCTGTTACCAAGCACAACTATTTAGTAATGGATGCCGCAGATATTCCTAGAATAATAAAAGAAGCATTTCATCTTGCAACTACTGGCCGACCCAGTCCGGTTTTAGTAGACATACCCAAAGATGTCTTTACAGAAGAAGTAGAATATCCGGATGGGTTTTTATATCCTGAGTCTATAGATTTGCCCGGCTATAAACCTTCGCTTTCTGGAAACACAGCGCAAATCAAAAGAGCAGCTAAGCTCATAAATCAATCAAAGAAGCCTGTAATTTTGGCTGGGCACGGCATTATTTTTTCTGGAGCATATAAAGAACTTAAAGGTCTTGCTGAAAAAGCGCAAATACCAGTTATCACAACTCTTCTTGGGATAAGCTCTTTCCCAGAGGATCACGTTCTAAGCGTTGGTATGCCTGGAATGCACGGAGTTGCTTATGCCAGCTTGGCAATAGAAGACGCTGATTTACTCATAGCCTTAGGAATGCGTTTTGATGATAGGATTACTGGAAAACCAAGTGAATTTGCTAAGACCTCTCGCAAAATACATGTTGATATAGACCCTTCTGAAATAGGTAAAAATGTTCCTGTAGACGTCCCTGTGGTTGGCGATGTCAAAAATGTTTTAGATAAAATGATCGAATATGTTGAATCAAATACCCATGTAGAGTGGATACAGCATATTGAAAAATTAAAATCAGATCATCCTTCATTAAAAATAAGAGATACTGACAAGTTGCTACCGCAATACATAATTCACGAATTATCTGAAGCCACAAAAGGTAAAGCAATAATGGTAACGGGCGTTGGCCAGCATCAGATGTGGGCAGCCCAACATTATATGTATACCGAACCTAGAAGTTGGGTTACTTCAGGAGGCTCAGGCGCAATGGGCTATGAAGTCCCTGGAGCTATGGGTGCACAGGTAGGAGACCCAACAAGAGTAGTGTGGTCTATAGCAGGAGATGGAGGTTTTCAGATGACGATGTCAGAACTGGCCACATTAGTTGAAAATAATATCCCTGTTAAATTTGCCATTATTAACAACAACGTTTTGGGAATGGTTAGGCAGTGGCAAGAATTCTTTTACAACAAATCATATGTAGCTACTACTTATACCCATAACCCAGACTTTGTAAAACTTGCAGAGGCCTTTGGGATGCTTGGAATAAGAGTAACTTCTAAAAACCAAGTTAAATCGTCAATAGAGGAAGCAATGGCATATGACGGACCGGCATTAATCGACTTTGTAGTAGAAGAAGAAGAAAATGTATATCCGATGATTCCTGCAGGCCAAACCATTGAAAACCTCATAGAAGAACCCGCTAATGAGGAAATCACGACATGAGTACTAATCAAAATAATCGCCATACCATAACCGCTTTAGTTCAAGACAAACCGGGAGTTCTTAATAGGCTTTCCAGTATGTTTAGAAGACGAGGATTCAACATATCCAGCTTAGCTGTTGGTAAAAGCGAAGATGAATCATTGTCAAGAATGACCTTCGTGGTTGATGGTAACGACAAAGTTGTAGAGCAGGTAACTAAACATTTAAATAAACTGATTGATGTTATTAAAGTAAGCGATATTTCTCAAGAAAACATTGTTTCGCGAGAATTGGCTTTGATTCGTGTTAAAACCAACAGTGGAAACCGAAGTGAAGTAATGCAAATAGCATCGACTTTCAGAACCAATATTGTAGATATATCATTAGACTCTTTGATAATCGAAGTCAGTGGCAATGAAGAAAAAATCAATTCATTGCACGAGGTTCTTAAAGGTTTCGGAGTGGTTGAAATCATGCGTACCGGAACAATCGCTTTGAACAGAGGAGTTCAACCCAATAAACCTATAGTTTCACACAATACAAAATATAAACACGAAAACTGGGAAGAAGCTTCGTCAGTGTAAACAAAATAAATCTAACGCGGTAGATATAAAACAGGAGTTAACATAAATGGCTGAAATGTACTATGAAGAAGATGCGGATTTATCATTAATACAAGATAAAAATATTGGGATAATCGGTTATGGAAGTCAGGGACATGCACATGCCCTTAACCTTAAAGACACCGGTCTAAACGTTCAAATCGGACTCTATGAAGGAAGTAAGAGTTGGGCTATTGCAGAAAAAGACGGGTTTACAGTTAAAACCGCATCTGACGTTGCGAAGGATTCTGACATAATAATGTTACTTCTTCACGATCATTCCATGGCATCTGTTTATAAAGAATCAATTGAGCCCAACCTTGAATCAGGAAACACCATAATGTTTGCCCATGGCTTCAACATACACTACAAAACCATTGCCCCACCCAATAACATCGACGTCTCCATGGTAGCACCAAAGGCACCTGGGCATAGAGTGCGTGAAGTGTTTATTAAAGGCGGGGGAGTTCCTGGACTAATAGCCGTGCATCATGACGCAACAGGCAAAGCTCATTCAACAGGTCTGGCTTACTCTAGGGGAATAGGCTGCACTAGAGCAGGAGTATTAGACACAACTTTTAAAGAAGAGACTGAAACTGACTTGTTTGGTGAACAAGCTGTGTTATGTGGAGGAGTCACACAATTAGTAAAGGCAGCCTTTGAAACACTGGTAGAAGCAGGGTACCAGCCAGAATCAGCTTACTTTGAATGTCTCCATGAATTAAAACTCATCGTAGACCTATTGTATAAAGGCGGCATGGAATACATGAGATACTCAGTAAGTGACACTGCTGAATATGGAGATTATTCAAGAGGCCCTGTGGTAGTTGATGATCACGTCAAACAAAACATGAAGAAAGTCCTTAGCGATATTCAAGATGGTTCTTTCGCCAAAGAATGGATAAGCGAAAATGATGAAGGGCGACATAAATTCAACCAACTTAGAGAAGAAAATAAAATTCATCCAATAGAAGCAATAGGAAAAGAACTTAGGCAAATGATGCCTTTCTTAAAAGATTCTGATTAATCTCAGGGCTTCGGCGTTCCGATTCTGGCTGATTTCAGGTCAGTAATTGAAGGAGTTACAAATGGCAAATAATAAAGTGTTAATATTTGATACCACCCTCAGAGATGGAGAGCAGTCAGCTGGTATAGGACTCACGGTTGAAGAAAAGCTGGTTGTCGCTAAACAATTGGAAAGATTAGGCGTTGATGTTATAGAGGCAGGATTTGCTGCAAGCAGTCCAGGTGATCATGAATCAATAACAACCATAACCAATGAAGTAAAAACTCCAATTATTGCGTCTTTGGCAAGATGCGTAGAGAGTGACATAGACGTAGCTTGGGATGCTCTTAAGAAGGCTGAAAGACCAAGAATACATACGTTTATTTCTAGTTCTGATGTGCATTTAATGGACATCCTAAACAAAGACCCAGAACAAGTACTAACAATGGCTGTAAAATCCGTAGAAAAAGCTAAAAAATATTGTGATGACGTTGAATTTTCTCCCATGGATGCTACAAGAACAGACCTTGAATATCTCTACAGATTAATAGAAGCAACTATTAAGGCTGGGGCCACAACAATAAATGTACCTGACACCGTAGGATATACGATACCTTCTGAATTCAGACAAAGAATCGAATTGATTAAAAACAATGTTCCTAACATCGATAAAGCTATATTAAGTGTTCATTGTCATAATGACTTAGGCAATGCAGCTGCTAATAGCATAGCAGCTGTTGAAGCTGGCGCTCGACAGGTAGAAGGATGTATCAACGGACTTGGCGAACGCGCCGGCAATGCATCTCTTGAAGAAGTAATTATGACCATTCATACTAGAGAAGACGTTTTTGGTTTAACCACCAATGTAGACACAACTCAAATTTATCCAACTAGCCGTCTCGTCAGCGACATCACTGGCTTTGTTGTACAACCGAATAAGGCCATAGTAGGAGCAAACGCCTTCAGACACGCATCCGGCATTCACCAAGATGGAATAATAAAACAAAGAACCACATTTGAGATTATGGATCCTCAAACCGTAGGGTGGTCCAGCAACTCCCTTGTTTTAGGAAAATTAAGCGGCAGGGCAGGTTTAAAATCTAGATTGGAGCAACTAGGATATAACCCTGACGACACCGAGTTGAACCAAATATTTAATGCATTCAAAGAATTGGCAGATGCCAAACGAGAAGTTACAGATGCCGATCTTATTTCACTGATGTCCAGCCATAGGAGACATGCCGACATCAAAGAGTCTTATAAATTAAATCATGTCCAAGTAACTTGCGGCGATCAACAAATCCCAACCGCTACCGTGACTATCTCATTTCCTGATAATAATTTGGTAACTGATGCATCTACAGGCACGGGACCGGTCGATGCGGTTTACAAGGCAATCAATAGAATAATTGAAATTCCAAATTCTTTGACCGAATTCAGAGTTGATTCAGTTACAGAAGGAATCGATGCCCTTGGAGATGTAACTATCAGGATAAAAAATGATGATGGAACATTTGTTGGAAGAGGTTCAGATACAGATATAATTGTTGCAAGTGCTAAAGCATACATGAACGCCCTAAATCGGGCATGCGTCGCTGGACAACAATAATATTCGCTTTGTAACCCTATTTCAATTTATGTATCCAACCACCTAGCTTAATTTCCGCCAACATCCTAAAAAACTGGTATTTTATTTTCTCGCTATTTATACTTTTATTTAGTTTATTAGAAATCAAACTATCCACTCTAAAAGGAGTACCGCTATGAGTTTCCAAAATGAAATAATGTTTGAAACAGATGGAAGACATTCGAGCGTCTATTTATATGAACCTCCAATGGGTGAAAGACAATACGTTGAATGCATAGATGAAATAGTTGATCTCGGAATCGACACAATTAGTTATGTAGTCGGAGATTGTGCAGTTCTACTATATGATACTAAAGTCGGAGAAATTTGGGGACATAATGTAGATTTAGCAGATCATACTGTATGGTTAAGAGCAGCTCAAAATGTAAAATCCATGATTGACAGAGGAATAGACCCTTTAACCTTAGTATCTAATCATGCTCATAAAAGAGGATTTAAGTTCATACCCCACCTACTATTAAACATGGTCCATACTCCTCATGGAAGAGTCACAGATTGTAGAGTTGCCGACTTCACAACCGACCACCCTGAATGGCAAGTGGGACCAGAACCAGATTTTCCAGAAGCTAAAGATGACCAACCAAAAAGACTGTCTTATGCTATCGATGAAGTAAGAGAAAATAGAATAGCTGTAATCAAAGAATTGTTATTTGATTATGATTCTGATGGTATAGAGCTCAATTTTTATACTTATTCTCCGTTTATTGCCAGAAAAGAGGTTGAGGAACACACATCAACATTAACCAATTGGCTAACGGAAATTAGAAACCTTGCTACCGAAGCATCGAAAATTCAAAAAAGAGAAAAGCGGATATTTGTCAGAATTGGTGCAAGTCTAAAAGGCAATCTTTTAATGGGACATGATATTGAAACCTGGATAAAAAACGAATTGGTTGATGTGTTAGTTGCTATGCCTGTAAAAGGTGATTTTGGCACTGATATATCTGATTTGCAACAAATAATAAACCTTACAAAAAATTCCCAAACAAAAGTTATCGCAGGGATTGATAGTGTAAGTTCTGAACAAACCCCTAAAGTACAACGGGCCGCAATAGCAAATGTTTACGATGCAGGTGCTAAAGGATGTATGTACCATAGATATTACCCAGAGCCCAACAGATACCCCTATTCCACTGAAGACACTAACAGATTGCGGTTCTTAGCATATCCTGATTTAGTCGAACACATGGACAAAATTTTTCATATGGGCCCAAGTAAGGACAGGGCTAAATCTGAAAAAATATTTGGAGTGAAACCCCAATTGCCAAGAATATTATCTCTGTCTGAACAACCAACACCTATCAATATTTATATCGCCGATGATATTCAGTCCAAACTTTCTGCGGGCGAATTGTGGAAATGTGAATTGCGTATAATGATCAATAATCTCATGCAAAACGGAGAAGTTTCTGTTGTTTGGAATGATAAAAAAATATCTCCAGAAAATATAAGATGGGCGGATTGGATATTTCAAATGAAGCCAAGGCCAGATTATGTTAGGGGGTATAGGTTACATATCCCTTTAATGAAAGATTTATTGCCTCAGAAAGGGCAGAATACAATTTCAATTTCTTTGGAATCGAAAGATCCTCAATTGGTTCTAGACATAGAAATAACTGATATCGATTTAGCGGTAGAATATCTGCCACACAAAAATGCGATTAGAGACGATGAAGAATACTCAGGAGGAAGTTTGTTCACCCCATAAGGGTAACATTCATCAACAAACTTTAAGCTGTATATAAGGAGCTAGTTCACAATGGTAGGAAAAACTCTTTACGAAAAAATTTGGGACTCCCATATTGTTTATTCGGAGCCAGGCCAACCATCTATACTATACGTGGACTTACATATGATTCACGAGGTTACCAGCCCGCAAGCCTTCGACGGTTTAAAACCGGGAAACGCAAAGGTAGGAGGCCCGCATTAACGTTTCCGACGGCAGGTCCTAAAACCCCCCCAGCAATTAATAGCCGGCAATTTGCAATTTTATGTTTTAT
>JAKUTS010000002.1 GCA_022447925.1 SAR202 cluster bacterium | reverse complement strand
ATAACCACCGGTTGTAATTTGAACAGAGATACGGAGAGAATCATTAATAACGCTGGTTTTTCCAAGGTAGATACTAGGAAGTTCACTATAAGATTCGGAACTCCGGTTTCACTTCCCAATTTGGTTGGTGTTGCAATAAAGAAATCCTAGTTATAGGATTTGCTGAATTCATATCTTAAATGAATCAATTTGCCATGACTTGAATAAAAGTATCTTGGTCTGGAGCTAACATGATAATTAGAACAACTGTAACGGTCTTAACGTTTTTCCTAATCTTTCTTATAAGTTGTTCCAGTTCAGAAACTAATGAATCGTCGGCTGGCGATTCAGATGGTGAATTTTTGATCTCAACCCCGACTCCTTTTAGTACAGTAGATTGTGAACCATACGGCGCTTTCACACTGTTAGAAGGGAAAATGTTTAATGAAAGACAGAGACACGGTTGGGTAATTTTGAGCGACGGCCAAATTTTGACGGCTGGAGGGCGTGGCAAGGGCGGCCCACGTGGACCAAGGGTATTTCCTCATTCAGAGACTTTTAACGCTGATACCGGTCAATGGACCGAATCTGGAGATATGCTTACAGAGAGGCAAGACTTTGCAATGTTTACCCTGGATGATGGAAGAGTTCTTGTTGCCGGTGGACAAGACATCCAAATGGAAGCTATGAAAAACAGTGAGGTATGGGACGAGAGTGGCAACTGGACTAAGGTAGGAAAATTAAATGATTCTCGAGAAAGAGGAGCTGCGGTTAAATTAAGTGACGGCAGAGTCTTGTACACCGGAGGCAAAAACGATCGCTTAGGAGACAATACGACCACTGAGATATTTGACCCTAATACGAACGAATGGGAACTTTCAGGTGACATGAACCAAAAAAGATCCATACATACTGCTACAGCTCTTCAAGATGGCCGTGTGATTGTTATCGGAGGAGGCAAACATAGGGAAGGACCTTATTACTCTAGTGCCGAAGTATGGGATCCTGAGACAGAGACTTGGGAATATACTGGATCAATGAGATTGGCGCGCGTGCAGCATACAGCAACTTTGCTGGATGATGGAAGAGTTCTTGTGGTTGGGGGAGGAGGTGAAGCTGTTAATGACGTGGATACGTCCACTCGTGCATCAGCCGAGATTTGGGATCCAGCTACTGGTAAATTTGAGCCAGCTGCGTCAATGGGAGATGCTCGAACAGAACATGAAGCTACCGTTTTATCAGATGGCAGGGTGTTGGTAACGGGTGGTTTATTACCTCGGGCCGAGGTTTACGACCCTGATACTGATACATGGTATTCAACCGGACCGATGATAGAGACTAGGTATAGACATCTAGCATTGAAACTTAACGATGGTACGGTGATTGTAAGTGGTGGCCAAGCAGATAAATATGTTCATATTACAGCTGAAACATTTGAGGCACCGGTCTTTGACACAACAAAAGCATGCAACGTTGGAATACAAGGCAAAGTTTCGCCTCTGCTGGCTCTTGATGATCCTGGTTCTGGAGAGATTGACGATGCAGGAAATGTTTATGCTGAAGGTGAATTAAATGAATTAGGCAGCGTGGAAGCACATTCCGCTCGGTTCTCTGAACTGGAAGAATCTGGACTTTCCGAATCAGATCTTGTGTTTGCAGACCCTGTTGTCGCGGAGCCTGGTGAAGATGTGGTTGTACCTTTAGGTACTCCAGCTACCATAAGAATTGGTCAAGGCCTTGGTAGCCCTTCAATGGACGCAAATGGAACTTTAGTGAGGTTCAAAGAATTGGTCGCAAACTCTGATGAAGAAGGTGTTATTGTTAGAGTCAATCTACGTTCCAGTGGATGGGATATGGGAGATATGGACTTGACGATTGCTCCAGGAGAAAGCGGGCCAGGGGTGACAAGTTTTACCAGAGTGTGGCTTGGACTTTTGGGAGTCTCAACAAATGAAGCTGGTGAAACAACTGCTACTATAGTTGTATTCGAGCCGAGTACGAAATAATGATAACTTTTACCATTAGTAATCAGGGGTATTAAATTGGCAACCTATCACATTACAGTCACTCATTCAGCCGGAAATTGCTTTGGCCCTCCGAATGAAGATGAATCCACAATGTCTTTATGGAAGCAAGTTAAAGCAAATGCTGAGGAAAACAAAGTGGATATAAAGTTTTTCAAAGTTAATCCTTCTGAACATATATTCTTTATTTTATTGGAAGCTGAAGACTATTCGGATGTAGAAAAAACAATAGGACAATGCAAGAAGACAGCTGATTTTACAGTAACGCCAGTAGTCGAGCAGATCTTTTTTTAATTCTGTAAAATTAAACTTATAACCAATATTTAATATGGATCGTTGAGAGGATCTTGTTAATAAAAAGAATTTTAAGTTTACTTAGCTTTTATCAGACATTTGTTTTAGAGAGACAGACAGTCATTGATCAACCGATTGATGTAGTGTTCAGTTTTTTTTCTGACGCATCTAATCTGGAAGTCCTGACACCACCGTGGTTAAACTTCAATATACTTACAGTTTTGCCAATAAAGATGAAGACAGGGACACAGATAAACTACAAGCTAAAATTACACGGTATTCCTGTTAAATGGCAAAGTGATATAAAAAAATGGGATCCACCAAATAAATTTGTTGATGAACAAACCAAAGGGCCTTACACAAAGTGGGTTCATACGCATGAGTTTACTGAAACACCTCATGGTATTTTGATAAAAGACAGAGTTGAATACCAAGTGCCAGGAGGATTTATTAGCAACTTTTTATATGTCCGCAATCAATTGAATCAAATATTCGATTATCGCCAAAACAAGATGCAGGAATTCTTCGAACTAAAAGACTCCTAATATCTATTTAATCTCCGTCCACGTTTCAGACCATGCCAGGCATGATGAGCTCGTTGGATGTCCATCAAATAATTCGGAGTAAGGAGACCCTAATGCAGGAATATCATTGTTAGTTATTTGAGCTTTGCTTGAAGGAATCATACAACTGTATACTCCAAGTTTTGGGGCTGTTTCTAAAAATCCAGCGCCTACTCTTAAATAAAATGGCTCGCCAATCCCATGCCAATTCATTTGTATACTTTCATTTAACGAGTCTATGCTTTCTATCCAATAGTTAACCCCGTCGCCAGAGCTTGAAAATACAGAGTCAATTATAGGTGTTTCAGGATCACCAAATTCAGGATTTAAAGCACATTCTATTTTTCCTTGAATCCATCTGGTCATAGCAAAATTGTCAGAATATATACGTACTTCATTATCTGTAATATCACTTTGGATAAACAGTACGTGACCAGGGCCGCCTGGGGATTTTAGAATGCGCCAGTGAGTGGCTTTGGTAGTTATAGGTCCATCATCTTTTTGTTTCAGTCTGATAAACGAATTTTCACCCGTTAATAAAATCTTGTTTAGATCAAGATTTTGTGAAGAATTTTGTTCTTTAGGCATATTTAGTTTCCTTATTTAATAATATTGAAAACCTGAACTTATCAGGACATATATTTAGATACAACTTTATAGTCAGATTCTGCGCCTTTGCGGTCTCCTAAGGCCCATCTACTCATAGCCCTATTATTATATGCGTACCAGTAGTCAGAATCTAATTCGATTGCTTTTGTGAACTCATTAATAGCCGCTTCATATTCATAATTATCGGCTAGTACCATACCTCGATTGTTGTAAGCCTCTCGGTAGTCAGGTTTAAGGTTTATGGCTTGGGCAAAATCAGCCAAAGCATGTTCTTTATCAGAGGCTCGTCTGTAAGCAACACCTCTGTTGTTAAACACCATCGGGTTAGTCGGATCTAGTTCAATAGCTTTGGTTAAATCTGAGATCGATTCACTTAATTTGCCTGCGTCTAGATAGTTATTGCCTCTCATAACGTAAGCTTTACAATCGTCGGGATTTTTACTAATTATTTCTGTCATTTGTAGAATGACTTTAGAATTATAATCTCGGTCACTTATTCTGCTTTTTTTTGCATCATCCAATTCGTTATTCATATTAGTTTTTCGGTCTGGTTCGCTTATATTTCATGGATATTTATCTACAAGGTCCAATTTGACTCATCGTTTCCCGTAGGTCACTTTCATATTTTTCTTGATTAAATATTTCTTCACCTGAACCCAATTTACTTTCATATAGTCTTACAGCTTTATTTAAATCTGCACATGCTTGAGTGAACATGCCTTCGTTTGCATATACAACTCCACGATTTCTTAATGCAGAAGCATAATCAGGCTTTATTTCTATCGCTCTATCGAAATCTTCTAGAGCTCTTTCAACCATACCTTCTTTGTAGTATGCAAGAGCTCTGCCATGATATGCCAAATAAAGATCTGGCAGTATTTTCAGTACAACGTTGTAGCTCCCAATAGCCTCTTTATACATGGCGGCACCTAACAGTGACTGCGCTCTAAGATAGTCAAATAAAACATCTTTTGCAACGGCTTGCGCGTTATCAGCTGCTACCGTCGGTTGAACTAAATCTGTACTTTTCGTAGTGGGTTCTGGGCTGGGTATTGAATTTAAATCAATATCTGTATCTTTAGTACAGCTAGCTAGTACAGAAATAACTAGTGTAATTGCAAGAAAACATACAAAAATATTTTTAACTTTAATCTTAATCATACCGTTATTGTAAATCTCTGCCCCGATTCGATCATAATATGTGTTTACAATTATAATCGCTTTAAACTTGAGTTATCTCATTTTTAAAATACAAAGTAAAATCTTTAAATAAATAATCGTTCATCGGAGGCACTATATGATACGAACTGTAAATGGGAAAACACCGGATATTCATCCAAAAGCGTTTGTAAGTGAATTTGCATATGTTGCGGGTGATGTAGAGATAGGAGAAGGGTCAAGTGTTTGGCCAGGCACGGTTATACGAGGCGATTCTGGGAAAATTGTGATCGGTAGAAACACATGTATTCAGGATAATTCGGTAGTACATGGCGACAGCGATGTTTTAATAGGTGATGATGTTGTTGTTGGCCATAGGGTTCTATGCCATGGACGTGTTGTTGGCGATAGAGTTCTCTTAGGTAATGGCTGTATAGTAAATGACGGTGTTACGATTGGCTCAGACTGTATTATTGCTTCTGGAGCAATGGTTGTTGACAGAATGGAAATAAAATCAGGTTCTATTGCTGCAGGATTGCCAGCTAGAATTAGGCGTGAAGCTACACAGAAAGATAGAGATTTGATTAAAGGTTATCGTGATATTTATGTAAACAATACAAAAATATATTTGGCCGAAAAATTAAATACCAAAATTGATTAGGCCAACTCACATTTTTTCTGGTGCAGACATTCCCATTAAATTAAGACATCTATTTATTGTGATTCGCGTTGCCTCGCACAATTTAAGACGAGCTTTTGTTATATGTAATTCTTCATCGTCAGTGGAAATCACCTTGCAATTTTGATAATAGAGGTGGAAAGCAGACGAAAGGTCTAAAGCGTAGTGCGCCAGGTGATGCGGTTCAAGCCTCACAGATATTGATTGTACTGTTTCTGGCAAGGCCAATATCTTTTTTATTAGATTTAATTCATTAGGATCATCTAATAAATTTACATCTCCGTCGTTAAATTGAATATTATTTTCTTTGGCATTTTTTAAAATGCTGCATATTCGAGCATGACCGTATTGTATGTAATAAACAGGGTTTTCTGATGATTGTTTCTGTGCCAATTCTATATCGAAATCTAGTTGGCTATCTGGGGATCGTGAAAGAAAGAAGAATCTGCAAGCATCTGCACCTACTTCTTTTATAAATTCAGCGAGTGTTATTAATTCGCCAGATCGTTTTGACATTTTTACTGCACTAGATCCACGCTTTAGCTTAACCATTTGGGTGAGAATAAACTTCAATCGACTGGAATCTATTTTCAGTGCATTCACAACGGTTTTTAGCCTAGGGATGTGTCCTTGATGGTCTGACCCCCAAATATTTACAACAAACTCAAAATTTCTTAATGTGAATTTGTTGTAGTGGTATGCAATGTCAGATGCAAAGTATGTTGGTCTTCCATTACTTTTTTCCACAACATTATCTTTGTCATCGCCCAATTCGGACGATTTAAACCACAGCGCACCATCTTTTGTTTCTAGGAGGTTATTTTTGTTTAGCTCTTGTTTAATTGTTTTGTATGTGCCATCTTGATATAAGGATTTTTCACTAAACCATTCATCCATGTGCACGCGGAGAGAATCTAGATCTTGTCTTATTGCGCGTAACATGAGCTTAAGCCCGTATTCCTTAATACTTTGCAGTGCATGTTCCTCAGACATGTCGTCGATGTTAAGGTTCGTGCAAGAGGAGATATCTGAAGCTATTTCATTAATATAGTCACCTTTATAACCGTCCTCTGGGATATTAACGTCAATCCCCTTATCTTTTTTATATTGGGCGTAAATGCTTTCCGCGAAGTTATCTACTTGGGCGCCGGCATCGTTAACGTAGTATTCATTTTCGACTTTATAATCAGCGGCATTCAAAATATTTGATAAGGCGCTACCTACGACAGCACCCCTGGCATGGCCGATATGTAATGGGCCAGTGGGGTTTACGCTGACAAACTCTATTTGAATTTTTGTTGCATTCCCAAGTTGTATATTTCCATATTTATCCCCCATTTCTATAATTTCATCCACTTGGTTTTTGACCCAAGTTGATTCTAGATTGAAATTCAAAAAACCAGGGTTGGCAACCGAGATCGATTCTATAGGACTGTTTACATCTATATGCGCTTCAATAAGCTCAGCAATTTGCATAGGGTTAATTTTCATTTGTTTTGATAAACGTAGAGCAATATTGCTTGAATAATCGCCATGATTTGGGTTTTGTGGATGTTCTAGAGATTTAGTTGGTAAGTCACAAGTTGGTAATTCACCGGCATTTTGCGCCTTTGCTATGGCGGATTTAATAGTATCCCAAATGTGATCTTGTACGACCATTAATGAATAAAGATTTGTCATTTTATTTAATGTATCTCATTATTCTACCCATTAGTTTGAATGTACTGTGATTTGTATTGACGAGTTTCTTCGAGGCCTTATTTCCCCGATGACGGCGTAATCAGATATACCGTTTATCTTTAAGTTATTCTCAAGGACTGATAGGTTGGAGGGGCTTACTGACATCAGTAGTCCTCCTGATGTTTGGGCGTCGCAAAGGATTAGTTTATTTTCCATACTAATATTTGGTGACCATTCAACTGAATTTATGGTGGCTTTAAAGTTGTCCTTGGTTCCTGACGGCACGTATCCTGCTAATGCAGCTTTATATGTATTGTCCATGATAGGTATATTATCGAGGTCTATACTTGCCATTAGTCCACTACCTTCAGTCATTTCCATTAGATGCCCAATCAATCCAAACCCCGTTATGTCCGTGCACGCATTAATTCTTGATTTTATCATCGCATCAGCTGCTTTATTATTTAGATTTTTCATAACGTTTATACACTGCTTTAGTGAACTTCTCGTAATATCATCAGATTTTGCCGCAGTAGTTAATATGCCTGATCCAATCGGCTTTGTAAGTAAAAGTAAATCATTTATTTGACAAGAAGAATTTGAAATTTCACTACCAGGTGTAACTGTTCCTGTAACCGATAATCCGTATATAGGAACATCATTCTTTATAGTGTGGCCACCTACAATCAACATTTCGGCCTCCGCAGCTTTAGATGAGCCTCCAGCAATAATATCCTCAAGTATTTTATTCGGTAAATTGTCGGGAAAAGAGACTATATTTAGGGCAAAAAGCGGTTTCCCGCCCATAGCATATATATCGCTTACTGCATTAGCTGCTGCTATTTCTCCATAGGTAAAAGGATCATCTACATTTGGAGGGAAAAAGTCCACTGACTGAACAACAGCAGTATTTTCATCTAATTTAAATACAGCTGCATCATCTCGTGAATGAATTCCTGTCAATAAAGATGGATTATTTAATTTAGGTAATTGATGCAGTACCTGCACCAAGCGCTCTGAGCTAAATTTAGCAGCTCAACCGGCAGACGATGTTAGTTGAGTCAGACGAATTTCATGACCAGTTTTTGACAATCTGAGTACTCCTCCTTTTTATATCGCTATAATCATATAAAATCGCTTTAAGTTTGGGGAGGTAAAAACGTATGTCCAAATACAAAGTTAACGTGGGCGATATAGAGTTAATTTCATTAACTGACGGCAAGGGAGCAGGAGAGGCGACAGAAATTTTTCCGACTAGCGATCTGAACATTTGGGAATCTGAATATAAAGAGTTGTTAGATGGCAAGGTGATACACCCGAGGTTTGGATCATTTGTCATTTCTTTGAAAGGAAAATTAATAGTTGTGGACACCGGTTTGAACGGCCCAGATGGAGAGCTGTTAGATGATATGAAAACAAAAGGAATAGATCGCAATCAGATAGGTATGGTAATAAATACGCATTTACATCCTGATCATGTTGGGTGGAATCTCAGTAACGGACAGCCAACTTTTCCTAACGCTCGATACCTTGTTCCTAAGCATGATTGGGATTACTGGACCGGGCCGAAAATTATTAATGATGCTCCATGGGTTACTGATAGCGTGATACCTTTACATGAGGGACGAATTTTAGATTTAATTGAAGGCGAATATGACATTACACCCGAGATAAAAGCTGTGCCTACGCCTGGGCATACACCAGGACATATTTCGATATCTATTACATCCAACGGCTATCATGGATTCATACTTGGTGATGTGGCTCATAGCCCTGCTCAGGCAGAATATACGGATTGGAGTCCTGCGTTTGACGTAGATCCAGATCTTGCAAGAGATACAAGACACAAGGTTTTTGACAAGTTGGAACGTGAAAACATTTTAGTAGCTGCAGGTCACTTTCCAAAGCCAGGGTTTGGTCGAATAAAAAGTTCTAAAGGCCGCAGATATTGGATTATTGAATAACAAGTTATTGAAATTAGAATCATGCAGGTTATGTAGCGAGGATAACGTATCTATTTTTTATCTGGACAATGAGAATTTTGACAAAATATTCTTTAAATGTTCAGACTGCAACCTAATTTTTGTGCAGCAGAATTCATTGCCCGATACAAATGTAGAAAAAGACAGATATCTCTCACACAACAATGATTTAGATGACCCAGACTACCAAGCTTTCCTATCAAAGTTATGGAATCCATTGGAAAGGCGACTTGAAAATGGATCCTTAGGATTGGACTACGGAGCTGGGCCGGGGCCAGCTCTTATCAAGATGATGTCTGGGGATGGATATTTTGTCGAAATGTATGATCCGTTTTTTGCAAATAACAAAGAAGTTTTAGATAGAACTTATGATTTCATTGTATGTACTGAGACAGCAGAACATTTTCATTATCCCTCCAAAGACTTCAATCGATTTGATCGAATGCTTAAACTTAATGGTTTCCTAGGCGTAATGACTTCTTTTACTGATAATGTTAGTAATTTTGGTGACTGGTACTATAGGAGAGATCCAACTCATGTGAGCTTTTATAGTACTAAGACTATGGATTGGATTGCAGCGAAAATGAATTGGCGGGTTGACCTTATAGAAAATAATATAGTTATTTTCTATAAGTCTTAAAACTTGGATTATTATCTTTTATTTGATTTGTTCCAATCATCAATAATCTTGTTGTCATGAGGAAATGGGAGTTTTGGGAGATTGTTTAATCTAAACCACTTAACTTCTTGACTTTCAGGTCCAGGCAGCAGGTTACCACCAATCTCGGTTGCGCTATATACAACCAGAATGATTGGGTTTCCTGTATTAGAATAAACTCCGATCAGGTTATCTACTACTATATCTAAATTGGTCTCTTCTTTGGCTTCTCTTATAACCGCATCTTCTACAGCTTCTCCATTGTCAACATATCCTGACGGAAAAGCCCATTCTCCCAAAGCGGGCTCAATATTTCGTTTTACTAGAAGTAGCTCACGTTTTTGGTTTACAACAATTGCCACAGCGACTACTTTAGGGTCAATGAAGTCTATGTATCCACAATTATCACAATATTGCCTTTGTATACCGTCAATATCTTGTCCGGAAGTCATATGACCACAAACTTTGCAATACTTGGATTTGTAATGCGTATGTTTCATGTCTTCAGTATAATCGCTAATCAGGGTGTTTGTTTATATGCCCCGATTATATTACCTTTAGGAGAAGAGCATTGGCAGAATTGAGACCAAATTTAGCGAAACGAAAATTAAATGAAGGCAAAGTCGTATCAGTTGCTATGGGGCCAATAACAGGAGATTTAATAGAAATTTTTTCTCAACTCGATTTTGATGCAATTTGGCTGGAAGCGGAACATGGGCCTGTCGACTTTGCGGACATACCAGATTTGACTAGAGCATGCGATGTTTGGGGCAAGACGTCTATAGTTAGAGTTAACCAGGTTAATACTGGAGATATCTACAGGACTCTAGATTCAGGAGCAATGGGAATTTGCGTTCCTCACGTTAACACTGCATCAGAAGCCCGAGCTGTTGTAGACGCTGCAAAATTTGGACCTATAGGCCATAGAGGAATGTATACAAGCCGGCAAGGTATCGGTGTTAATGAATACGTCAAAAAAGCTAACGATGAAACATTAATCTCTATAATCATCGAAGATATTGAAGCCATAAAAAACTTGCCTGAGATTTTAGAGACAGATCATATAGATGCTTTTTTTGTTGCGCCTGGTGATTTAGCACAGAGTATGGGATATACCGGTGAGATTAATCATCCGGAGGTGCAGGCGGTCAGGGATAAAGCGATAAAGGATATTGTTAAGGCCGGTAGAGTAGCTGGCACCATGGTAGATGACTCCAACCTGGAACATTATATAGATATTGGTGCTCGGTTTTTGAGTGTAGCTTGGACTCCATGGCTTTTATCCGGCGCTCAATCATACTTAAATAAAGTTAATGCGACACAAAGCTAGAAAACTGGTTTTGCTCGATTAAAAATTACATGTTTCAATGGGTTGATTTATTGATATGAAAATCGTGTCATCGGAAATGAAAAATGTCTTACCTAAGACACATTTAAATATCCTGAATGTTGCTACTGATTTGTCGAATCAAATGGATACAGATTTGTATTTGGTCGGCGGGTGTGTAAGAGACATTATGATGGGGTTAAATAATTCAAACTTTGACATTGACTTAACGGGGAGTAATGTCGATAAAACTTTTGCAACCAGACTTGCTGACAAGTTGGGTGGCACCGTTAAAAACAGTTCTGTGTTTGGGACGCATAAACTTTCTGTTCCAGTTGGGATTAAAGATAATCTTGAGATTGATCTTGCTAAATGTCGTTCTGAGACATATAAAAACCCAGGTGAATTGCCTGATGTAAAACCCGGTGATTTGTTTCAGGATTTGGGAAGAAGAGATTTCTCCATAGCAGCCATGTGTATTGTTTTGCAATCTCCATCCAATCAAGATTGGAAATCGGGCCAATTGATAGACCCGCATTCCGGTTACAGAGACGTTGTTAATAAAGAGTTGAGAGTTCTTCACAACGAAAGTTTTGCTGATGATCCTACTCGGATGTTTAGGTTGATACGCTATTCATGCAGATTAGGATTCGATATAGAAGAATCTACCAAAAATATATTCGAATCGTCATTAAATTATGTGACTGCTGTATCTGGTGATCGGATTAGAAGCGAGCTTGAAAAGATATTCGATGAAGAAGATGTTGCTTTAATTTTATATAACTGCGTGAAGCTTGGATTATTACCAGCATTTTTGACTAAATTTGACTGTAACCATTTGATGGAATTGAAGAGTATCTCTCATTTGCATAGAGATGATCAGGATAGTGTTGAGTTTTGGCTTGGCATTCTGGCAATGAATGCAGGTAAATCACAGATAGAATATCTGTCTAAGATACTAAGCTTAAGTTCTAAACAAAATGATGTAATAAATGATTTAGCTTCTTTGAATGAACAGATAAAACAAAATGAGTCATTTTTACTTTCGGATGATCTTAGGCAGAGTGATATATATAAATTCTTATTAAAATACAGACTCACCTCTATCCGTGTATGCGCCGAGACCACGCCAAACAAGGCTATTAAAGCATTATTAGAGATATACTTAAATTCATTAATAAATACCAATATAGAATTGAGTGGGGAAGATTTAATATCCCTAGGCATTAGTAAAGGTCCGGAGATTGGTAAATTACTCAATGACTTACTTTACGCTAAATTAGATGGTCATTTGAAATCTGCAGATCAAGAAACCCAATTTGTTAAAGATTATATTTCTGTCCATAAAGACATAAATTGAATCTCCCTAAACCATCTTGGACGGATCCAATATTTTATCCAGTTCTGATGGACCTATATTAGTTTCCTCTAAAGCTATTTGTCTAATTGTTTTACCGCTGTATTGAGCCTTCTTTGCAATTGCCGCAGAAGCATCATATCCAATAATTGGTACTAGTGTAGTAACTATAGCCAATCCCTTTTCAACCATTTCTGGTCCGCGATCAGTTGCTTTTATTCCGTTAACACATTGGGTGGCTAAATTACTTAGCGAAGCCGATAATAATTCAATTGACTGTAACAAGTTGAATGCAGCTACTGGCATCATAACGTTTAATTCAAAATTCCCAGATTGCCCAGCAATGGAAACAGTTAAGTCATTACCAATAACCTGTGCGGCTGCCATAGCTGTGGATTCAGCGATTACAGGATTCACTTTGCCAGGCATGATTGAACTTCCTGGTTGAACTTCTGGTAACTCAATTTCCCCAAAACCAGCTCTCGGTCCTGATCCAAGCCATCTTATGTCATTAGCAATTTTAATTGTGCTAATTGCTAATGTTTTTAGTGCGCCACTCATATATACGATAGCATCTAAGGTGTTTTGACTCTGGAAATGATTTTCAGTTTCTCGAATTTCTTGTCCAATCCATCCTGAAAGATAAACACAAACTCGCTTGGCGAATTCATCATGCGTATTTATTCCTGTGCCAACAGCCGTGCCTCCAAGTGCTACTTCACGTAATCCGTCTAAAGCAGCTTTGATGCGGGAGTTAGACCTATCCATTTGTCCGGCAAAACCGAGAAATTCCTGACCTAAAGTTATTGGTGTAGCATCTTGTAAATGGGTACGACCGGTTTTAACAACATCCATAAATTCCTCTGATTTTATTATTAGAGAATTTTTTAATTGTTCGATCGCAGGTATTAGATTAGTTGTGGTTGTATCGATTGCAGCAATATGAATAGCTGTTGG
This sequence comes from SAR202 cluster bacterium, assembly GCA_022447925.1. GTDB lineage: Bacteria > Chloroflexota > Dehalococcoidia > Lucifugimonadales > UBA2962 > UBA2962. The sequence goes on along the minus strand of JAKUTS010000002.1, from coordinate 161,618 downwards.
AATGACGTCATTCGAGGATTGCCCCATATTTACATGATCATTCGGATGAACAGGCACTTTTGAACCAATTACTCCATCCATTTTTTCAATTGCTAAATTTGAAATCACTTCATTAATATTCATGTTAGTAGATGTTCCGGATCCAGTTTGAAAAATATCTACGACAAATTGATCATCATACTTTCCCTCTATTACATTTGCCGCTGCAGTTGATATTTGATCTGCAATGGCTTTATCAAGTAGTCCAAGATCCAAATTAGCTAAAGCTGCAGCCTTTTTTATTTGGGCAAGAGATTTAATGAAATCCCTTTGGAATTTAAGTGAACTGACAGGGAAATTCAGAACGGCACGCATTGTGTTTGCACCGTAGTAGGCATCAGAAGGGACTTCGAATGATCCCATCGAATCCTTTTCAATTCTGGTGTTAGTTTTTTTACTCATATATAACTCCAAACTTGTTAAAGTTTATTTATGGAAATCTGTGTTTATTTTTCGCGTTCGCAATATTAATTTATCGTTATAAAAGATTATTTTGAATTTATTAATCAATTGGGATTTACTGCAGTTTCTGTCACTATAGCATTTGGGTTATCAGGTTGCTAGAATCGTTTATACCTCATTGTATTAAGTAAATAGGAGAAATCGAATGCGGTCAGGATATTCCGAAGCCAAAGAAGCTAAAAACCAATCTATAGATCCATCCACCAGGATTGTTGATCTTCGGAGCGATACATTTACTCAACCTTCACCGGAAATGCGAGAAGCAATATATAAAGCAGAATTGGGTGATGATGTGTTCGGAGAGGATCCTACAGTTAATCGATTAGAACAAATTGCAGCTAATATGTTTGGGATGGAAGATGCTACTTTTGTTGCTAGTGGAACGATGGGTAATATAGCAGCTGCTTTAACCCATTGTACTCGTGGAGATGAAATGATTGTGGGAGAAAAATCACACATGTTTAATGCGGAAGCTGGTGCTGCATCTGCATTGGGTGGGATTGCAGTTCAAGCGATAGCAAACGATAGTCGTGGAATGATTGATCTCGATGAGCTTAGAAGCAGGATTAGACCTGATAATATCCATTATCCTCCAACGACACTTATTGGTATTGAGAATACTGCGAATCAGTGCGGAGGCAGTGCACTTTCTTCTGATGAAATAAGATCAGTTGTTTCTGTCGCTAAAGAAAGAGATATCAAAACGCATGTAGATGGTGCACGCATATTTAACGCTTCTGTTGCATTGGAAACTCCAGTTGATCAGTTGGTTGCTGGAGCAGACACAGTGTCGTTTTGTTTATCTAAAGGGCTATCATGCCCGGTGGGCTCCGTTTTGGTTGGAAGCAATGAGGACATTGAAACTGCAAGAAGGTGGCGTAAAGCAATGGGCGGTGGAATGAGGCAAGTAGGAATTCTTGCAGCAGCAGGTATAGTTGCTTTAGAAACAATGGTATCTAGGCTAGCCGAAGACCATGCAAATGCTAGGAAACTTGCCACTGGACTGTCAAAAATAGATGGTATTATTTGCGATCCCGATTCATATCCAACTAATTTGGTGTTTTGTGATGTAAGTGTTAAGAATCCCAGTGAAATACTTCAAAAATTAGATGATCGAGGTGTGAAAGCATTATCTTTGCCTGCAGGCTGGAGGTTAGTAACTCATTATGGGATCACTTCTGATGATATTGATTATGCATTAGATGTAATTAGAGACGTGTTTAAAGAATACGCATCCTTTTAAATAACATTCTTAGTGTTGATTGTATCTAATTAATTAACATGAAAGTTAAAATGCGCTTCCTAATCGTTTTACCCCAATGATTTTACTCGAAAACCCCGGATTCAGACGACTTTGGATAAGCTCATTTTTCAGTGACATCATGATTGTTGTGTATGTGATGTGCTCAGGACTATTGGTTCTAGAAATCACTGATTCTGCTTTTTGGGTTGGAGCAGTATTCGGCTTCAATGGAGCTGCCTTAACAATTTGTGCTTCCATAGGAGGGCTTCTAGCTGATCGCTTTTATGGTCGGAGACATACACTTGTTGCAGTAGCAATTCTTATAGATATGGCAGTTGTGCTTTTTATAGCAATATTAATTGCAGTTAACAATATATTGTTGTGGCATGTGATATTAGCCGCTGTTTTTAGCGCCGTTGCTCTGGCAATCAGAATACCAGCACGTAACGCGCTTACTTTGGATTTGGTCGGAAAAAAAAGATTAATTAATGCAACCGCGATTAATCTTGTCAGCTGGCAAATAACTGCTATTGGAGCACCTTTATTAGCTGGCTCAATAATTGTTAAATATGGTATGTCATGGGCTTATTTTCTAATGGCAATTTCTACAGGCTTTGCGTTTTTATCTGCCTTAACTGTGAATAGCTCACATATCTCTGTTCCTGTCTCGGATAAGCTGGTCAATACAGGTAGCTTTAGAATTATTGTGGATGGATTTAAATACGTTTTCGCTGCCCCCGCAGTAAGATCTCTTATTCTGTTGGCAATAGTGGCTGAATCATTTGTGTGGTCCCATGAATCCATCTTGGCGGTTATGGCAACAAAAGTGTTGAATGTAGATGCATTTGGTTATGCATCATTGCTATCCGTTGGTGCTGTTGGTGCAGTATGTAGCTTAATATTCATATCTTTTTCCAAGCAAGCGACTGCGCGGGGCTTGTTCCTTGCTTTAACTTTAGGACTATTTGCTATATCACTTTTATTATTCTCTTTTTCACCTTGGTTTCCAGTTTCTTTGATCCTGATTGCGATAGCCTATGCATTCGCTATGGGGTATGAAACTATCATATCTGCTCTTCTGCAACTCGTAGTGCCAGATGAGATGAGAGGCAGAGTTTTGAGTTTCCAGACTTCCAGCTGGGGTTTTACTGGCTTGGCAGGATTATTTATGGGTGCGATAGCAGGGGCATTTAGTGCCTCTGTTGCAATTGGTGCGGGAGCAATAGTTGTATTGGTTTATCTGGTTATTAATTTCAGGCAACTTTTAAAATTAGATATATTTGCTGAGAAAAGGGAATAGGATCACTTTTTATTTTTTCGGTTCCACCGTTGGTCATGCCATTCCTTTATTTTTGTTTCATACCCCTCCACTGAAGGATTGTAATATACATTATGTTTAATTTTATCTGGTCGATTTTGCATCTCGGCAAAATGATTTTCATAATCGTGAGAGTATTTATATCCTTCTCCATATCCGTGCTCTTTCATCAGGTCTGTGACTGCATTTCTCAAGTGCAGAGGTACAGGTTCTCTAGCTGTTATCGATGCGTCTTTTAACGCTAGGTTAATTGCTTTATATGCCGAATTACTTTTTGGGGCAGTGGCAAGATATATCGTAGCTTGAGATAAAGGTATTCTTGCTTCTGGCATTCCAATGAAATGAGTTGCCTCGTAAGCTGCTATAGCTATTGAGAGCGCTCTAGGGTCTGCAAGACCTATATCTTCTGAAGCCAGAATTACAATTCTGCGAGCTATAAATAATGAGTCTTCTCCAGCGTCTATCATGCGAGCTAACCAGTATAGTGCAGAATCTGGGTCTGACCCTCTGACTGACTTTATGAAAGCCGAGATTAAATCATAATGTTGGTCGCCTGTTTTGTCGTATGCAGGTATGCTTTTCTGCATCACATCTTGGATTATTTCAGGGGATATAATATGGGAGCCTGATGCATTAATTTCAGTAGATGCTACTGCAAGTTCGATAGAATTGAGCGCGATCCTTGCATCACCTCCAGACAATGAAATCAGCACATTCATTGCATCATCGCTAATTTCTATATTGAAATTTCCAATCCCGTGATCCTTATCATTGATAGCCCGATACAAAATTGATTTCATATGAGATCTGCTTAACTGTTTTAATTTAAACACTCTACTTCGAGATAGTAACGGTGCTATTATTTCGAATGAAGGATTTTCAGTTGTCGCACCAATAAGAGTTATTGCTCCTGATTCTACGTGTGGCAGTATTACGTCTTGCTGTGACTTGCTAAAACGATGAATCTCGTCAATGAATATAATGGTTTTTTGACCTGTCATCCCAAGTAGTTCTTCAGCAGCCTTTATAGAGTTTCTTAGGTCGGATACTCCTGAAATAGCTGCGCTAACATGTACGAATTTAGATTTTGTAAGCCGAGATATTAATAGTGATAGTGTGGTTTTCCCGGATCCGGGAGGCCCCCAAAATATCATTGAGAAAATCTGGTCAGAATCAACGATTTTCCTCAAAGCATGTTGCGGTCCCACTAGATGTTCTTGTCCAAAAAACTCTTCAAACGAACGAGGTCTCATTCTGGTGGACAATGGGGCGTTTTTATTCAAAATGTTATCTTTATTTTGGTTGAAAAGGTTCATCTGTACTAAGAGTAAATTATTTAAGAGGTTTATATAGTAATTTCCTTAAGTGCTCTAATGACAATGTTATCTTGATCAGGTAATACCGTTCTTGCATCTAGAATTACTTGATCTGATTCAATTCTCGCGATAATCGGCGTTTCATATGATCTTAGCTGAGCCGAGATTTTATTTGCTGTAGACGTTTTTGGCTCTATCGCTAACACATAAGTGTTTAATACTTCTCCGGGCAGACTACCGCCACCAATTGTGCTATTAGATTTAATCACTTCACCTTTGATTTTTGTAGTTTCTAACCAATCGGTTGCTCTTTGTTTTATATCCGACAGATCAGCAGAAATCATGCCCCATATCGGGATCCTTGAAAGAGGCTCGTTAGATACATAGTGTAATAGAGTAGAGTGAAGTGCGGTTAAATTCAGTTTATCGATTCGTAAAGCTCGAGCCAGGGGATGTTTTGACAATTTATCTATTAAGGTCTGGCTTCCAAGGATTATGCCACATTGGGGACCTCCAAGGAGCTTATCTCCAGAGAAGAAAGTCAAGTCTGCGCCATCCTCGAGACTTTCTTGCACGGTAGGCTCGGAAATTAAACCAAACATTGTAGTATCTATAAAAGTACCACTACCTAAATCATTTAGTACAGGTATATTGTGATTGTTCCCAAGTGCCGCCAATTCCTTAATTGATGGAGTATGTGTGAAGCCTATTTTTTTAAAATTACTAGTATGAACTATCAGAATTGCTCCAGTATTTTCATTTATGGATTTTTGATAATCAGATAAATATGTTCGGTTCGTAGTTCCTACTTCTATTAATTTTGCTCCACTTTGCTCAAGTAAGTCTGGTATTCTGAAATTCCCACCAATTTCTACTGATTCACCTTTTGAAACAATAACCTCTTTACCCTTGGCCATACCTGTTAAACATAGTAAAGCGGCAGCTGCATTGTTATTAACAACTAATGCCGATTCACTTCCTGTAATCTGATTTATTAAGTTCTGCACATGTCGCTGTCGATTACTCCTTTTCCCGGTTAACGGTTCGTATTCGAGGTCCGTATATGCTCCAGCACTATTAACTATGGCCTTGATGGAATCATTTGAAATTGGAGATCGCCCCAAATTGGTGTGTAAGATTACTCCAGAAGCATTAATTACTGGGCTAGGTTGAATTAACCAATTTTCGTTAGCGGATAGTTCAATGTTGTTGATTAGTTGTTTGAAAGAAACAGTCGGCTTGCCAAGCTTAATTTCGTTTCTTAAGTTGTCTACATTTCGTTGAACGAGTTTCACTACACTGTCATGAGAATATAAGTCTAACAGCGCTTTTATAGACGGCTCTTTTAAAATCCGATCAATACTCGGTATGTTTTTGAAATCATTCATGGTGACGATTTTATGCATACAATAACATATATGATGGGCTAAATCAGACAATAGTTTTGCGTACAGGAATTTCACTTATCCTTTTATTAATAAAATCTGCATTAACCCGTGGTTAAATTGACCCTTATCCAGCCCATTGTTAGAATGGCGACTTGGCATTATGAGTGATGATTATTATTGGATTAACTGGTGGAATTGGTACAGGGAAATCGACAGCCTCGCGATTCTTACATGACTTGGGCGCTGTCGTGCTAGATGCCGATTCTTTAGGACATGATACATATAAGAAGGGCACTGAGCTTTATAGTGCCCTGATAAAAGTATTTGGAAATGAGATAGTAGGGGATAAAGGTGAGGTAAATAGATCTAGATTAGGTGAAATTGTATTTGCTAATCAAAATCTTTTAAATAAATTAAACTCATTGGTTCATCCTCATATAAAAAATCATATAAAAAAAGCAATTCGTAAACTTGATAAGAAAAAAACGAGCATGGTGGTTATAGATGCCGCTATACTAATAGAGGCGGGTTGGACTGATCTGGTGGATGAAGTATGGGTAGTGACTGCTGAGAGAAAAACAATACATGATCGTTTATCTGATAAGTTTAATAGTAAAATCGATGGCGCATTAAGACGTATGGAGTTCCAAATGTCTCAGGGAGAACTAATCAATAAAGCGGACGTAGTTATTGATAATGATGGATCAATTGGAGCTTTAAAGGAACGAGTTGGCCTGTTATTTAATGATCGTATATCTTTAGCCAGGGAGAATAATAATTAAGCATGGCGACCAAAACATCAAATTCGACAAAAAGTTTATATCAGAGTTACATAATTGAAGAATATCATCTTAAAAAGGAACCTTATTATGTTCCTGTGGGAGATGAGATTCAGCTTTTTGAGGCTGCATACTCTCAGAGAATCCCAGTAATATTTAAAGGCCCTACTGGTGTGGGTAAGACTAGATTTGTTGAATATATGTCTTGGAAACTGGGTGTTAATTTAACAAAGGTAAAGAAAGACAAAAAGTCTGATAATGCTACACAGCAAGATAACCTCCCATTAGTGACAATAGCTTGTCATGAAGACCTTACTGCATCCGATTTGGTAGGAAGGTATCTGTTAGAGGGTGATCAGACCGTATGGATTGATGGTCCATTGACCAGGGCAGTAAAAGTTGGCGGCATCTGTTACCTGGATGAGGTTGTAGAAGCCAGAAAAGACACTACAGTTTTGATACATCCATTAACCGATCATCGAAGAATGCTTCCTGTGGAAAAAAGAGGTGAATTATTAGAGGCAGCTGACGGATTTCTTTTGGTGTTATCTTACAATCCCGGATATCAGAGTGCCTTAAAAGATTTGAAGCATAGTACTCGCCAAAGGTTCGTATCGATTGAATTCAACCCTCCCCCTCGAGAAATAGAAGCTGAAATAGTTTCTCATGAGGCAAAGATAGATCTGGATATGGCAATGCGGTTAGCACAACTAGGTGAAAAAGTTCGCAACCTGAGGGAGCATGGTTTGGGAGAAGGAGCGAGCACGCGATTGTTAATATATGCAGGCAAGTTAATTGCCGCGGGAATTAAACCGAGAAGAGCATGTCAGGTCGCAGTGAATTGGTCGGTAACCGATGACCAATCTTTACAGAACAGCATAGAAGAAGTTACTGCTTCAATTTTTGAGTAAGCAGCAAATAGGGCCACAACGTATTTCGACCAATTTGCAAAATGCTCGAGAGCTTTCTGAAAAATACAATCTAGCTGCCGTTACAGCTGTTATCTATTTTAAGGATGGAGCCGATAAGTTGCTTCTGACAAAACGAAGCAACAGCTTGGAGCTTCATCCAGGCGAGATTTCCCTTCCAGGTGGACGTAAGGATAAGGATGATTTTGATCTTAGGGATACCGCTTTGAGAGAGCTAGAAGAAGAAGTTGGGATACATCGTGATCAAGTAGAGATTGTAGGAGAACTTGGATTCTTCGTTACAAATTCTAATTTTAAGATATTTGCTTTTATTGCAAAAGCAAAGAGCGAATTAGAATTTGTAATTAATTATGAAGAGGTCTCTCGGATAATAGAGTTGCCTTTGTCTGCGCTGATGCATGAAGAGTGTATGCGAGATGACCTTTGGATGGTTAATGGAGAAATGAAATATAAACCTTCATTTGGTTACAAAGGGCATTTAATTTTCGGGGCGACTGCGAGGATTCTTGATTGTTTGGTGCAAACATTGCCTGATAAGTCCTATAATCTATAATTTAAAGCATTTTAACCAGAGCGTTATTGCACTGGATGTATTAGTTGATATTTTGAAAAACATTGAATAATAAAAACAGAACAAACTTTAATAAAATACTTAAAACATTTCCTCCTGATGTCAAAGATCAATTTGTTAAATCTATGCCCCATCTTGAAGAACATTTAACAGATGAACAATTTCAGTCTTGGGTTGATTCAGGAGTTCAGATTGCGTCACAAAGTAATAGTTCTTGGGATATAACCGTAAATCTTTTTAGAGTAAGCCCAATTATTATTGGCTTATTAAAGCCAGATGATTTTATGAAATGGGTAAGTGCAGGTGAGAACTTGGCTACTCAGTACCCTATGCTCGGAACCGCATATTTTTCATCTAGCCCTTCCGTGCTACAACATTTGGAAGCTGTACATATCTCGGATTGGGCAAATTTGGGAGCCAATTTATATAAAGGAACTTGGAAGTCTGGAACTCTATCAAATCGTTTTTTTGAATCTAGTGGTGATTTGCTCGAACACCTTAATTTTGAGCAGTTAAGTAGATTTGTAGGGTTTATAGATATATTAGCTAAACATTCTTATGACCTAAGTTCTGAGTGCTTAAGTTTGGCTCTTCGTCTGTTTCCTTTAGTTGGTGATGACAAAGATAGTTTCATATCATTATCCTTAAATCTTGTGGAAACTGGTTGGAGACAGCTGAAAGCTTTTTATGATGCAAGTCTAAAATCCTTACCAAAAATTGCTTCATCACAAAGAAAAAGATTTCTGGATTTATCTGAGCGTTTGCATACATCAGGCGTGCCTAATATGCCGAATACGATTTTGGAAATTTCACAAGCTTTGCAGTTAATAGATAAGCAGGATCACAGGCAAATTCTTGATATAGCAGACCCATTAATAGACCTCCATCCAATTTTGTTCCCAGAGTTTATAAAAAGTTCACCGGTTGTGCTTAACAAAGTATCTTTCGACAAATTATCTTCTTGGTGCGAAGAGGGCAAAACATTATTGGAAACGAACCCTGATGGTGCTATGGCATTTTTTAAGATTGAATCTGCTCGTTCAGAGAAATTTTTAGAGGATATTTCATCTGGGGTAGAGTTTTCAACAATAAGTAATTTAATAGAGTTGTATTGTAGAGCTTTAGCTGGAGAGGAAATAAACTTGGCCGATTCTCGTGAATTGGTCGAAAAAAATATTGGATGGGTTGCAGCAGATTCTCCGACTACTGAAGGCTCCACTGTATATTTACCCGAAGCTGTAGACAGATATCCCAAAAAGGCTGAAAACTTTTTATGGTACAAAGTTGTATCTACTCACCAAGTTGGAAGAATGGAATTTGGTAGTTTTCGATTTAACTTTTATGGAGCCTCAAACCGATTTGATAACTTAAGAGATTTCCTTGACGCTAAAATTAGCAATGGTGCAGACTCTAGCGTATCTGCAGCTACCGATATTCAGAGGTTCTTTAATCTTTTTGAGGAACGCCAGTTGAGTTTAGATGTTTTCTCGGTAGTTGAAGATGGACGAGTTGATGCAAAGATCAAAGATGAGTACAAGGGAATTAGTAAAGGCTATATGTCTATTCAGTCTGATGCGCTTGATCGACGTCCAAATATAAAAGAACTAAAGTCTAGAGAAGCGTTATTGGAATTGCTTGTGCAAATTAGTTTAGGTCAGACTCAATCAATCGCAGTTCCGGCAAAGTACAAAACACAAGCATTTGAGATTGTAAAAATTGCTCGACATTGCATGGATTCCAAAAGTACTGTGGAGGACACTGCAGAAGCGACGATTAGGATATACAGGATTTTGATTGATGTGTTGAACGACGAAGTTGATGAAGATGATTGGGATCCATTGGATTTTGAAGAAGAAGATTCTGAAGGCGATAACTTCTCAGATCCAGAAGGGTTGCAACAGAGCTTGGATTCAATGGGTAATTCTGCAGGAGATGATCCTGCTGACACTCTTGAAGAAAACTATAATTCGCCTCAAGAAGTCGACTACAGAGGTGAGTTTAAACCTGAATTAACTCAATTGTTAGAGAAACTACGTGAACAGGGCCAGATTAGAGAAGGAGAAAACGATAGTGAATCAATAACTCAAGAGATGATGGATGAATTCGCACAAAACACAGTCGAGTTGAGTCAAGAAGTGAATGACGGTGTGGGTAGTATTACAACGGACGAAGTAGTCGAGAACATGTTGAAAGAAGTTGGTTTGCAAAAACCGGAATCGCTTGAGGGGGGACAGGGGCCTTTAGTGCATGTAGATGAAACTGGAGGAGAGTTAGAATCTGATGAGCCCGAAACTTTTGTATACGATGAATGGGACTTTAGGGCCGGGGATTATAAGCCTCGGTGGTGTATTGTACGGCAAAAGTATATGGCAGAAGGTGAAGATGCATATTATGGCAGCATAGTGCAAAGTTACGGGAATTTAGTTATGCAAGTTCGAAGACAATTTGAGTTATTAGTTCCAGAAACAATGCGAAAACAGCGTAGACTGCAGGACGGAGAGGATATAGATATCGATGATGTAATAGAAACTATGGTTGATATCAAGACCGGCTCTAGTCCAAATGAAAAAATGTATTGGAGACGTAATAAAGTCCATAGGGATGTAGCCGTTGTATTTCTTTTAGATACTAGTGCATCAACCGCGGAGGCAATCGATGATTCAAAATCAATTAACGATCAATCGGCTGCCCCAGAGGACCCAGTAGAATATATGTTGTGGCTTAGATCTCGTAGAGGCGAAGGTTCTAAGCGAACATATAAAAGGATAATAGATTTAGAAAAAGAGGCGCTAATACTCTTAATAAACGCTATTGAGGCTATAGGAGATACCTATGGTATATATGGGTTTTCCGGATATGGAAGAGAAAACGTTGAGTTTTACACTATTAAAGATGTCGATGAATTGTTTTCTGACAAGGTTAAACGACGAATCGATCGCATTTCGCCATTACATGCAACTAGAATGGGCCCTGCTATTAGGCATTCAACATCAAAATTAGAAGCGTTAGATGCAAGAACTAAACTAATGTTTTTAATTAGTGATGGTAGACCACAAGACAGAGGATACAGTAGGGAAGGCGTTGAAAAAGAGTATGCTGTACATGATACCAAAATGGCTCTAGATGAAGCTAGAAGTAAAGGTATAAACCCTTTTTGTTTGACAGTAGATCGTAATGGGCATGACTATCTGAAAACTATGATGTCTGAGATGGGTTATGAGGTATTAGATGACATACATTCTTTACCTCACAGATTACTTTACCTGTACCGGAAATTAACGACATAACTCATTAATATTAAAATCAATCGAGATTATCGTAGTCAGATCGCCTCATAGGTATTTCCAGGTATGGAGGATCTTCATCTAATGCAAAGATGCCTTCAATCCATTCTGTAGGAATAAATAAGAGAGGTTGTGATAGTTCCCCCTCTTCTGTTCGAGCATAATATCCAGATCCATCTTCTAATTTGTTTCCAATTCTCCAAATAATTCCATCATCATACTCTGTACCACGTGAACTCACGCCAGCAAATCTTAAAGTTAAAGCTGTTGACATCTCATATATCCCATAAGGAGTGAAATCATCAATATGAGTCTCAAGAACTTTTTGTCCATTTGGACCTTTTAAAAGGGGTATGCCCTGACTTTGCCATATATCCATTTTTAATGAAGCAAATTTGGTGTCTAAACCGTGTCTTTGTACAGTCCATTCGTTATCACGTATTTTGAATTGCAACCAGCTATTGTTACCACCGTGATATTCACTTTTTATTATGCTCAGCTCATATAAATCGTCTGAGTTTCTCGCAACAAACCATTTTGGAAGAGGAGGGTCTGTAGCGAGTTTTTGCAAAACCTCTCCCCAAGTCGATGTAATCAAGAATAATTGATCAAATCCCTCCACTTGTCCGTAGTGGTGTTTCCCATCGGTAGTTACATTGCCTAGAGAAACTTTTATATCGCGACCATCTACAAGTTTAATCCTAACTTCGGTTTTTGGGTTGGATAACCCATATTGCACGGGATTGTCCACAGTCTCTTTAAGTAACCGGCGTGTTCTTGGCCCAGTTAGAATCAATACCATGCCACCCCATCTTTCCCGACGAGGAGTGACACCAGTTAGTCCTTCAAATTGCCACCGTCGTTCTTCGTCCCTTACAAATTTGACAGTATCGTTTAAAACTTGCACCTCGATGATGTCTATATCAGATTCAGTGACCTGATAAAACCAAGGAGCTTTTTCTTGTTCTAGTTCTTCAGACTTAAAGGGGTTTACCCAAACTACTACTCCGACTACCACACCCACTGCAATAAGTATTAATGTTGCCCATAAATTCATTTACGAATGGTTCCTGTTATCTTCTACGCCACCAGATTAATGCAGCGATGACTAATAATAGTGTTGGCGGTAGGAACCAGCTGGACCATTGGATAAAGTCGCGCTGATTTGCTGTCAATACTAATTCTCTCACTGGGAATACCTTTGGTCTGATTGATATAAGGTCATAATCGTCAGTCAAGAAATTTACTGAGTTCAAAAAGAAGTCAGAATTATCCCTGCTTGTGTAAAATTCATTCGAAACAAAATCAGAGTCGCCAAAAGCGACAATTTTTGTTAATGGCATATTGTTTTGACATCGTATCGGAATCGCATCTATTTTGGCGCATGCTTCTAAAGCAGAACTTACGGGGAAAGGTCCAGGAAGGTCTAATTCAGGATCTGGTCTAGGATTATCAACATTGGTTTCAAGCCAGCTGGCTTGTGTTGTCATTGCTAGAGGCACAAACCTTGTCTGAGGAGGAATGTCTTCTGCTAGTACTGTTGACTCAATTGCTGTTGCTCCTGGGAAGAAAACAACATCAATCTGGGACGTTATACCTATTCCACTTAGATCCGTACTAATAAATTGACCATTTGCTCGCTGCATTAAAGGAGTTAATACATATCCTGCTACAGAACTTCCTGCATCAGCCAGAGTATCGGAATAAGTTTTTATTCCCCATTCTGCAATAAGGTCCCTGAATGATTGTGGACTGTTGGGATCCAAGAGAACGATTAATCGACCACCAGCACTAAGATAGTTATCTAGTGCTTTATATTCCTCTGGGTCTAATTCCTGTGTAGGCCCAGCAATGACAAGAGCAGCTGCGTCGTCAGGAACCTCGCGAATCTGCATTAGATTAAGAGCCTGAACTGAATAGTTGTCTCTTAGAAGTCCTTCAAGTGCCAGATCAAAACCAACAGGCTCAATGAGACCTGTTGCTAGGTCACGCGTAGATGCGCGCTCCTTGTGTCCAGTTAAAATATAAATCTTCTTTGTTTCAACGCCTGTAACTACGAGTACAGCAGTCAAAAGTTGCTGTTCAGATGCAGGGAAAGCAGCTTGGAAAGTCCCAACTTCCATGTTTTCAATAACAATTGCTGGAAATTGAGTAACATTATAAGTTAATGCAACTGAACGGTTTAATTCAGGATCAACAAATCTGTACGAAAAGTTTGAACTATTTCGCGAAAATTCATTAAGAATATCTTCAACTTGTTGTCTTCTACCGTCGCCATCAACTAGAAATGCGTTAGCTCTGATCTCGACATCGAGGTTTTCTAAAATTTGTACAGTTTGAGGAGCGAGGCTAAAAAACCTGGTGTATGTCACGTCGAAACGCTGGAAATTTTGGAAAAACAAAAAGTTAATTAAAGAAATTATGACGAAAAAGGCTACTGTCATTATCAAAACATTGGTGCCAAATCGTGCTTGCCGTCCAACCAGAAACATTGCAATGCCTCTTGGAGACAATACTAGTGCGACGAATAGAAGAAGTAGTCCAATAATTAGTACTGTCAGAGAGAAACTTTGAATATCCTCAATGGAAAGGAATAAGATGCCTCCTGCTACAGCAGCAATAAAGCCAACTATTCCACAGATAGAGCTCCAGAACGGAGGTGATTTCAACTGTGATTGGAATGCTTCTAGAAGTGTTTCCTCAGAGGGTACAAGCTCTTTGTCATCAGCCATTTTATCGCCACCTCCTCGTTTCAACAGATCTGACTGCTAGGAATAAAAAGACAGCTATAATGCTCAGGTAATAGACAACATGGCTAGTGTCGACGATGCCTCGAGCAAAATCTCCAAAGTGTGTTCTCATAGATATTTCTAGTACGATGTCACCGGTTACCCCACCCAATCTACTTCCTAGCGTATCAATAAAAGTAAGTATCAATAATGTTCCCATGCCTAAAACAGCTGAAACAATTTGATTGCTGGTTAATGAAGAGGCTAACATGCCAATAGCTAGGGCAGCTGCGCCATACAATATCATTCCTAGGTAGGCACTCATTACAGGCCCGCTGTCAGGCTCTCCAAAAGCATAAATCATTACCACGTAGTACAAAGTGGCAGCCAGAGTGGCGATCAATATAACTAGACTCGCGATGTATTTTCCTAATACTACCTCCCAGTCTCTAACTGGCGATGTAAGTAACAATTCTAAAGTTCCTAACTTTTGTTCTTCTGCTAAAAGCCTCATGGTTAACAAAGGCGCTAACAAGATGTAGAAAATACTTGAAGGGACAACAAAAGATCTCACAGTTGCCTCAGGGTTTGTGCCGATAACATTCAATATAAAAGTGATTCCAGCGAATACAACAAACATTGCAGCTACCACATAAGCCGTTGGCGTCTGAAAATATATCTTCAATTCCTTCCAAGCAATTGTCAGTGTATTATTCATTACTAGAAGCATCTCCAATGCCAACTTTTTGCTCGTTCTGCATCGCATCTTCACTGGTTGTTAATCGGAGGAATATTTCTTCTAAAGACATTCCCACTGCCTCCAACCTTAATAAATCCCATTTATTTTTGACGATCGATATGGCTAGTTCAGATCTAATCTCTAAGCCTCTTTCTGCCTCAATTTCAAAACTGCTATACCCTTTATCAGAAAGCGAAGTTTTTCTGTTCACAGATTCGACACCAGATACTTTCTCTAGCGCTGATACAATTTCTCGAGTCGGACCTTTAACGTCAATCTCAACTCTTTCTGTTCCCCGAAGTCGCGTAGCAAGGTTTTCTGGTTTGTCTACAGCCACTATCTGACCTTCATGGATTATGATTACTCTTTCACAAATCATGCTGACTTCGGGCAAAATATGAGTGGATACGATCAATGTGTGTTCACCGCCCAAGTTTTTAATTAATTCACGTGTTTCAACTACCTGGATAGGGTCTATTCCAATAGTTGGCTCATCTAATATAAG
Source organism: SAR202 cluster bacterium (assembly GCA_022447925.1). Taxonomy (GTDB): domain Bacteria; phylum Chloroflexota; class Dehalococcoidia; order Lucifugimonadales; family UBA2962; genus UBA2962. The sequence goes on along the minus strand of JAKUTS010000002.1, from coordinate 146,316 downwards.
TACATCAGGCTCATGAATGATTGATTGTGCAATACCTACTCGCTGCCTAAAACCTTTTGACAGTTTTGATATAAATGTGTCGAAGTATTCCTCTAATCTACATATCTGAACAACTGCATCGACTCTTTTGTGCAGGTATTCTCCCTTCAGCTCTCGAATTCTACCCATAAACTCTAGATAGTCTGATACAGTCATATCGGTATATAAAGGCACCGTTTCGGGCAGGTATCCAATATGCCTTCGAGCGTCTAAAGAGTTTGTTAATATGTCGTTACCTGCCACTGAGCATGTTCCCTCAGTTGGAGGTACAAAGCCAGTTATAATTTTCATGGTAGTGGACTTGCCAGCACCATTTGGTCCGAGAAAGCCCAATATTTCGCCTTTCTCAACACGGAAACTGATATCCGTAACAGCTGGATAATTACCGTAATATTTAGTTATAGAATCAAGTTCAATCATAGTTTTATTAAATCAAGTATTTGATGGGATTATAAACATAGAGAGCGAGTGAGCTGTAATAAGCACAAAACAATAGGTTATGAATTAAGTGAATATTATAACAAGCCGATCTCACCAACAATATAAAATCAGTGTTCCTTAGGTTTGATTTCGAAATAAATTGATTAGCTAAGTTAATTTATGATTTAAAAATATAGTTAATTGATAATTAGCACATGCTAGAATCGTTTAGGTAAATTTATGAATATGCCAGATATCAAGCCCATTTATTTAGATCATGCCGCCACGACTCCGTTAGAGTCTCAGGTATTCGAAGTGATGAAGCCACATTTCTCCGATAACTATGGTAATCCTTCAAGTATATATACCTTAGCTCAGCTGGCACGAGAGGCAGTTGATGTTGCACGTGATCAAGTCTCCGATGTGTTGAATTGCAAGCCGACTGAGATCGTTTTTACTAGCGGAGGTACTGAATCAGATAATGCAGCTGTCAAAGGCACTGCAATTGCTTTAAAAAACGTAGGCAACCATGTCATAACAACTTCTATAGAACATCATGCTGTGTTGCATTCCTGTCAGCAGCTTGAACAGATGGGGTTTAACGTTACTTATTTACCAGTAGATGAATTTGGCAGAGTATCGATTACAGATATTGAAAATGCTTTAACTTCTGAAACCATTCTGGTTAGTATAATAATGGTAAATAATGAGATTGGAACCATACAGCAAATTTCTGATATATCGAAGTTAATTAAGATAAAAGCGAGTTTGTATAATACGACTATACTTTTTCATACTGATGCTGTGCAGGCGGTCGGATATTTGGATTTAGATGTACAACGGTTAGGAGTGGATCTGCTTAGTCTTTCTGCTCACAAGTTTTATGGACCCAAAGGTGTTGGATGTCTTTATATAAAAAGAGGAACACCATTTGAACCTCAATTAGCAGGTGGTGGACAGGAACGAGAGAGGCGATCAGGTACACTAAATGTTCCTGGCATTGTTGGATTAGGAAGCGCTATAGAATTAGCGGAAGAGCGTAGAGAACAGGCTGTCAGGCATTGCTCTAATTTGAGGGATAAATTAATTGAAGGATTACTTAAAGATGTTCCTGGAACAAAATTGAATGGTCACTCAATTGAACGAGTTGCTAACAACGTTAACGTTTCCTTTGAAGGCGTAGATGGAGAACCAATTTTATTGGGTTTGGATTTTGCAGGAATATTGGGATCGAGTGGAAGCGCTTGTTCATCTGCGTCGCTTGAACCCTCACACGTTTTACTTGCAATTGGTCTTAATGCACAGGAAGCTAGAGGAAGCTTAAGACTTACTCTAGGATTACATAATACCGAACAAGAAGTACAAAAAACGTTAGATGTTTTGTCTGATCTTGTGAAAAAATTGAGAGAAATGTCTTACACTGCAGGAGTTCATTAAGTTGTCACGATTTATTTTTCTGTTCACAATGGTTTTAATGTTAGTCATGATTGGCTGTGATAGTAATGATGCCAAAGTTTTTGCCAAAAAGGGTAGAAACTTGCAGATAGTGTACGAACAGCCTGTTTTGGTTAAAAAGCTTTTATTTAGTTCAGGAGCTAGTACTGCTCTTATTGAAGTAGATGATCCAAGTACCAGGATAGCAGCAATTAAATTTACGATTGTCAATCAGCAGATTAATATTCTGAAACTTAGAATAGATACTGACTCAGTTTTTATTGGAAATGGTGAAAAAGGTATAAGGATTCCTGCTTTATCTCCAACTGAAAATGCAACTAGTTATGACAGTGCTGAAGGCATTGAAAAGTTTTCCCCTGTCCTATGGGGAGAATTTGAAGTTGAAATTGGCTACCAAGCCTCCGGCTGGATCTTCTTTGAGGTCCCAACAGGGTTAGATCTAACTACGATATGGTGGCGAGCAGCGGATGAAATTATAGGACGATTTTAAGTATATTATTTTTAAAAAATGATTTACTCTAGTTACAGACAGTGAAAATACAAATGAAACGAGGAATTTAATGCCCACTATCAACGTAAGCGACACAACGTTTGAGTCAGAAGTCATCTCAGCACAGCAACCTGTTTTGGTAGACTTTTGGGCTGAATGGTGTGGTCCATGTAAAATGGTTGCGCCAATAGTTGAAGAACTTTCTGATGAATATAAAGATCAGGTTAAATTTACCAAAGTTGACGTTGATGAAAATCCTGAAATGGCACAGAAGTATGGCGTAAGAGGCATTCCAACACTTCTCATTTTTAACGGTGGGGCTCCAGTTGATCAGTTGGTAGGGGCACTACCAAAGAAAGCTATAAAGGATAGACTTGAGAGTGTTTTGAACAGCATTAATGGCTCGTAGACTGTTTTAAATCTCTTTTATTAAGTTCTAAATTCTGTGGCATGTCGGGCTAAATGGCTCGATCTTTTTTTGGGAGTGAATGGGTCCTGGTGGACTCCTCGATCTTCAAAATCGTTGGCTCCGGCCCTTCGGCTGGAACGGTGGGTTCGACTCCCTCGCACTCCCGCCGGCACCATAGTTATTTATTGTGCTATAACGCCGCCATCGATGATTAATTCCGAACCTGTTACATATGAAGATTCATCTGATGCCAGAAATACGATTCCCATAGCTATCTCTTCTGAATCAGCAAACCTTCCTAATGGTATTTGAGATATCCTGTCTGAGTGAAGTTCCGGGTTAGTAAATAATTCTGTAGTAAGTGGTGTTTTAGTAAAGCCTGGATGAACTGAATTAACCCTTATATTTTCTTTTGAATACTGCACAGCAGCAGCTTTAGTTAGTTGTCGTACTGCTCCTTTAGCAGCTTGGTAGGCAGTTACAGTATGTGTTCCAACTATGCCATGTATTGATGAAACGTTTATTATAGATCCGCCTTTTTGTTTTCTTAACAGGGGAATAGCGTGCTTCATCCCTAGTAAAACCCCTTGTGCATGCACCTTAAGTTGTGAATCCAAGCCTTCAATTGTCGTGTATTCAACCATAAGTGCTTCTTCAGGGCTACGGGCACCGGTGGACGATGAATCGTAATTAGGTATCCCTGTACCTGCGTTATTCACCAAAACATTAAGTTTCCCTTCTATTGAGTCTATGGATTCATATGTTTCGATCCATTTATTTTCATTTGTAACATCTAAGTGCACGTAACGTGCATACCCACCCATTTCGTTTATTTGATTCGCAGTTTCTTTCCCCATTTCATCACTGATGTCACCAATGATAACTTTGGCTCCTTCCTGCGCACATTTCCAAGCCGCCGCACCTCCGATTCCCTGAATTTCATCAGATAATCCGGTAGCTGCCCCTGTAATTAATATAACTTTATTATTTAATCGCATAGTATTCTTTAGTTAGGTTGTTTTAAGATTAAATCAATTGACTTTAGTCAATCAATACATGTTTTAATATCATGTACTATTTGACCTGTAAAGTCTATGTTTCTAAACTTTTGTATATATTTTTTTAAGGACTTTTAAATGAAATTTGGCCTCATGTATGAGACACAAAGCCCTCTAGTTGATGGAGCGGTTGATGAAAAAGCTTTGATTGAAAGTACGATCGAACAATGGGTGTTAGCTGATGAACTTGGATATGATTATATATGGCTTGTAGAGCATCATTTTTTGGATACATTTTCCATATCATCAAGCCCCGATATACTTTACGGAGCAGCTAGTCGTTTAACTAAAAACATTCGACTGGGTTTCGGGGTTGTGATTTTACCTCAACATCATCCTGTAAGAGTTGCTGAAAAAATAGCTATGGTGGATCAGTTATCAAATGGTCGGGTGGATTTTGGAACTGGTAGAGGAGGGGCATATGAGCAAGTGGGCTTGAATGTCGATCCAAGATCAAGTAGATCTATGTGGGAAGAAGCAATAAAAATGATTCCAAAAATGTGGAGAAAAGAAGAGTTCAGTTGGGAAGGTGTACATTGGAACATACCTGCCAGGAATGTAATTCCTAAGCCTTTTCAAAACCCCCATCCTCCGATGTGGTTGGCTGGTATGCAACCCGAAACTTATCGTATCGCGGCGGATAAAGGTTTAGGGGTTTTATCATTATCCACTGGAGCACCATCTGAAATGGCGCCATATATAAAGGAATACAAAGAAAACATTAAAAACGCTAATCCCGTAGGAGATGTTGTTAATGACCAATGGGCTCATCTGGCTATATCGCATTGTGGGGAAGATGATAGAGTTGCTAAAGATACTGCAGTAAATGCCTTAAAAAGTTTTTTTGGTCCAGATCGACCTTATACCAAAGGAGAAGGAGAGGTGTATAAGCAGCTTATCAAGGCTTGGGGGGGAGTTCCGGATCATTTGAAAAACCAATTCAGTTGGGTTCTCAAAGAAGAGGAAGGTAGCGTTCCTAAATCTAGGGAAGCTAGGGAAACATCAGTCAACCCATCAGGAATAGATGGTTTTGATAGAGATACATTATCAGATCGAGGTGTAATTATTGCCGGAGATCCAGACTCATGCAAAGAAGGCGTAAGGATGCACCAAAATGCAGGAGAGGATCAGATTTTAATGCTTATGCAGTTAGATACGATTCCCCATGAAGAAGTAATCAACTCTATAAAATTGTTCGGCACAGAAGTTTTGCCGGAATTCAAGTCTGATTAAATAAAGGAATTATGATAAAAATGTCAGCTAAACATATGCTATTAACTGCTATTGATAGCCCGGTAACTTGGAGTGTCATTGGATTCGTTGTGGGATTGGGTTTAGGAGCTAATTTGGCTTCTATGTGGATAATGCTTGCAGCTTTGATATGTTATCTGCTTTTACTGAGGTCTCATAGTGTAGCCAACCCATTGACCGAAACTGGTTTATTTGCCACAGGACCCAGTTTCTTGATTTGTTGGGTTTTTGGATTTGTAGTACATGGGTGGGCTTTCTGATTTTTATGTTAGACTTGGAGTAGCTTTTGCTGCCCTACAGTTTAGTCCCGACTACAATGGCTCGTATAATTTCCTCAGTGGCCTTTGTTATTAATTCATTAGAATTAGCGGATGCCTCTTCTAACGTCATTGGTCTATTAAGAATAGAGAATGCAGCGTCAATCCCATGATCATGAACTAACCCATAATCCTTTCCTAGAGAACCAGACAGGCTCAATACTGGGATGTTTTTAGATTTGCTTAATTGTGCCGCGCCAATTGGAGCTTTCGAAAATACGGTTTGGAAGTCCATTTGACCTTCACCAGTGATTACCAAATCAGCACCTTCTATTTGTTTTTCAAAATCCAAAGTTTCTAACACTATATCAATACCCTTTTTAAGTGAGGCATTTAAAAATGCGGTCATACCGCCACCGAGTCCGCCAGCGGCACCAGCTCCAGGCATATGTTTTATTTCTTTATTAAGATCTCTGTGAACAACGTGAGAAAAGTGTTGAAGCGCACTATCGAGTACAGTAATCATTTCTTTAGTGGCACCTTTCTGTGGGCCGTAAACTGCCGACGCTCCTTCCGGACCGCACATAGGGTTGTCTACATCGCATGCCACATTGAATTTACTTTCACTAACTCTTGGGTCTAGCTCCGACATGTCTATAGTATCTAAGTGTTTAAGATTAAAACCGCCTCGTTCAATTTCTTTTCCGCTTGAATTCAATAATTGTATTCCTAAAGCTTGAGCCAATCCTGCGCCCGCATCATTTGTGGCGCTGCCACCGATGCCCACTATAAATTCTCTATACCCTTTATCAAGGGCTTTCAAAATTATTTCTCCCAATCCATATGTTGTTGCTTTGTAAGGGTCTAGTTCGTTAGGTTTAAGTAGTGTTAGACCTGATGTGCTAGCCATTTCAATTATTGCTGTCTTTTCGTCAGACAGCGCTCCCCAATCCGCTTCCACTTTTGATCCTAAAGGTCCTGTAACCTTTTCTGTTATAGCGTCGCCGCCCATCACCTCTATAAGAGTTTCTAAAGTTCCATCACCTCCATCCGCAATAGGAATCAATATAGTTGTGGCATCTGGCAAAACAGATTTGACACCTTCATTAATTGCCTTAGCAGCGTTCATTGCTGATATGCTTCCTTTAAAGGCTTGTGGGGCTATTACAATTTTCATTTCATCTTTATTCCATTTGCCCAATCAGATAGATCTGAGTCATTATATTTGATCCAGTCAATATTATTTTTGATCGTTTCTTTTGTTTGTGATAGTGAAAGTTCCGCAGCAGGGACTGGATTAATTTTAAAAAACTGATCCACGTCTTTTAACGCTTCATAATTTGCGAAACCTGATAAAGCTTGAATCATATACATAAGACCAAAGCCGCCCTCACCATATCTCCTATCTAGTTCTTGCCAGTTTTCTTTCATAAATTCCCATGTTAATTTGCGTCCATATGGATTTCCACATGACTGTACTATAACGCTGATAGTCTCGTGAGTTCTCACTTTGTCAGATAGAGCTCTATTAAGTGTTTTTGCCAGAAGATTAGAATCCTGAAATTGGGTTAGGGCACTTAGTAATCTAACTTTTTCTTCCTGTAGATTACTTTTTGAATGTAAGTCCCAGAGAACATCATATAATTTCTGATCTCCTTGTTTAGCTGCTAGCACGTATATTGACCTACGAAGATCCGCGTGTATTTGATTTCCTGTAGATAAAGAATCAAGTAGTTTAGTTTTAGATGTTTCTAAAACTTCTGTGTCTTCGAATTGGCCTGATGACAACAATATTTGTGCGCGCAATAAAGAGGTTAAGTGATCATCATTGATGCCTGGCTCCCAACCAATTTCATTCCTTATTTCCATTAATAGGTTTCTACAGTATTGTGTGAAAATATTATAGTAGTCTTGCTTATAAATAAGGTTCTGTATGTAACGCAGACCGTAGAGAAGTTCAGACCATACTGGTTGACTTGTTTCAGTTTTGTATGAACTGGATTGTGTAAGGAAGTTACTGGCGGGAGCCAACATCGCCTGAACCATAGCAAAACTATCACTTATTAAACCTAGTCTGTCTGGTGCATCTAACAGTTTTTGTTTGACAGCGTTATTCAATAGTTGCAAATCATATTGTGGGTATTGGACTCTGTAAAATCCTGTTTGATCGACGTTTAATTTTAACCAATCCTCTTTGTTAATCTTAGGAATCGGAAACTTTTGAGATTCCTGTGTCAGCAAGCACATACTTGAGTTATCGTTACTGTCTATGGTGTTAATCGGAATAGGCCATGTGTCCTTATGATTTTTATCACCAGTATTTTGGGTATATGTGAAGCGTCGCTGACTAACTGAAATTTCATTTATATCCTCTCCTCTGTCAATGTCCACGACAATATATGGATAACCTGTGGTTTTGATCCAAGTCTCCATAATCTCTTTTACTGGTTTTCCTGATTCAGCTTGTAGTGATTCCCATAGATCGTTTGTCGAGGCATTGTCATATTGGAATTTATTTAGATAGGTATTAATTCCTTGTCTAAATATGTTTTCGCCGAGGAAATTTTCTAACATTCTTATTATCGATGCACCTTTGCTATAGCTGATTGCATCAAATAATTGACCTATTTCATTGGGGTTTTGGACTTCTTGTTCAATAGGATGTGAATTCAATAAACCATCTAACCGAAGAGCATGGCCTGTATCTGCAGCTAAAAATTGGGTCCACTTGTGCCATTCCGGATAAATTGAATTGATCGCTTTATCTCCCATCCAAGAGGCGAAACTCTCATTCAGCCATAAGTCGTTCCACCAACGCATGGTAACCAGGTCTCCAAACCACATGTGAGCCATTTCATGAGCTATTATCTCTGCTACCAGTTGCCGGGTAGACGAAGAGCTGTTTGATGAGTCGAATAGCAGTGCTGGTTCACGATATGTAATACACCCCCAATTTTCCATTGCTCCTGCTGCGAAATCTGGTATTGCCACATGATCCAGTTTTGGTAAAGGATATTTTATGCCAAAATAATTTTCTAGATAGTCCAAAATTTCTATTGCAACATTTAATGCGTATTCGCCTTTATTCTCCAACCCTTCGGTTGACCAGATCCTGACCAGTGTGCCTGTTTCCGATGTTTTTTCTATGCAATTGATGCGCCCTACAACTACTGCCAAAACATAAGTTGACATAATTGGAGTTTTTTCAAATGTTACAGTCTTTGTGCCGTCATTGTTCTTTTCCTCTTTTTGTTCAGGCATATTTGAGATCGCTCTGTGATCCTCATCAATCGTCACTGAAACAGAAAACGTTGCTTTATGACTCGGTTCATCAAAACAAGGGAAAGCTCTACGGGCGTCGGTCGGTTCGAATTGTGTGGAAGCTAACTTGCTTTCAATTCCGTTCGTATCTATGTACTTACTAATATAGAAACCTCGTAGCCTATCGTTGAGTATTCCAGAGAATCTGATTTTTAGTACAGCTTCTCCTTTTGCAATGTTCTGGTCACAAAAAAAAGTGATGGTTTCGTTATCATTGTCTAATGTGTACCTTAAAGTAAAATCCCTATTATTTTGTTCTATAGATGCAGTTAGTATGTTTATCTCAGCAGCGTCTAGTACGATCGATTTTGATTTTTGGAGAAAGTTTAATCGAATCTCAACTTCACCTGAAAATGCTGATTTAGCAATGTCGGGTTTGAGGGTTAAGTCATAATGGATTGGTTTAATATTTGTACTCAAAACGTCCTGTCATCTGTAATGTTGAAAACTCGTTTATCCCTGGAGTTTTTTGCTTCATGAATAATCTTCTTAACTTCCTTCAGTGTTTCATCAATATGATTTTCTTTATTGTAAACAATGAACTCGAAGTTGCTGGATTGATCGATTTCTTTTTTAGCAGTGTTTAATCGTATTTTCAGGGCATCTGTTGACTCGGTCATTCTTTTCTTTAGTCGTTTTTCTAGATCAGACGTTGATCCAGGCATTATAAATATGGAAAGAACGGAGGGCTCAAGTTCCATAATAGTTCTGGCTCCTTGTATATCAGCTTTTATTAAAGCATCTTGTCCATTAGATAAGGCAAGTTTAACTGCATCCTTCGGCACCCCATATTCGTTGCCGTAGACATTTGCATATTCTAGAAATGCATTATTGATCTTCATTTCATTAAAAGTTTTCTGGTCTACAAAAATGTAATCCTTGCCATTAATTTCCCCTTCCCTGATCATTCGAGTAGTTACAGTAACAACGATGCTAATAGAATCACAATTCTCTCTGAGTTTATTTATGACGGAATCCTTACCTACTCCTGAAGGGCCTGATATTAATATAATTAATGGATTCAAGGATTTGACCTGCCTAACTTATTGGATTCAATTCTCATTATCATCATTAGATTTAGTGTGCTGAAACTTCTAATTCTCCTGTAACAATTGATAACTGTTCCCAGAAAGAAGGATATGAAATCATGTTTGCCTCAGATCTATTTATTTCAGTTGTTCCATCTGCGAGCACGCCGGCAATCCCCATGGTCATAGCTATTCTATGGTCATTAAATGTGTCCACGGGCGCTCCAATCAGTTTTGCGTTGCCGCTTATCACCATTCCATCATTTGTTTCCGTAAGAGTTGCCCCTAATTTTGAAAGTCCGTTCACAGTTGCACTGATTCTATCGGATTCTTTTATTCTTAATTCCTCGGCATCTTTTATAATTGTTTGACCTTTAGCAAAGCATGCTGCTAAAGCTAAAATAGGAATTTCATCAATCACTCTAGGTATTATTTCTCCCTCAATATCGACACCTGTTAGCTCACTGGATTGTATTTCGATATCACCACATGGTTCTCCAGCTTCTTCAACAACGTTAGACAATTTTATGTTTGCACCCATCATCTTTAATACCTCTATTATTCCAGTACGAGAAGGATTCAACCCAACCCTCTTTAGAGTTATTGATGCGTTTGGATGACATGATGCTAAAACCATCCAAAAAGCCGCTCCGCTAATGTCTCCTGGAACGGTAACATCTAGTGCGGATAAATTTGAACGTTTAATCTCAACTGTGAGATTGTTGATACTGATTTTGGCACCCATAGCTTTCAGCATTCTCTCTGTGTGATCTCTAGAGACTTTTGGCTGGATTATGGTGGTGGATCCTGATGCTTTTGTTCCAGCAATCATTATGCATGATTTTACCTGTGCAGAAGCAACGGGCATCGTATACTCGATACCTGATAAATTACCGCCTCGTATTTTCAGCGGCGCAAATGAATTGTCCTTCATTCCAGTTATCAGGGCACCCATCTTTGTGAGTGGCTGGATTATTCGACCCATTGGTCTATTACGCAGTGAATTATCACCTGAAATCGTAGATTCAAAATTTTGGGTTGCTAATAAACCGGATACTAGGCGAAAAGTGGTTCCGCTGTTTCCTGCATCAAGTACCCTTGTAGGAATTGAAAAATCCCCGTTACTGTTACCTTCAACTAGAAAAGTGTCATTTGGATATTCAGAGTCATTTGATTGAATCTTTTCAATATTGACGCCCAGACCGTTCAAACAATTGATCATTGCACTTCTGTCATCTCCATGACAAAAGTTAGATATCAGGGCAGATCCGTTGCTCATTGCATTTAACAACATGGCTCTATGGGATATAGACTTATCTCCAGGTAGTGAGATTATGCCTTTTATTTTCTCGGCTTTGCTTACAGATTTAATCAAGATTAACTTTTTCTAAAGTACTTCCAATTCTTTCGTGACTTGTCTGTCATTTTACGATATCTATCCATCATGTAAGTTCCTATCATCATTTCAGCCATTGTTTCTTTAGCGTTAGGCATGGTTGCCGTCTGGCTATCATCAGGATGTAAGGTGCCTGCTTCCCACTTTGCTCTTTGCTCCCACGCTGATATAAATGACTCGAAGAGCTTTTCTTTATCGTCAAGAAACTGTTTTCTAAATTCATATAATGATGCAATCATTTCATCTATCCAATGGACTGTATCCTTGGAATTTAAGTCGGCTGCTAAGCTGTTCTCTTCTGGATCTTTATCTGCAAGTTGAGTCATTGCCTTGAATTCAGGTGTTGAAAGTTTAGACATTTCAGGCCAGGATCTGCTTTTTGATGCGGTCATAATTAATGCCGATGAAATCACATTAGGTAACAACGCCATTGCTGAACTATAACTGTCGTGCTCAGCAGAGTCTAAGAAATACGGCTGAGATCCACATTGTTTAGCGAGCCATGTGATTGTTTGGATTCCTTCAGAAGAAGTGGCTTTATCAGTTACTATACAGTACGGTGACTGCGATATAGCATCTGGACTAACGTCTTCTAGGCTCCACAAAATTTCTTTTGGCACTGGTCTACTAGCTACGAAGTTGATCGAAGAAGGTAAGAGTTCTCGAGCCCATTTTATTACCGGTTGTTTTAGTGGTCCGGTATCCGTTATTGTGGCTCCAGGATTGAAATGTGAGGACAGATTTTCTAAAAGATCTTTAGTGTAATGTAATGGTGCATCCATAATAATGATTTCAGCATCTGTGATGCATTTCCGTGCACTGGTTTCGGTTTTATCAGCTGCACCAATACTTTTGGCAAATTTTAAATCTTCAGGTTCTGCACCGGCAGCAGTTATATAGAAATCACTTCCATGATTTTTCTTTAAGGACAGCGCTATACAGAGTCCAATTATATCTATGCCGAGTATTGCTATATTAGTCATATTAATATTTTTTGTCTAAACCATTATTAAATTACATTCATCACAGAATTTGCATTGTTTGCAATAGAAGATCATGGATTTTCAGTATAGGTTTGAAAGACCTATATTTGGAATTAAATATAACTTGATAAATTTAAAGGTTTGAAATTAGTTGGCACCGCAACCACATCCACCACCACCGCTGCCACACCCTCCAGATCCAGTTGAGCTATCTACACTTGCAGGATCAACAGGAGGCTTTGATCCGCCGCCGCATCCGCATCCACCACCTCCACAAGCACATCCACCTGAAGCAGGCGCATTTGGATTGCTGATTACAAACCCACTGCGCATAAGCCCATCAACATAATCTATGCTTGAGCCGTCGACTAAAGGAGCACTTTGCGGGTCGATCAAAATATCGACTTTGGAGGTTTTTATTACTATATCGTCTTCTTCTGCAGAATCCTCAACACCCAAAACGTACTGGAATCCACCTCCGCCGCTGCCACACCCTCCGGATCCTGAACTCGGCATAACCATTATTCTTAACATTCCAGCAGATTTATTTTGCTCTTCTAGAACCTCGCGCAATTTTTCTGCTGCGGAGTCTGTCACTTCTATACCCGGTGTTTCAGTGGTCAAAATCTTACCTCGAGATTATATTGATAGATATTGCTTTTAATGCGTTCTCAATAGATACCTTAGGTGATAGTAGCATTTCGTACCGTTGAGGGTCAATTGGTATTAAATAGTTAGAATTGTATAACGCTGTCTATTGACTGGTTAAACTCTTACGATTTAAAATTCTTATATCGTCTCAAGTATTTATAATCTTTTTTGATGAAATGTTTGGGACTTATTTTAATAAAAAATCCCTTGGTGATTTTGGCGAGGTTGAACCACCCGTTCCCATCCCGAACACGGAAGTGAAACGCTTCAGCGCTTACGATACTGCACTCGCAAGGGTGTGGGAAAATATGTCATTGCCAGGGGTTTTTTTATTCAACAAAGCTGCCATAAACTCATATAAAACTTTACGATCACACGGTTTCACTCATTTACACTCCAGTTTGGCGTCTATATAATGAACCTGCATATCCTGTATAAGCTAAAGTACGCCAATGACATCATTTTCAAATTCAGACACTACAAACTCAAAATCGATTAACGAAAGCTCTTCAGATGAGACAACTGAAGAGATACAAGATATGGGAGAATTGCTAGAATCTTTTTCATCTATGGATCCTGTGAGGCGTGGTGACATCGTTGAAGGGGTCGTAATGAGTTCAGACAAAGATGGTATTCTCGTCAGTTTTGGCCATAAGGCTGAAGGTTTTGTGCCAGCTCGCGAAATGAGCTCTTTGTCTCAAATTACAGGAAACACACCTAAAGTCGGCGATGATATTGTAACGGTAGTTTTGCGCACCGAAAGTGGTGAGCGCCCTGCGATATTATCGATTGATAAAGCTACAGGTGAACAAAGTTGGCGGGAATTATCTAAGTTAGCTGAATCTGATGGAACCATAGTTGGAACCATTATTGGCTTCAATCGCGGTGGAGCGATTGTTGATGTGGAAGGTGTCCAAGGATTTATTCCAGCATCTCAACTTTCAACTATTTCTAGGGATAGGTTTAAACCTGATGGTGGAGAAACGGATAGCGCGGAGTCTGCAAACTCAGAATCAGGGCCGACTGATGACGTTGACCAACAAATTGAAACAACTGACACTTCCAAGGGATCTCTTGAAAATGACGATGAAATTGGAAAAAAGATAAAGCTTCGAGTTTTAGAAGTAAATCGTAGCCGTAACCGTGCAATTTTTTCTGAAAGAGATTCAACGCGAGCTAAAAGAGACGAGATAAAAGATAAATTGATTGAAGAACTCGAGCTTGGAGCAATAGTTAAAGGTAAAGTTTCAGGAATTAGTAGTTTTGGAGCATTTGTTGATATCGGCGGAGCAGATGGTTTAGTGCATATTTCAGAGCTTTCCTGGAGTCAAGTTGAACGCCCTGAGGAGATTGTCGAAGTTGGGCAAGAACTGGAGGTATATGTTCTCAGAGCTGATAGTGAAACTAAAAAAATTGCTCTAAGTTTGAAAAGACTTACTCCAGAGCCATGGGAGAATGTATCTGACCAGCTTTCTGTTAATGATGTTGTGGATGCAACTATCACAAAACTGACTAATTTCGGAGCTTTTGCTAGAATTGAAGGATCAGTAGAAGGTTTGATTCATGTGTCTGAGCTTACCGATAGGATGGTTCAACATCCCCGAGAGGTGGTGAGACAGGGCGACAAAGTTCGCGTTAAAGTTCTCCGTATTGAACCTGATAGAAGGCGTTTAGGATTGAGCCTTAAAAGAGCTGAGGAAGATTACGAATAAACACGAGGATTGTTTCGCGACTTAGCGTCGCTTTTTGAAAGTTTAAAGGGTCCCTACTTAATTTAAAAAGAGGGTTTGAAAAATGGCTAGCAGATTCGAAAAATTTTCTGAAAGAGCTAGAAGGGTTCTGTCATTAGCTCAAGAAGAAGCACAACGATTTAACCATAATTATATAGGTACTGAACACATACTTCTTGGCCTTTCGCGTGAGACCAATGGAGTTGCTGCAAAAGTATTATCTGGTTTAGGGATTGAGTTAAATAAAGTTCGATCTGCGATTGAGTTCATTATCGGTCGAGGAGAGACTTCGTCTCAGGGTGAAATAGGACTTACTCCCAGATCTAAGAAAGTTATTGAACTGGCTGTTGACGAAGCTAGACGAATGAATCATCACTATATAGGTACAGAACATCTGTTAGTTGGTTTGATGCGTGAGGGTGAGGGTGTAGCTGCAGGGGTTTTGGAGAGTTTAGGAGCTAATTTAGATAAAATCCGAACCGAAACAATTCGTGTTTTATCACAGAATCCTGAACAAGCGGGAGTTTCTACTTCGACAGGTCAATCAATTCCGCGATCTGCGACCAAAACACCTACTTTAGATCAGTTAGGCGTTGACTTAACTGCTGCAGCTAATTCGGGCAAGCTAGATCCAATTGTTGGCCGTGATCAAGAAATACAGAGAGTTACTCAAATATTAAGTCGTCGAACCAAAAACAACCCTGTTTTGGTAGGAGAGCCAGGGGTTGGGAAAACTGCCATAGTCGAAGCTTTAGCCCAGCGGATAGCAATTGGGGATGTTCCAGTGACATTGCAGGGGAAAAGACTAGTTACGCTAGATATGGGTTCTCTGGTTGCTGGCACAAAATACCGAGGTGAATTTGAAGAAAGACTAAAGAAGGTAATTGATGAGATTAAATCTGCATCGAATTGTGTCCTTTTTATTGATGAAGTCCATACAATGGTCGGTGCTGGAGCCGCTGAAGGAGCGGTTGACGCAGCAAATATTCTCAAACCATCGTTGGCCAGGGGCGAACTTCAGTGTATTGGTGCGACGACTCAAGATGATTACCGTAAATATATAGAACGCGACCCTGCATTAGAACGCAGATTTCAACCAGTTAAGGTGGAACAGCCATCAGTTGATGAAACGGTTGAAATATTAAAAGGTGTGAAAGCGGCCTACGAAGAACACCACCAGCTAGTTATTAGTGACGAAGCGTTAGATTCAGCTGCCCAACTTGCTTCTAGGTATATAGCGGATAGGTTTCTACCAGATAAAGCAATTGATCTAATTGACGAAGCTGCATCAAGAGTGCGTATTGAATTTAATACACCTCCATCAGCTGTCAAACAAGTTAGATTAGATTTAGAGCAAATAAAAAAAGAAAAAGATGAAGCGATAACTGACAGGAAGTATGAAATAGCTGCTGAATTGCGTGAAAAAGAGAATGAACTCACGGAAACATTGTCAAAGGTGGAAGAAGATTGGGAAGCTGAGCGCGGCGATGATTCTCCTACTGTGGTATCAGACCACATTGGAGAAGTGGTTAGTATGTGGACAGGAATACCTGTTACAAGATTGACCTCTTCAGAAACAGAACGCTTGATAAATATGGAAGAGGTTATTTCTGAACAAGTATTCGGTCAAGATGAGGCTGTGACGTCTGTTTCTAAAGCAGTTCGTAGAGCTCGGGCAGGCATGAAAAATCCCAAGAGACCAGTTGGTACGTTTATGTTTTTAGGTCCAACTGGTGTCGGTAAAACTTACTTAGTTCAAAAACTGGCTGAATTCCTTTTCGGCACAGAAGATGCTGTAGTCAGGGTTGATATGTCAGAGTTTATGGAAAGGCATGCCGTCGCTAGATTAGTGGGATCTCCTCCAGGATATGTTGGCTATGATGATGGAGGTCAGTTAACAGAAGCAGTAAGGCGAAAGTCATATAGTGTAATCCTATTGGACGAAATTGAAAAAGCTCATCCTGAAGTTTTTAATATTCTGTTGCAAATATTTGATGATGGTCATCTAACAGATGCGAAGGGTAGAAAGGTGGATTTCAGGAATACTATTATTGTTATGACGAGTAATATTGGTTCAGATCTTATTAGACAGGATAAAGGCATCGGATTTTCTATGGCGGTCGGTGATGCCGAGGAGTCAGAACATCGATACACTAGAATGAAGCAGAACGTTATGGATGAGGTAAAGAGGTTTTTCCGTCCTGAATTCTTGAATCGTATTGATTCTATGTTAGTTTTTAGATCTCTAGCTAGAGAGCAAATGAATCAAATTGTAGATTTGATGCTGATGTCCGTATCCATTGAATTGGTTCAGCGTGGCATCAATTTAGAGGTTACTGAGGAAGCGAAATCATGGATTGTCAATAAGGGATTTGATCCACAATTTGGGGCTCGTCCTTTGCGAAGAGTTATTCAAGATCATGTCGAAGATAAATTATCCGACATCATACTAAGCGGAGAACTCAATCCTGGTGATACTGCTGTAGTTGACGTAGATGAAACTGATGAAGGTGGTAATTTACAAGTCGCAGCGCAATCTCCTTTACCAATTGCTTCTGCTTAGAAAGTATCTGATTAAAATACATCAATAACGACACTATGAATATGTTAATCATGATTTTCTGCAAATAAGGATTAATCCCGAGTTTATGTCATGTCACCAAAATTAGCGTACTTTAATTGTCTTGGTGGTGTCAGCGGAGACATGATTTTAGGATCTATGGTTGATGCTGGCCTGAAAACTGAATTTTTAAATTCAGTGATTGCCGACCTGAAATTAGATAACATTTCAATTGATTCGGTTAAAGATAACAGGCAAGGAGTTGTCGGAACCAAAATCAAGATCGAAATGAATGGTCAAGAAGATCATCGTTACAAAATTAGAGATTTTTTATACAAGCTTGAGAAATCTAATCTTGCCGATGACATTGTTAAGAAATCACAAGATATTTTGCAGTGTATAGGTGATGCTGAATCCGAAATTCACAATATCGGTGTAGATCAATTGGTGTTGCATGAATTAGGAAGTCTGGATACTCTGATTGATGTTACTTCCTGCGTTGCCGGAATGTACGAATTAAATTTGGAGTCCGTCTATTCGTCTCCATTACCAACCGGCTCTGGAACAGTCAATACTGAACATGGAGTTACAACTGTCCCTGCGCCAGTAACTATGTCAATTTTATCCAAATTTAATGTTCCTTTGAAGCCTCCACCAAAACAGGGAATAGATACAGGTGAAATGGTTACACCAACTGGAGCGGTTTTATTGAGTTCTTTGGCTAAATTTGACCAACCTTATATGACAGTTGATAAATGGGGTTATGGGTTGGGCAGTCGCAACCCAGAATCTTACCCGAATGTCCTTGGATTGTTGATTGGTCAACAAGAAAGTCAATCTGAATCACTTATTTTGCTTGAAACTAATATCGATGATTCAACCCCAGAAATCCTTTCTTATGTGGTGGATAGGCTGATTTCCAGCGGTGCATTGGATGCATGGACAACTCCAATTAACATGAAAAAGAATCGTAACGGGGTTTTACTCTCAGTACTGTCCACCCAAGATTTAGATGATCGACTAAGAGGTATCATTAATAGAGAGACCACGACATTTGGTATTCGTTCTCAGATGGTAAAACGATTTGCTAGTAAGCGAGAAAACATAGTTGTGGCTACTGAAATAGGGAATATTCCAGTTAAATTAAAATACAAAAACAATGAACTGGTAACCGTTTCTCCTGAATATGAAGTATGTCGTAAAATTGCTATGGAAAGGCAAATCCCATTAAAAGATGTAATGGAGATAGCTCGTTATCACGCAAAAAACAATTAATTAATTGGTAGAATATGTACCAGTAAAGTTTTATGCCCTGGTGGCGCAATTGGTAGCGCAGCCGACTTGTAATCGGCAGGTTGGGGGTTCGAATCCTCTCCGGGGCTCCGTTACAAGGTGAAAAATCACCACTTAAAGTAGAAGTTATCGAGAATCACACGAATATTTATAAATATTTGGCAAAAATATACTTTATGTTTCGACTAAGTTGTAATTAACTTTAATAAATGGACATGGCAAGGCTATTATGCCTATGCTAAAATGAAGCGTTGTGGCGGAGGGATGGGAGAGTGGTTAAATCCACCAGACTGTAAATCTGGCGCCCGGAAGGGCTACGTAGGTTCGAATCCTACTCCCTCCACTCTCTGGACTTTAAAATTGATACCAAAACCCCACGAGCCCACATAGCTCAGTTGGCAGAGCACGTTCTTGGTAAGAACGAGGTCAGCAGTTCAAGTCTGCTTGTGGGCTGGTGTAAACAACAATGGAGAATATCTGAATGGCGAAGGAAAAATTTGTAAGAGATAAACCGCATATAAATGTTGGAACAATAGGACACGTAGATCATGGAAAAACTACGTTAACCGCTGCAATCACTCGGACGCTTGCGTCTTCGGGTCAAGCTAACTTTAGAGCTTTTGACACTATAGACAATGCGCCTGAAGAAAAAGCACGTGGGGTGACGATAGCTATTACTCATGTGGAATATGAAACAGAGCAGCGTCATTATGCACACGTTGACTGCCCAGGTCACGCCGACTACATCAAGAATATGATTACCGGTGCTGCGCAGATGGATGGTGCTATTTTAGTCGTAAGTGCTCCTGACGGACCTATGCCTCAGACACGTGAGCATATCTTGCTTGCCAGACAGGTGGAAGTTCCAGCAATTGTCGTTGCATTGAATAAAGTTGATGCAATGGATGATGAAGAACTGTTGGAGCTGGTAGAAATGGAATTAAGGGAACTTTTAACTGAATATGGTTTCCCTGGAGATGACATTCCGATTGTTAGACTCAGTGCATTGAATGCTTTAGAGGCATCTGATGATCAGCTAGGTCGTGATTCAGAATGGGGTGGAAAGATATGGGAATTAATGGATGCTGTTGACTCATATGTACCAGTGCCTAACAGGCCGAAAGATAAACCATTCCTTATGCCAGTAGAAGATGTTTTTGGTATTAAAGGTAGAGGCACAGTCGTTACCGGCAGAATTGAGCAAGGTATTGTTAATACTGGTGATGAAGTAGAGATTGTTGGTATAAAAGAAACAACTACCACTGTCGTTACAGGTGTGGAGATGTTTCATAAGACACTAGACGAAGGTGAAGCAGGAGATGCCGTAGGATTATTGGTCAGAGGTGTTGATAGGGAAGATGTTGAAAGAGGACAGGTTTTAGCTAAACCTGGAAGTATCACACCTCACGTTGAAGCTGAGGCAAACGTTTATGTTTTAAGTAAGGAAGAAGGTGGACGACACACACCGTTCTTCCAAGGATACAAACCTCAGTTTTATATAAGGACCACTGATGTTACTGGTGAAATAGAATTACCTTCTGGTGTAGAAATGGTAATGCCTGGTGACAATGTGGAGATGAAAATTAAACTTATTACTCCTGTAGCTTTAGAAGATCAGCTAAGGTTTGCGGTTAGAGAAGGTGGAAGAACCGTGGGCTCTGGAGTCATAACAAAAGTAATCAAATAGGTAATTTAATCCATGGCCAAAAAAGGCGATGCAAGAAGTTTAGTTAATCTCGGATGTGAGCGTTGTCGTGAACGCACGTATCATACGTCTAAAAACAGACGTAATGATCCTCAGCGTTTAGAATTGAATCGCTATTGTCCGAGATGTAGGGTGCATACACTTCATAAGGAAGTGAGGTAGTAAAGCTTTTGGCGCGTGGACAAAATGCAACCCGGAAGGTGAGTACAGACGCAACGAAAAAGGCGTTTAGTTTTCGCGTTTTCGGCGAAATTTATTCAGAGCTGAGGAGAGTCACGTGGCCTACACGTGAGGAAACTACTCGACTTACGATAATGGTAGTGGCTGTATCTGCAGTGATAGGTATTTTTCTAGGCTTGGTAGACATTGGTTTTTCACGTCTAGTAGGGGTTTTTATAGGTAATTAATTAATTAACATGTCTGCTGCTACTAAAATAAAAGAAGAATCAAACCATCGTTGGTACATAGTCCATGCTTACTCAGGTCAAGAAGAACGAGTAAAACGTAATCTTGAGCTTCGAATAGAGACCATGGATGTTTCAAATAAAATTTTTGAAGTGATTATTCCTACTGAGGAAGAAATTGAAATCAAAGATGGCAGTAGGGTTCCTGTGTCAAAAAAGATCTTTCCGGGATACATTATGGTAAAGATGTTAATGGATGATGAAAGTTGGCACGTTGTGAGAAACACTCCCGGTGTAACAGGGTTTGTATCAGCTGAAGACGCTGGAGAGAAAAGGCCTAAACCAGTGCCCCTTGAGGAAGAAGAAGTTAATAACATTCTTCAGCAGATGGAATCAAATGAGCCAAGGGTTAGGGTTGGTTTTGAAAAAGGTCAGGTGGTGCGAGTTAAAGATGGTCCGTTTGTTGACTTTATAGGTGCAGTTGATGAAGTGTTTCCTGATCGTGCAAAACTAAAAGTCTTGGTGTCCTTCTTTGGTCGTGAAACTCCTGTCGAATTAGACTTTTTACAAGTTGAACGCGCATAATATATAACTGCGCTAGCCTAACAGGTTAATCGCTCCGTATAAAATATCAAAAAGCAAACATATCTAAGGAATTAATGTGGCAAAAAAAGTTTTAACAATTTTAAAGCTTGAGTTAGAGGCTGGTAAGGCAAGTCCTGCACCTCCAATAGGCCCTGCGTTGGGACAACACGGGGTAAATATAATGGCTTTTGTAAAAGAATATAATGAACGGACCAGTTCACAGCAAGGAAACATAATCCCTGTAGAGTTGTCAGTTTACGAAGATAGATCATTTTCTTTCATTACTAAAACCTCTCCAGCCACAGCTTTATTAAAGAAAGCTGCCGGAATTAGTAAGGGGAGTAGCGAGCCAAATAGAGATAAAGTAGGGAAAGTTTCTAAAGACAAAGTCCGTGAAATAGCTGAAATTAAAATGCCTGATCTAAATGCTGCAGATATAGAAGGCGCAATAAAAATCGTTTCTGGCACTGCTAGAAGCATGGGTATAGAAATCGTTTAATTTCTAAGTAGATAATTTTGATGAGGAGTTCATCTTGGGTAAGCATGGTAAAAGATATAATTCTGCAACTTCATTAATTGACCGTGAGTCAGAATATACAATTGAAGAGGCGGTTGTAAAAGTTAAAGCCACCGCAACTAGTAAATTTGATGAGTCAATTGAGTTGCATTTACGCACGTCCGCAGACCCACGTCACGCTGATCAACAAGTTAGAGGCGTTGCACCTCTCCCTAATGGAAACGGTAAGACTGTTAAAATTGCAGTTTTTGTACAAGGTGAAGGTGTATCAATAGCTCAATCTGCAGGTGCGGATTATATTGGAGATGATGAATTAATAAAAAAGATTGAAGGTGGTTGGGCTGATTTTGATGTTTCCATAGCAACCGCTGATATGATGGGTAAGGTTAGTAAACTAGGCAAAGTATTAGGTAGAAAAGGATTAATGCCTAATCCCAAAACAGGTACTGTCGTAGCTACGGAAGATATAGACAGAGCAGTTAATGATGCCAGGAAGGGGCGTGTGGAATTCAAACTCGATAAAACATCCATAATTCATGTTGTGGTAGGTAAGGCTAGTTTTGATGCAGGTCAACTAGTTGAAAACATATCTTCTGTTGTTGATCATATTGTTCGCGCTAGGCCATCTGGCGTAAAAGGTGAGTTTATACTGTCCGCCTTCTTAACTAGTACAATGGGGCCTAGTACCCCGCTTAATGCAGCAGCTATAAGCGAAATAAAAGGAAATGATTTATAATTAATTGAATAGATTGGCCTGAGACAGTCGGTCCTGACGAAATTCGTCAGAATAATATTACCTACCGAGGCAAGTTGAAGTAAGTTATCACCATAATTGTTTATGATGGAACTCCCGACTTGCAAGTCGGGATTTTTTTTGGGAGAAAAATATGCCTACACCACAAAAAGCACAAGTGGTAGAAAGTTTAACAAAACGCATAGCTGACAGCACAATAGCTGTATCAACTGACTATTCTGGCATGTCTGTTACTGAGACAAATGAGCTTAGAAAAATGTTGAGAGCAAAAGATGTTGAATATGTAATTGTTAAGAACACTTTAGCTTACATTGCGGCTGACTCCGCTGATAAAAGCTTGTTAAAGGAAATCATTTCTGGTCCTACTGGATTGGTTTTAGGGTATGGAGAGGTGGTTGATGCAGTAAAGACCCTTACAACTTTCATTAAAGACTCGGATTCAGAACTTGCAATTCGTGGTGCTTTAATGGGAGATAGGTCTCTTGATATAAAGGAAATAGAACAACTATCACGACTACCTGGCAAAACGGAGTTATTAACTAAGCTTGTTGGTCAGTTAAATGGTGGTATCCAGGGCTTAGTATATGTCTTAAATTCACCTATTAATGGTTTGGCTAACGTGATTCAGAGACATGTAGAAGCTACTCCAGCGGCACCAGTAGAAGAAGAAGCTGCTACAGAGGTAACTGAGGAGGAGGCACCAGTAGAAGAAGAAGCTGCTACAGAGGCAACTGAAGAAAAGACTGAATAAGATCAATTACGATTAAAAAATTTTTAAGTTATATAAGGTTTAGGAGTTGATAAATGAGTAAAGAAGAAATTTTAGAAGCTATAAAAGGAATGTCTGTCCTTGAGCTATCGGAGCTTGTGAAAGAATTAGAGGAAACTTTTGGGGTCAGTGCCGCTGCAGCTGTTGCAGTAGCCGCTCCTGGAGCTGGTGCTGATGCGGGTGCAGGCGGAGCTGAAGCTGCTGAAGATAAAACAGATTTCGCTGTTAAGCTCGATGAAGTGGGGCCTAACAAAATTAACGTTATTAAAGCCGTGAGAGAAGTAACATCCCTAGGCTTAAAAGAAGCGAAAGATTTGGTTGAGAGTGCGCCTGCTAATGTTAAGGAAGGCGTAGGTAAAGAAGATGCTGAAACTGCAAAAGCGAAACTAGAGGAAGCAGGAGCTAAAGCAAGTATTTCCTAATTTTTATAAATCTAATTATGAGTTTTATAAAAATTTAAATATTGTTTGATAGGTAAGGAACTGTTTGTGGGCCTTCTGGGAGAACGCAGATGCGAGCTCCTTTACCATGTTTGTTTATAGAATCGGTGATAGCAGCTTCTATACTAGATATCGGATTAAAATGCGCAGCTTGTATTTGTACATCTGTCAAATAGTCTGATTTAATAAAAACCTCAGCACGCATTTGTATTTTTGCCTGCACTTGTACTTGCCATTGATCGTGTCTGGTAAATTCGGCCTTATTAATGTCGTCTAATAGTTTAGACATTGAGTTCGATTCAGATAGTATCTTGCTATACTCACCGTGGCTGGGAAGCCCATCTCTACATTCAGAAGCACAAATAATTGTTCCTCCCATTTTAACTATCTGCGCAGCTGCTGATAATCCTTTAACAGTTTGGTACAAGTTTTGGTCTAAAGGATACCCTGAGTTAGTAGTGATCACGATGTCATACTCATTTTCAACGGGTCTCATTACTATTCGTTTTGATGTTTCGCAGGCGGCATTATGAGCCTCGAATAAGTTACCTGCGAATACAGAAGTAATTTCTCGGTTTTTATTTATAGTTACATCAATGGAAAAGTCCACGCCTGTTATCTTTGAAATTTCTCTTACGGTATCATGCACAGGATTGCCATTAGTTATCCCCCAGACCGCTTTCGGAGACCCTATTCTTTCCGCATTATGTAAGGCCATTATGGTATCGAATCCAGCTAAACCAGGCGCCACCATTTTAGGTCCACCAGAGAAGCCGGCAAAAAAGTGAGGTTCAACAAAACCGCAGGTTATTCTTACGTCTGATTCAATCCATGTTTTGTTTAACCAAATGGGCGTACCATCTTTTGTTTTTCCACTCAAAATCAAATTTTCATTATCAAAACAGTCGTGGTTAATAATTTTATTATTGCTTGCTATTTCACGTCCTAGCATATTTATTAATTCATTTTCGGAGTTAGCTCTGTGAGTACCTGTGGCAACAAGTATGGACACATTTTCTTTAGGTACATGAGACAGTTCTTTTAATATATACGGAAGTACCACGTTGGTGGGTGATGGGCGTGTAATGTCGCAAATCGAAATTGCAATTTTTTGATCAGGAGATGTTAGCTGGCGAAGAGGTTTTGAACCTATTGGGTTTCTTAATGCAGTTTGAATAGCAGCAGTTTCATCTGGTAAGCCGGGCACATACTCCGGCTCAACGATGTCGGTTATAGACTCAGGTAAATTGACCTGTATCCCAGTCTCTCCATAAGCAAGTTTGACTAACATATCTAGTCCTATTGTTTTGCTTTTAGAACAATTTCACAGAATTGAGCGGCATCGGTCAATTCGTTAATTTTCACATGCTCACGTACGGTATGCATGCCGTTATCTGCCATACCTACAACAACGGATGTTATTCCCTTTAGCCTGAAAACATTCCCATCTGTACCTCCACCGCTTGATTTCATTGCAGGCGTCAAGTTCATTTGCCTCATGGCCTCAGCAACACGAATATACGTAGGGTCTTTATCTCCAAATTCATAGTGTTCAAATTCAGTATGCAGATGATCTTTTAGTTCGGCGTCCGGGTACATCAGTTGAACTCGACTTATAATATCTTTGATCTCAAGTCCAATATTATCTATTGTTTCTATATTTTGACTTCTAAATTCCCCAATTATTTTTGCATCTTCCGGTACTGTGTTTCTGACACTACCTCCTTCTATTAACCCAATATTAAAAGTGGTGTCTTCATCTAATCGTCCTTGTGGCATTCTTGTTATTAGTTCTGCCGCAATTCTGATAGCTGATAGTCCTTTTTCTGGTTCTACTCCTGCATGTGCAGCTCGGCCAGTAATTTCGATTGTGAACCCAATATATGTTGGCGCCGCGACGGTGACTGTATTCACAGGTCCTTCTCCATCAAATACTATAGCTTCCTTTGCATATATTTTTGAAAAATCTAGATTTCTTGCGCCATGAAGCCCAGTTTCCTCCTCTCTTGTTAAACATACTTGGTATGGGAGATGCTCAGCTTTATCTTCATTTATTGATTCAATTGCTTCTAAAACGGCCGCAACGCCTGCTTTCGCATCACCTCCTATGATTGTGGTGCCATCAGATCGGACAACACCATCCTCTACCTGTGGTTTTATACCTCGTCCCGGATCAACGGTATCCATGTGAACAGATAACAGTATGGGAGGAGAATCAAAATTCGAGTCGAAGTTGTCGGAATTTGCAATCAAGTTGCCATAATCGTCTGCTTCTACAGTTAAACCAAGATTTTCTAATCGTGATGTGAGGTCTTCTGCTATATCGTCTTCCTCTCCGGATATGCTGTCGATTTGCACTATGTCACAAAAAGTTTTTACTAACCTGTCGCTATTTATCATTTATGGCCCCTCATTAGTTTGTACAGAGACATCATTTTATGGCCCCTAGGATGTGTGTCAAGAACCATTGCAAGGTTTTATTGGTGGAAGTTAAACTGACAAGGTATATACGTTGTATGTAAACCTATTTGAAAACGGTTTAAAACAAAATCATTAGTTAATTTTTTGAACTGAGGTCTGTATTATGAAGATTTTAGTGATGGGATCTGGTGCTGTTGGCGGGTATTATGGAGCTGTTTTAGCTAAAGCAGGCCATGATGTGCTATTTATTGCGAGAGGCGATCATGCGGCAGCCATGGAATCGCATGGGTTAATTATTAATAGCGTGACCTCAAATAATTTCATATTACAAAACGTCTTTGTGAAACAAGAATTAGATGGGTTATTTGAAGCTGACCTGGTTTTGTATTGTGTAAAAGGGTATTCAAATGTTGAGGCAATAAAGATTATTGAGCCTGCTGTTGTAGATAATACACATATACTAACGTTGCAGAACGGATTGGGCAGTGGTGACCAGCTTGAACATGCCTTTGATAAAGCATCGATACTACTTGGGGCTACCTATATTGACGCCTCGTTAGAGTCTCCTGGTGTAATTAATGAATATGGTGGTGGGTGTTCAATTGTTTTTGGCCCTAAATTTGGAAAGCCTACACATCAGATAATTGATATCAATGAAACTATGGTGAAAGCTGGTATAAATTCCAATATATCAGAAGATATCAATTCCACTTTATGGTCAAAACTCATTCTGATATGCGCACTTAGTGGCATGATGTGTGTAACCCGTGAGTCAATTAAGCAAATTTTAACCACCAAAGATTCATTCAATATGATAAAAGGAGTGATTTCTGAAGTAGCCAATGTTGCACGGTCTATGAAAGTTTATTTGCCTGACACCATAGAGGAAGAGCAAATGAGTTATTTACTGGAACACAAAGAGGTGGCAGTATCTTCAATGTTTATGGATTTGATCAACGGTAATCCATTGGAAGTAGATGTTTTAAATGGAGCGGTATCAAAGCTAGGTAAACAAAATAATATAGATACGCCTTTAAATGATTTTATTTGTTTGGTTTTGCAACCGTATAACGATCGAGCAAAAGTGGCCAGAGCTCTTGGTCAAAAAGCTAGTTCTTACGGATGCTGAAAACATAACTGCAAGAGTCCTTTATGCGGAAGAGTTTAATATTTAGGCTAGGTTAATTTTTAAAGGGAGATAACTAAAATGTCGTATTTCTATGACTTGAAAGAGATAGGTCGCAAGCAACTTGCACCGGGGGTTACAACTAAGCTTATTTGGGGTGACAAAATAATGATAAGTCTTATTGAAATGGAGCCTTATTCAATTGTTCCGGTACATTCACATGTTCACGAGCAAGCCGGATTGTGTGTTCAGGGTGAATTTGATTTTACGGTAGGTGGTGAGACTAAGAGAATAGGAGTGAATCAAGGCTGGATGATACCTGGCGGTGTAGAACATAGTGTTCAAAACTTAGGTGGATGGTCATTGGCTTTAGATTTATTCAGTCCCCCTAGAGAAGAATATAAACAACTGGTGGTTAAATATTTTGATGAGTTTTTAAAGGCTACTCAATAAACACTAATATAAAATTAGATGAAGTCTCGATTTCTTGACAACTTATACTAAATTCATAACCCATATGCATTCTAAATGGATGATTCTCATTGTTGCAGCTATGGGTAATCTCGTATTGACTGTTGATAGCGGGCTTATGCCTGTAACCTATCCAGAATTAGCATCTGTGTTTAATACTGATACATCTACTATATTGTGGATATCAGTGGCTTTTTGGGTGACAACGGTAGGATTGGGCCTGACTATTGGGTGGCTGGTTGATGTGCGTGATAAAAGAAGTATTTACACCCTAGGATTTGTAATTTTCTCGTTAGCATTGATGCTTGCAGCCCTTACCTCATCGTTATGGCAGCTAATTTTGGTGCGTATTTTTATGGGTTTTGGATCGGCAATGATATTAGCCGGTGTAAATGCAATAATCGTTGACAATTTTCATGGTCATGAGAGGGCTAAAGCAATCGGATTAGCTGGAGCAGTTGTTGGAATCGGTTTGTCTGGAGGCCCTGTTTTCGGAGGGTTTTTATTAGATTACCTGGATTGGAGGTCTCTATTTTACAGCCGTATACCAATATCTATAGTGGCCGCTGTATTATCTTGGTTGGTTTTAAAAAAACAAGCTGGATTAGGAGGTAATAAATTAAGGATAGAATGGATCGGAGTAGTGTCATTATTCGCAGTTCTGGCATCTTTAATTCTTATATTCAATCGAGGTGCCCAGGTCGGCTGGGGTTCTCCAGTTGTCTTAATAATGATTGTTGTTTTGTTGATATCTATACCGGTTTTATTTCAGTATCAACGTAGATCCAGCAGACCAATATTAGACCTGACTCTGTTCAAAGTTACAGGATATGGTTTTGGCCTTATTGTGTTAATTTGTCACTACATATCGCTTGGTGCCATAATGTTGTTGGCATCATTCTTTTTTATAGATTATTTAGGTTTTTCCGCTACAAAAGCTGGAGCTTTTATAATGCTATATTCCATTATGAGAGTATTTATTGCTCCATTTACAGGGTATATTCTTCGTTTTATTAGCCCATGGTATCTTTCTGCAATTGGCCTTATATTAATATGTGGATCTTTGGTTTGGTCCAGCTTTTTGGCTGTATCGGGATCAGAAGCTAGTATATTCATAGCATTACTATTAATCGGTATAGGTTCTGGTATTTATGAACCTCCTAATACCTTGACCATAATGAGTAGTGTTCCACCTGATAGATATGGCACAGCGTCAGCTTCAATCGCTAGCGGCAGACAATTAGCGTTTGCTCTTGGAGTGGCAATGTGTGGAGCCATAAATGCAGGAAGAGAAAAATTATACAATGTAGGAGAAATTACACAGTCTCAATACTTGTCCCTAAGTTTTTCATATGCCTTGCTAGCCTGTGCCATTTTTGCTGGCATAGGTTTAATATTAAGTTTTATTGCAGCAAGTCGTGACCGTCGCGCTAAAAACCCTTAAATTTAAGATCCAAATCTAATGTCTGCCACAGGGTCGTTGTAATCAACTCCCTTTGTAGCCCAGAATATTGTTGCTATTTCATCAACCGATTCCACGAGCTTTTTAGCTGAATCCGAGCTTACAGTTTGTTTGTTTGCTCCAGCAAGTTTATTTGCATTCCAGAAAACTTCATGTAAATCGGGATATTTTTCTAAATGTTCTGGCTTAAAATAATCTGCCCATAGAATATTGAGTTCCTCTTTAACTTTTTGAGCATGCTCGTCTTTTACAGTTATGAACCTGACGACACTATTAGGCACATCAACACTGCTCGGTCCGCCTTGAAAATCGACGGCCTCGAGCCTAATTGCCATTTTCAGTACTGTTTGTGCTGCAATTTTAGCTACGATGGGGTCATATATGCCGCACGGTATATCACAATGGGCATCAACATCTGCAACTAAAGATAAATTTTTGATTATCGATTGGAATTTCATCAAAATCGTCTCCTCAATATTTTTGTCTTTTTCAACCCTATCAGTAAAATTATATGGTGATCAATGCTTAAGTACTATTAAACTGAATTTATATTTATAAAGCTAATTAATCGTATAATTCACTTGTGTTAATAAGACTTTTTGCATCCATATTTAGTAAGTTATTTATTGGAATAATTCGTATAAATAATTACAGCATGGTTCCTAACTTATCGCCAGGAGAATATTTCTTATACGAAAAACAATCTGTTTTTCTATCGAATTACCGTGCTGGCGACGTTGTGGTTATACAAACTAGCCATTCGGATAAAAGGACAATCAAAAGGGTAATTGCGGTCGAAACCGATTTAGTGGAGGTGATTGGTTCATCAATTGTTGTAAATGGTAAACATATACTCAAGCAAGAAGGTAATCTTGAATCTTCAAATCAAACGATACAAAAATGGAATGTAGAATCGGGGGAATTATTTGTACTTGGAGATAATTCTGAATTCAGTGTCGACAGTCGTATATACGGATCAATTAATGTTAATTTGGTGAAAGGTAGAGCTTGGTTTCGTTTATGGCCGTTCAACCGTTTTGGCCAAAGGTTTTAATTGGTTTTTGAGAGCCACTGTGCCGCTTCTTTAGCATAATAGGTTATGATCATATCCGCACCAGCACGTTTGATAGATGTTAAGATTTCCAATGCTATTCGCCTCTCATCTATCCATCCGTTCTGAGCTGCTGCTTTAATCATGCTATATTCGCCACTAACGTTATAAGACGCTATAGGAAGAGCGAATCTATTTCTGGCTGCTGAAATTACGTCTAAATAGGATAATGCAGGCTTTACCATGATAATGTCTGCACCCTCTTCTACATCTAGACGTATTTCCTCCATTGCTTCGCGAATGTTTGCTTTGTCTAGCTGGTAAGTTTGTCTATCCCCATATGATGGAGCTGACATAGCTGCTTCTCTAAATGGACCATAGAATCCTGAAGCATATTTTGCTGAGTATGCCATTATTGGTGAATCCACATATCCATTTTGATCTAAAGATGATCTTATTGCTGCTACCTGACCGTCCATCATTGCTGATGGGGCAACTATATCTGATCCTGCCTCAACATGACTAACCGCAATTTTTGATAATATGTCCAATGTTTTATCATTATTTACTGCACCATTTTCAGTGATTCCACAATGTCCGTGGTCTGTATATTCACACATGCATACATCAGTGATAATCAAAATATTTGGTGTAGTATTACGGATTTCCTTTATTGCTAATTGTATGATTCCATTTGGATTATATGAATCTGAACCAAATGAATCTTTGGCTTCAGGTATGCCAAAAAGAAGAACGGACTGTATTCCAAGGTCGTATGCGTTCCGAACCTCTTTGTTGAGATTATCAATCGAAACTCGGAAAATACCAGGCATAGCTTCTATGCTGTCTTGGACATCTTTGCCATAAGTTACAAAGATGGGATAAATGAAATCATCAACAGTTACTAGTGTTTCGCGTGTCATCTTTCGAATAGCGGCATTATTTCTCAGTCGACGCATGCGATGTTTGTGATATGCTGCCATAAATCTTTACTTAGCGAAATGTGCTTTAATCGCCTCTACTAAACTTTCAACAGTACTTTCTGAGGCTAGTATATTGGATGAGAGCCCTACTTTTTCAACTGCTGCTTGGGTAACTGGACCTATGCTCGCTATATTAACATCTTTAAGTTGATTAATCCCGCCTAACAAATCAACAAGGCCATTTACAGTCGAAGAACTTGTGAAAGTAGCTATATCTATACCGTCTTGAAAAATTTCATTGGATATAGTTTTAGATTTCTTTGGTATTACAGTTTTATATATGTCTATCTCTTTTACTTGTAATCCCGCTGATTGCAGTTTTGTGACGAACTCATCATGCCCCAATTGAGATCTAGGTAATAAAATGTTTTCGTTTACGATCGATTTTTTAACTATTAGGTTTCCCAGCGATTCCGTATTAAATGTTTTGGGCATAATAACATTTTTAACCCCATAACTTTCTAAACTCAACTTAGTGGCGTTTCCAATAGCAGCAATTGTTATATCAAATAATTTTCTTGTATCAAAGCCTAAATTGATTAATGCTTTGAAAAATATCTCTACAGAATTTGAACTTGTAAACACTATCCAGGAAAATTCATTGATTTCCCTAATTCGTTCCTGAAGAGGTTTTATGTTTGTAGGTACAATCTCTATAGTTGGCAACTCAATTGGCGTAGCACCTTGTTCCGATAAAAGCATAGATAATTTAGAAGCCTGGTTTCGGGTCCGAGTTACAAGAATGCGTTTGCCAAATAAAGGTAAAGTTTCAAACCAATTCAATTCGTTTCTTAAATTTACTACATCGCCAATGACCAAAGCCACGGGAGGTAATAATTGTTGTTTGTCCGCCAGTAAAGATATATTTGCGACAGTTCCAGTAATAGTTTTTTGATGGGGTTCAGAACCCCATCTGATTATTGCAGCTGGAGTATTTGGATTAATTCCTCCATTTATTAACTCATGCGTTATCTTATTAAGTTTACTTCTGCCCATAAGGACAACGATTGTTCCACCGGTATTACTGATGGCAGTCCAATTAATATTTGAATTCTTTTTATTAATATCTTCATTACCTGAGACGAAAGTAACACTAGATGCAATTTTTCGGTGAGTTACTGGTATTCCTGCATATGAGGGTGCTGCTATCGCTGATGTAACTCCTGGAACCACATGGAAAGGTATATGGTGCTTGCTCAATATTTCAGATTCTTCTCCACCTCTGCCGAATAGGAAAGGGTCTCCACCTTTAAGTCTTACCACTTTTTTACCCAGTTTTGCTTTTTCTATAATGATTTGATTTATCTTTTCTTGTTCGAGCTTTGTGGATTTAGAACTTTTTCCAACGTTGATAAGTTCAGCATTAGGTTTTGCGAAATCTAGCATGCGAGAATTTATCAACCGATCATAAATAATGGTGTCTGCATCTTTAAGTAATCGCATTCCTTTAACTGTTATTAATTCTGGATCTCCAGGACCACAACCTACTAGGTATACTTCTC
Source organism: SAR202 cluster bacterium (assembly GCA_022447925.1). Classification (GTDB taxonomy): domain Bacteria; phylum Chloroflexota; class Dehalococcoidia; order Lucifugimonadales; family UBA2962; genus UBA2962. The sequence goes on along the minus strand of JAKUTS010000002.1, from coordinate 113,785 downwards.
CGTAAGTTTCGCTCATTTTGATATACCTTCGATATCTAATGCTCCGATTTCTATAAGAGTTTTAGCCAGGTCAAAACCTGTTTTTTCTGGGGAATCTAAATTTCCATAAATTGTTTCTTTATACTGGGTTTTACCATCATTTGAGCAAACTAAACCAGTAATCTTGATTAGATCGTTATTAATCTCTGCATATGAAGCATGAGGGGTGCTACAGTTTCCTCCAAGAGTTCTCATGAAGGATCGCTCAGCTGCCACGCATACAAAGGTTGCATAATGGTTTACTTTAGAGACAAGCTTTGTAGTGAGTTTGTCTTCGATTCGTGTCTGTATTGCAATAGCCCCTTGCCCGGCATCTGGAACAAAAGTTTCCGTATCTATAAATTGATCAACAATGTCAATCATGTTTAATCTTTGAAGCCCGGCTGCTGCAAGTACAATACCATCGTAACCTTTACCTATTTTTTTTATACGAGTGTCTACATTACCTCTAATAGGCTTAACTAGTAGTTGTGGTCTATGATTGCTGATAAAAGCCGATCTCCTAGGACTACTGGTGCCAATCGTTGCTCCGTCAGGTATTCGTGCGAGAGGCAAATTCCATTTATTTATAATAATGTCACGAGGATCCGCACGTTTTAACATCGCAGATATTTGGAGTTCAGAGTTGCTATTAGGTGGTATGTCTTTAGCACTATGTATGGCAATATCAATATGTTTTGAAATTAAGGCATGTTCGATTTCTCTAACGAACATGCCTCTTTTCATTTCGGACAGGGGTATATCTTTCTTACGATCACCCTCCGTTTTTATTGGAACCATTGAGAGCTTTATTTCTGGTGAATGTTTAGAAAAAATCGATATAAACTCATCCACCTGAGCGGTAGCTAGTCGGCTCAAACGAGTGCCTACTCTAAGGCTCTTATCCTTAGTATTAGATGCATCCATAGGGGTAATTATAGTGTACGGATTTATATCATGACATATCTGAAAGCATTTGACAGGAATCTGGGAGACAATTACAAGATGCGCCCTTCAGTAAATTTTTCATAAGGATATGCCTAGCTTGGTCTTTTTTATCACTTTGTACTAGTTCAACCAATTCATCCGTGATGCAGGCTTGAAAATGATCAAGATTAAGTTTGATGTTTCGGTCCATCAGCTCTTTTCTTGTGTCTGACAATATTTCTGTAAGATCTGCAAATTCCATAATAGAGTGAGTACTCTTTATTGCATTAGTACCAGATAGCGTCTCCCTAAATTTTCGCGCTAGTGCTGGACTAGTTCCGGCGGTTGATATTGCTACTGTTACATCGCCACGTCGAACTATGGCGGGAGTAATAAATGTACATAAATCAGTCACATCTTCAACGTTGCAAACTATGTTTCTGTTAGCTGCTTCTTTATGAACTGCCCGGTTGATTGACGAATCTGAAGTGTCCATAACGATTACCATGAACGCATCTTTTAAATCGCCATTTTTATATGATCGATTTACTAAAGTGATTTGCTTTTTATTGGCTAGATTGCAGAGTTCAGTAACAGGGTTATCTGTAATTACCACGATATGAGTCTGAGTTTCTATCAGGGACAAAGCTTTTTTGACAGCCTTTCCCCCACCTCCGATTATCACTGTTTTCCGGTCTTTTAAGTCAAGGTATATCGGGTAATATACAGGTCTTTTTGGTTTTGTCATGGTAGTTGTGAGAGTTGTCTTTGAGCTAAATAGTCGTGGTATATGCAACAGCTGTTAGCAATGATACAGTAACATGGTATTTTCAGCCGGTCAACGCCTATATATAGGGCTTAATCAACCATCATGGCTGATTAAAATTTTTAATTAGTGATTAACTGTGAACGGCAAAACTCGCTCTAGTATTAACGAACGTAAAATACTTCTTTTCCGTAACTTGCGTAAAGAAGTCAAGGATGATCGTATTTTAAATACGATGATGGGCGTTCCAAGAGAAAATTTCATAGATTCAAATCAATATGATCAAGCTTATGATGATATTGCGTTACCTATTGGTTATGATCAGACGATATCACAACCTTTAATGGTTGCAATAATGGTGTCAGCTTTAATGGTTGGTCGTGCAGATAATGTATTGGAAATAGGAACTGGAAGTGGATACCAAACAGCGATTTTATCGCGTTTAGCAAATAATGTAGATTCAGTCGATAGAGTGCCAGAATTACTCTCGAAGGCATCGGTTAAGTTAGATGAACTGAATTGTAAAAATGTTAATCTTATGTCTGCGGGATTAGATTTAGGATGCAAGGAAAGAGGACCTTATGATGCGATTATAGTATCTGCTGCAGCTCCTAGATTACCTAATGTTCTTCTTGAGCAATTGCATAACGCAGGACGGTTAGTAATACCGGTTGGGTCGCAAGATTCACAAGAATTGATGAGAGTCATTAGAAACGTGGAAGATTATTCAATCCATGTATTAACAAGTTGTAAATTTGTGCCTCTTATTGGTAAAGACGCTTGGTCTTTGGAGGAATTGAGATCTGAAAATTAATTCGAATAACGATAACTATTTTTCAAACTCAACGTTTTAAATTTGTGAACTTGAAATGAGTGATAATCTAATTTGGGTGGAGAAATTATTCTAAAAATAATATGGTGTTTAAATGGATTATGAAACAATAATCGGACTTGAAGTGCATTCTCAGTTAAATACTGATAGCAAAATGTTTTGCAGTTGTATGTCAACATATCAGGAGATGGAGCCAAATACGACTATATGTCCTGTGTGTGTAGGTATGCCAGGCACACTTCCGATACCCAACACGGTGGCTATTAAACATGTTATTCGTACTGGATTGGCGCTAGAGTGCAGTATATCTTCTGAAAGTAAGTTCGACCGAAAAAATTATCCCTATCCAGATTTAATGAAGGGATATCAGATTTCTCAGTTTGACAAACCTATTGCATCGAATGGATATTTATTAATTGAAGGTTTATATGGAGTAGCTAAAGTTAGGGTTAATAGAGTCCACTTAGAAGAAGATGTTGCTAAATTCATGCATCGATCAAATGTAGATGAGTCTTATAGCCTTTTGGACATAAATAGATCTGGAGTGCCTTTGATGGAAATTGTAAGTGAGCCAGATTTACGATCGCCTGATGAAGCCCGAGATTATTTGACTAGCCTTAGGTCGATACTCAGATATTTGGAAGTTAGTACAGCAAATATGGAAGAGGGTAGCTTTAGGTGTGATGCGAATATAAGTATCAGGCCATTCGGCGACACTGAACTAGGTCCAAAAGTGGAAATCAAAAATATGAACAGCTTCAGGGCAGTTCACAAAGCTTTAACTTTTGAACAAAAGCGTCAGGTAAATTGCAAGAAAACTGGTGAAAGAATAGCACAAGAAACTAGAGGTTGGTCTGATCAGGAAGGTAAAACATTTTCCCAGAGAAGTAAAGAGCAGGCACATGATTACAGGTATTTTCCAGAGCCCGATATACCACCCTTTCGTATTGATAAATCGGAAGTTGTAGGATTGAAAGAGTCTTTGCCTGAAATGCCTCAAGCACGTCGGAATAGATTTAAAGAATCCTATGGACTTACCGATAAGGAAGCCGAACAATTAACTTTATCCAAGGAAATGGCCGATTATTTTGAGCAGGTTGTGTCTACGGCATCCGGAAGCAAAGAATCTAGCGCGAAGATTGCAAGTAATTGGCTGCTTGGAGAAATGACTAGATTACTGAATGAAAAAGTTAAAGATATTTCGTCAGTGAAAATTGCACCTGCAAACTTAATTGAATTGCAATCTATGGTTGATTCAAAAACATTAAGTTCTACAATGGCAAAAGAAGTTTTTGAAAGAATGTTTGATACAGGAATGACGCCAACAGAAATTGTAAAAAAATCTGGGATGCAGCAAATAAGTGATGAGAGTACTCTGCAAGCCTTAGTCGAAGAGGCCATACAAATAAATGATAAAGCGGTAGAGGATTTTTTGACCGGTAAAGAGACTGCGGTGCGTTTTCTTGTCGGACAAGTTATGAAGCTAGCCAAAGGTAAAGCAAATCCTCAGTTAGCTGAACAACTTGTTGTTAAACAATTGAAAAATTTGTGATGCAATAGCGCTGCAATAAATTCGATTACAAAGTGTATTCAACTTGAGATTATTACAACTTTTATTTAAAGAAAACCTACAAATATTGTCTTTAGGTATTGGCATAAAAAGATGGTTACTAATCGGTGCTGGCGGTATTTTTATAATTTCTATGGGATTGGCTTGGATTTTCGGTCGGTTGTTAGATTTGAGACCACCAAAAGTTTTGCCTGTGTCCATCGAGGCAGCTATTTTAATTATTGTGGGAGTATTTCTATTATCGGGTTGCTTATATGGATTATATAAATCATTAGGCAAGTTAATGTTTGAATCTAAAAACATAGATCACTTGATTACAAATTTGAAATCAAGGAAATTGACAAGTAGAGGCCCTAAAATAGTAGTTATAGGTGGAGGAACGGGATTATCAGTATTGCTTCGTGGATTGAAGAATCATACAGATAATATTACAGCTATTGTGACAGTAGCTGATGATGGAGGAAGTTCAGGGAGATTAAGGCAAGAGATGGACGTTTTACCTCCAGGAGACTTCAGGAATTGTATAGTAGCTTTATCAGATGCTGAAAAAACAGTCACTGATCTCTTTCAATATCGTTTTAGTAAAGGTCAGGGACTGGAGGGGCATAGTTTTGGTAACCTTTTCATTGTTGCCATGATGGAAGTAACAGGTAGTTTTGATGCTGCTTTAACAGAAGCAGGAAAGGTTTTAGCTGTCAGGGGAACTTTGGTGCCGGCTACAATGGAAAATATACGTCTTATGGCGAAACTTGCTGACGGTACCACGATATCTGGGGAATCTCAAATTTCAAAACCTTCTGTGCCTATCCATAACGTGTATATAGAACCAGAACAACCAAAAGTACATCCTGAAGCTAAAGCTGCTATTTTGGATGCCGATGTAGTTATTTTAGGTCCGGGTAGTTTATTTACTAGTGTTTTACCTAATTTGATGGTTCCAGGTATAAAAGATGCAATTAATAAATCAAAAGCGATGAAAATATATATTTGTAACGTTGCTACTCAGGTTGGTGAGACTGATGGGTACAATGTTGCTGACCATATTATTGCTCTCCAAAATCATACTTATGATGAAATTGTTGATTTTGCTCTTGTGAATTCTACAAATATTGATCTTCACGATAGATATGCTGGTGAGCCTGTCATTGATGATGGTACCAGTTTACGTCATGCTAAAATAATAAAAGCTGAAATAGCGGATCTCAAACATCCCGTGAGACACACCTCTGAGGGACTCGCTAGGGAGGTGTTATCCTTGTATCATAATACTGATAGAAATAAGATTTAACTAAATAACATTAACGATGAATGCCTTAAACGTAATCCAAATAATTATAGCCCTACTTTTAGTTATTGTAATATTAATGCAAGTTAAAGGTCAGGGATCAGGTTTGTTCGGGTCCGCCGAATCATCATTCCGCACGCGTAGAGGTTTTGAGAAAAGTCTTTTTCAGTTCACAATTCTGTTGGTATGTGTCTTTTTAATAACCTCAATATTAAGCGTGCGATTATTTTGACAACTCAACATATCTGATTTAAAACTTTCTATACTTCCCCAACTTTTAGATAAAATGTAATGGACTTTATGAAAGTCGGCTCCAGCTACTTTTATCTATCCCATCTTCTATTTGCACTCCTAAATCTAGAAGCCCATCTCGGATTTTATCGGCAAGTTCGTACTGGTTTGCTTCCCTTAAAGATATCCTTATTTCAATCAGTAAATCGATAAAACTATCTGATACGGTATTACTTTCCGTATTGGATAAAGTTAAGCCAAGAACACCAGTAATTTTCTTAAGAGTCGCCTGGGCATCTGAAATTGAACTTCCATCTTTATGCTGTTTATATATATCGCGAACAAGATCAAAAATAACGGCTAGGGCTTTAGGAGTGTTTAAGTCGTCATCCATAGCAACTTCAAAGCTACTCATATATGACTCCGTATCAATTTTAGACCTAGCTTCTTGTCCCTCCAATTTAAGGGCGTTCTTTATACGCTGGATTGCATTTTCTTGAGCCAGCACGGCATCTTCGTTGTATGTTATTGGGCTCCTATAGTGTGCGCTTATGAATAATAGTCTAAGGGCATCTGCAGAGTGTTTCTCTAATGCTTGGCCGATTGTAACCATATTACCAAGGGATTTGCTCATTTTATCTTCACCAAGTCTGACTAAGCCATTATGCATCCAAACTTTAGCAAAAGGTTTTTGGCCTGAGAATGATTCTGATTGCGCTATTTCATTTTCATGATGAGGAAATATTAGATCTTGGCCTCCTCCATGTATATCTATAGATTCTCCTAAATATTCTAGCGCCATAGCACTGCATTCAATATGCCATCCAGGGCGACCTAAGCCCCACGGGCTCTTCCAAGCCGGCTCTCCTGGTTTTTGTGATTTCCATAATGCAAAATCTAAAGCATCTTCTTTATGGTCAGCAATAGCAACCCTAGCTCCAGATTTAAGTTTTTCTATGTCACGATCGCTTAATTTCCCATAATCTGAAATGGATCTGACTCGAAAATATACATCTCCATTGACCTCGTAAGCGGATTCGTTATCAATTAGTCCAGATATCATATTTACGATATTTTCTATTTCATCGGTTGCTCTAGGGTATGAATTTGCTCTGAGGACTTCTAGCATGTCCATTTCTTTCAGATATCTGGATATATTGGATTCAGCTAGTTCAGACACTGAAATACCTTGTTTGTTAGCGCCATCAATCATCTTGTCATCTATGTCCGTGAAATTTTCAACGTGAATCACTTGGAACCCTTTATGTATAAGGTATCTTTTGAATACGTCAAAAACCACAGATCGCATCGCATGACCGACATGTGCCGGAGAATAAGGAGTAATTCCGCAAACATACATTGATACTGTGTTTCCAGAAGGTTTAAATAACTCGGTTGTCCCTGTTAATGTATTGTGTATCTTCATTTTTTATTAGTACGCTATTAAATTAGCCCAGTTTTTCAACTGTAGCAACCGCTATCCCGCCAATTCCTTTGCCCTCACCAATGAATCCTAGTTTATCTGTTGTTGTTGCCTTCAAGTTCACACAAGAACTTTCTAAGCTAATTGATTTTGAAATACGAGACTTCATGCTAGGTATATGTGGGCCTAATATAGGTTCCTGAGCAAGAATTGTAGCATCCACATAGGTAGTCTTCCATCCAGCTTCTGCTAATTTAACAACACTCGTTTCCATTAGGTATATAGAAGATGAGTCTTTATATGCCGGATCATCTGCGGGAAAATGTCGGCCGATATCCCCTAATCCTGAAGCTCCCAGCATTGCATCAATTATGGCATGAATTAAAACATCACCATCAGAATTTCCGTCTAGGCCAAGATTATGCGGAATTTCAACCCCACCTAATACCAGCCTGCGGCCAGTTATTAGAGGGTGTACATCAACACCAATTCCAGTTCTATAATTCATATTTACACCTAATTACGTTAGTCATTCATCAATATTTCGAGAAGACGCATATCTTCTTCAGTTGTAACTTTGATATTACTGTATTCGCTTTGAAATATAGATACTTTTTCCCCGATTGCTTCCATCATAGAAGCGTCGTCAGTAACATTTTGTTTAATTTTGTCATGAGCTCGCCGCAAAACTTTTGTCTCAAATACCTGAGGAGTTTGTACTGCCCAAAGTTGGTTCCGTGCAAGAGTGTCGGTTACGTTAAGAGATTCATCCACTATTTTTATGGTATCTTTAACTGGCACAGCAGCTACAGCTGATCCATTGATCGAGGCATGTGCTAGACTGCCTGAGATCATTTCAGACGTTATGAATGGCCTAGCTCCATCATGTATTACTGTCCAATGAGAGTTTTGTACTTGAGAGAGGCCTATTCTTACAGAGTCTTGTCGCCTTTCACCACCTGCAACTACGGATTTGATCTTGGAACAACTTCCTGATTCAAACAACAAACCTGCTTTTGCTAAGTTATCTGAAGATACTACTAATATTATCGATTCGATATCTGGACACTCTTCCATTGCTTGAATCGAGTACGAGATAATAGGCCGCCCCAATATAGGTGCGAATATTTTATCGGTACCCTCCATTCGAACAGAAGATCCGGCTGCTATAATTAATCCAGTTGCTTGTGCTGTCATTTTTCTCAATTTATTTTAATATCAAAAGTATAAAACGAGTAATTAGTTTATAGTTTTTGATTTTGATAAGACTTGATTACACATAGATATATCATACCTATGTGTAATCAGTGGTGTAATGTTTTGGTTTGAAAAATATATGAGCGAATTAATATAAATGGAGTTTTCACAAATACAGTCTTTTGTAGAAGCGGAGAGGAGAGGTAGCTTTCGGAAAGCTGCTAAGACACTCTACGTTTCTCAATCAGCTGTTAGTAATAGGATTAGATTATTAGAAACAGAGCTTGGGGCTGAGTTGTTTTACCGCTTCAGAAACGGAGTGGTTTTAACAGAAGCAGGTAGAGCATTCTTGCCTTACGCTACCAGAGCTCTTTATGCTTTAAATGAAGCTAAACAAGTGGTCCCAACAAATCGTGCATCGGGGCGAAATTTAATTACAATCGCATCAACACGTGTTTTGGGCACATACACGTTACCGAATATCCTAAATCATTTAAAAAAAGAATACCCTGAACTCACGGCGCATGTAAATATTGTTCGATCAAAAGAGGTCGTAGACTTAGTGGTGAACAAGCATGTTCAAATTGGACTTTCTAGAGGATTGGTCCATCCAGACGTAGATACAAGACGTTTGTTTGATGAAGATTTGGTTTTAATTACACATCCGTCCCACAGTTTCGTTAGCATGGGGAATGTCGATATAAATGACGCGGCAAAAGAACCATTAATTCTATATAGTGCGGAATCATCATACTTCTTGCTAATTGAAGAGGTGTGTAATAACGCTGGTATTACCCCCAATATAGAAATTAGAGTGGATAGTGTTGATTCGATAAAAAGTATGGTTGAGATGGGGTTAGGAATATCATTTGTTCCAAGGTCTTCAATTCAGAAAGAGGTTAAACAGGGTACATTATCGTTAGTTCAATTAGGACCTAGTTCTAGAGTTTTAATTTCAACTTGTGTTTTAATACATCGGAGTGAAAAATCTAACCCGAGGGTTAAGGCTATGCTGTCTGTCCTAGAGAATATTTACTCCAAGCGGCCAGCAAGTTCTTAATTTGATGATCGTTGCTTAAATGGTATTATTGTCTACTACTATAGTGTGAATAGATATGACGAAAAATTACTGGATGTTTGCTATGACTAAAGAGAATTTCTTAATCTCTTCAAAAAGGGGATTACATGTGCATGGATTTGGAAAGAAATATAAAAAGCGAACGGAACGGATGAATACCGGCGATGAAGTAATCTATTATCTTAGAGATAAAAGGGACTGGTGCGCTATTAGTAAGATTGAAACTTCATCGTTTGAAGACAGTAGCCCAATTTGGATATCTAGCAGTAGGGGAGAGGATTTCAGATACAGGGTGCATATGAAACCTAAAGTTATATTAGATGAAGATCAATATGTAGATGCATCTTTGGTTGCGCCGACATTGGACTATCTAAAGCGCTGGCCTCTTGAGCTTTGGCATCTGGCATTCATTGAGGATTTACATTTATTACCACAAAAAGACTTTCGATTCATTGAAGGTGAGATTAACCGAGCTAACACTAGATAGTGAGGTAATAATGAATAGGGGAGTTGGCCTAGTTTTTAATTAGTCCTTCAATTTTTTCACAGATGGAGCGATATTCAGTGTCTTGTATTGCTGGCTCAAGTTCACCCATCGGGACGTCTTGACCAAGATCTACTATAGATTTACAACGTCCGTATTCCGGTAGTATCGGTAATGCTTGGGGCTGTATTAAAGGGTAAACTCTTAATAATGCGACCACGGCAGGTTTACTTGGCTTCCAAGTAATTCGTTTATCTGTATAAGATTCATTCCATAAATGAAAATTTGAAACCCTATTTAGAACTTCAGTAGAATTAACCTCAAATTTATGTGTTATTTTGGCAAAAGCTGAAAGATTAATCAGCCCTGGTACATCATTTTCTTCGATAGTATCTGATAAGTCGGAGTGGAACTCATTTTTGATCAATGATTCATTTTGATGCTCATAAGTAGGGAATAATAGAAACTCGGAATCTACAGATAGCTCTGATGTGAAGTCCTTATCTTCTTTATCAATCCCGCCTTTTCTAATAATCATTATTTGGCGACCTTCTTTTAAAAGAAGGCAAGCAGTCGCCCATTCTTTTAATGCAAATGAACTTGATGGTGGTAAAAGAGAAATCATGAATTTATATCTTGGCTAAGTTATAGTCTGCTTATTAAATCATAAAATAATACAACGCTATTTTAACTTATAGAAACTATAATTAGCTATTAATTGAGAATAAAATATATAAGGCAAAAATTTAATCAGCGGAATTTAAGCGATTTGAAACAATCAAAACGAAATAAAACTCATAAACAGCCACAAGAGAAATTAAATGTTACTTCACTTGTACTACGAACAATATTTTTGGATGGAAGCATTTATAAGTCTATTAATGAGCAACCGAAAGCATTGTTATTGTCATTGGTTTTAGTTTGTATAACTGCTATTGGCTTTGGATATGGGTACAAACAACCCTTGGATGCCACTGTGCCAGAAACCTTATCTTTTATGGGTGAAGAACGCTTTGCAACAGTTACTAGAATGGGAGCAGTTATATTGAGTTGGAATATTTGGTCGATAATAGCATGGTTATCGACCAAATGGGCTTTTAAGGGTAAAGGTTCCATTATTGATATGTTCAGGTCTATTGGAATCGCATATGCTCCGGGGATACTGTTTTTTGCAGGTCCGATTGATGTGGCTGCTATCAGCGGAACAATAGGTGAAGGAATGGTGATATTTGCCAAACTGTGGGTTTTTGTGGCTGCAGCCCAGGCTGTTAAAGAGGTTGCAGGATATAAATCGCTGTACGGTTATATACCTGGAATTTTGACTGGGTTCATAGCGTGGATTTTGTTTTTTAGTTTAGTTCCTTAGAAATTAATAATAGATATGTAATCAAAACTTATTTTATTGATTATGATCATATCTCTGAATAGTTAGGTTCACTTTCAAAATGAGATCTTAGCGTTAACGCAGTTTTTAGCATTTGCAAAGTATTGTGAGAAGTAATAGTAGCGACTTCTTCAATACCAATATTTTTTATACGAGCAATTTCATTGGCTACATCTCGTACGTGTCGAGGCTCTGTCCAGTTTTGTCTGTATTTTTTAAACGGCTGTGGAAATGAATCTGTTTCTATAAGAATACGGTTAATCGGAATATTCGACGTCACTTTTTGTAGTTCAGGCATTCTAATCAAAGGTCTTCCTAAAGAAACATAAAAACCTAGATCGATAAGTTGATCTGCAATAAGTTGATCTCCTTGGAAATAATGCATAGCTCCCCCAACTTCAAAAGCACGCTCCTCTTTTAGAACTCTAATGGTGTCTTCATAAGCCTCTCTGCAATGAAAAACTATTGGTAGAGATAATTCCCTGGCTATTCCTATTTGCCTTCTAAACGCTGTATATTGAATGCCGCGATCAGGACTATTTTCCATGAAGTCCAATCCAATTTCACTAATCATAATGACTTCATCTAGACTCGCTAATTCCAATATTTGGGTTACTGATTCCTCGCTAAAGCTTTCCTTAAGTTCATTCGGATGAATTCCTACTCCGGGGAAAACATGATCGTATGATTTAGATATCTTTATCGCTTTTTTCGAGGATTCTATTGTTGTTCCAGCAGTGATAATAGCAGCTACTTTTGCGCGATTGGCCCGTAATATTACTTCTGGCAGTTCTGTTTCTTTGAAGTCATGTAAATGTGTATGACAGTCTATTAATTTCATATCAATTTATGTGCATCCTGTATATGATTCTAATTGATTATGCACTTACTTATCGTAAATATAAGGCAATATATTGATTAGGCCTTTGGAATTTAAACAAAGTGGTTATGTTCTCCTATTGCTTATTTGCTTTACGATTATTGCCTGCTCAGATAAAGATATAGATCGTATCAATGACACTTCAAATGCCGCTGAAGTTAATCCAGAATCTAATACCCATGAAAGTTTAATCGAATCAGATACCGGGTTTGATTCAAATGCTGAAACCACAATATCTGATGAAGTCATAAAAACGAAATTTATAGAAATAGATAATATAGGCGACGACTCATATTCGAGCGAAGATGGCTTATTTGATGAGGCTAATGCCGAAATTGTCGTGACGATGTCTGAATCTGATGTTGATTATGAGCCAGTATACGGTGGTACATTAAAATTTTCGACAGAATACACTAATTATGAATTTAGCTACGAGAATCTTCATCTCCAATTCTCACCAACTCTTTCGAGTTTTGGCCCTGGAGTCATATATAGCCGCATATTGAAATTTAAGACTGGCCCAAAAGTGATTCAACCAAGTTTGGAGATTGAATGTGATTTATGTGAGTCATGGAAAATGATTTCTCCTACCAGGTTTGAGTTTAGACTTAAAGAAGAAGTAAAGTGGCATAATACAGATAGCGTTACTAGCGAAGTTTTACAATCCCAGCATATTCTGGATAGTATCGACCTTCAATTGAACGGTCCAAATTCGATTTTGCTTGGTTCAATTAGTGATATTTCTATAATTAACGATTTAGAGTTTAATATAGATTTAAAAATTCCTGATGCTGACTTTATGCTCGGTTTGGCAGATGCTAGGTCTAGGATAATCAATACAGAAGCAAATACCTCTGTTCAGTCCACAAGAACAGGCACAGGGCCTTGGCAAATCAGAAATGATGGTAATAGAGGAGTTTATAAATTCGAAAAAAACCCAGTCTATTTTGAAGAAAACCTGCCTTATGCTGATAATTTAAACTTGTACATAATTCCTGATGAGGTTACTCGGCAAACAGCATTTGTGGTAGGCGGTCTCGATGCAATTCATCTAAACGATTCTCAACTTAGGGAGTTTGAATCACAATTTGAGAAGAGAGATTATTTGCATGTACCAGAAACAGGTATAGGAGTGGAAATTTCATTAAATACGAAAAGGCCTCCTTTCGAGGATATTACGATACGTAAAGCTTTTTATTTAGCTTCAGACCCTGTTTCATATATAAATGAAATATGGCCTGAAGCAGCATACATCTCACTCGGAATTCCTTTAATACATGATGAATGGTTGAATAGTCTGGAAGAACAGTCCAAACATTTTTCTGATCTTGAGCAAGCAAAACGTATGTTGCAAGGATTAGAGCTTAACCCATTTACTATTAAGGTTGGAAAGTTTGGAGTGGGTTACATTGATTATGCCAAACGCTTAGAAGAAGACCTTATCAAAGTTGGATTTCAACCTATAATTGAGGAGGTTAGTCGAGTTGATTATGTAGATCGCGTCTGGAAGGACGCTGATTACGACGTTTTTGTAGGTCCAGCACCTTATGTATATTCGCCGAATATATATCTGTTTTCAATCGTGCACTCAGAAGGATTGTGGAACCATGGTAATCCTTTAAGCAAACAACTCGATTTATTAATTGAACAGCAATCCGGGGAATACGACGAATCAAAGCGTTTAACGCAATATCGGGAAATCCAAAATTTGCTTTGGGAATCATATACAAGGTATATGCCCGCTACGGTTAAGTCTACTTGGTTAGTAAATGATTGGCTACAAAACTTTTATCCCACCTTGGCAGGGTTTGAATATAACTATTTAAGTGAAACATGGCTAGACATGCAGCCTTGATACTGCATCCTCAAATGCTTGCGTGCCTAAAAGGGCGCATTTTATTCTTATTGGAAATGCTTTTACACTTTCCATTACTGCTAGCGCACCGAGTGTCTTTTTTGGTTCATGGTCTGTAATCTTACTGTTCATCAGGGATTTATATTTGTTTATTAGCATACTGACTTTGCTAGGGTCTAAATCCTTTATTTCTCCAGCCATTAAGGATGATGAAGCGATATTAATAGAACAACCTCTACTATCAACATGAATGTCATTTATGATTCCATCGCTAAACGATAAATCTACTGTAACTTCATCGCCGCAAAATTGGTTTACGGCATATCCGGATGCGTCTACGGTTTTTAACTCAGACGTGAATTCAGGAGTTTTTGCGTGTTTCAGGATTTCTTCATTATAGAGTTCGTGCATTTGAGACTCTTGTTTGAGATTACTTTTTCCCAGTTGAAAAATATCTAAGGGTTTGTTCGATTGCATCGACTAAGCGGTCAATTTCTTCGAATGTATTGTATATGTAGAAACTTGCCCTTGCTGTAGCAGATATACCCAAGGAGCGCATTAATGGCATCGTGCAATGGTGTCCTGTCCTTATAGCAATACCGGCTCGGTCTAATATTGTGCCAATATCGTGAGGGTGAACAGATTCTGAATGGAACGGTAATATGCCTCCCCTAATACTGGTATCAGTGGGTCCATAAACGTCTAATTCTTCGAACTGTTTAAATTTCTGTAATGCATAATCAGTTAGTTCGATCTCATGTGCACGAATATTATCCATGCCAATGTCTGTTAAATAATCTATCGCTGACCCTAATCCTATGGCATCAGCTACATTAGGAGTGCCTGCCTCGAATTTATTTGGTATTGAATTCCATGTTGCTTTATCATTCCAGACTTCAAGTACCATATCTCCGCCGCGCATGAACGGTTCCATTGATTCGAGTATTTCTTGTTTTGCGTATAGTACTCCTATACCCATAGGCGCCAGCATTTTGTGTCCTGAAAAAGTCAGGAAGTCACAATCTAAATCAATCACGTTAACGGGCATGTGAGGGACGCTTTGAGCTCCATCAACAAGTATTTTCGCTCCAACTTCGTGAGCTTTAAGAGCAATTTCTTTAACTGGGTTGATTGAACCAACTGAATTAGATGCATGACATATAGATACCAATTTAACTTTTTCATCTATTGAATTATCTAATGCTTCCATATCTAAAGTTTGATCTTTAGTTAAAGGTACAACTCTTAATTCTGCTTTTTGCCTATTCGCAACTAATTGCCAAGTTACTAGGTTAGAGTGGTGTTCCATTTGGCTCACAACAATTGCATCTCCGGCACCAATGTTTTCAAATCCCCAGCTGAATGCAACAAGGTTTATAGCTTCAGTTGTACCTCTAGTCCACACAATGGTACTTGGGTCGGCACTACTCAAGAAGTTAGATACCTTAATTCTTGCTGATTCGTACAAATCAGTTGCTTCCATGCTGAGGGTATGGACCCCTCTGTGCACATTCGAATTATAATTCTCATAGTAATCTACAAGGCATTGGATGACCTTTCTCGGTTTTTGAGAACTTGATGCGTTATCTAAATATGCGAGTTTATTTCCATTAATTGTTCTATCCAAAATAGGGAAATCCTCACGTATTTTATTGACGTTGAACTCTTTAGACATATCGTTAAATATCCACCTCAAAAGATCCTTTAGCTATGCGTATTGGAAACGTATCGATAGGCGTTACAGCTGGACCACTGCATACTTTTCCAGTTCTTATATCAAATCTAGCTCCATGAGCATTACATTCAATCTCATAGTTCTCCAACTCTCCGTCATGTAGGTACGCTTCAGCATGTGAGCATATGTCGTCAACAGCTTTCAGTTCATTATTGACTTTGAAGACTGCTACCCAACGGTCCTTGATTTCATACATCTTGCCAGATCCTTCTGGAATATCAGATACTTTGCCTAGTTTAACAAATGCCATGATTCTCTCCTTATGTTAAATGTGGCGAGCTTTAGCATTTAAAAAAAAGTTTCTGCTAAATCGCTCTAATGAGTAATTACCTGTCCAAAAACACTATCTATTACTATTTTATTCTGTCTTGACGGTATTCGTATCTCTTTTTAGAGCTGCTATCAGAGTATGCCAGCCGAGCAAAGCGCATTTAATTCTGGTCGGGTAGTTTGCAACGCCAGAAAGCACTTCCAGATCGCCCAAATTTTCATAATTCTCTAAGGATATGCTTTTATCCGTAACCATTGAATGGAAATCCGCGAATATTTTGTTGGCCTGATTTACAGATTCACCTTTAACAGCTTCAGTCATCATAGACGCAGATGCTAATGATATTGCGCATCCCTTACCATGAAAGCCAATTTCAGATATT
Source organism: SAR202 cluster bacterium (assembly GCA_022447925.1). Lineage (GTDB taxonomy): Bacteria > Chloroflexota > Dehalococcoidia > Lucifugimonadales > UBA2962 > UBA2962. The sequence continues at coordinate 97,467 of JAKUTS010000002.1, read as the reverse complement.
ACTTCTATATCATTATCTTCTAAGTTTAATATTAGATCGACGTCAACTATGTCGCCGCAAAAAGGGTTAAATCCGTGAGCCGTGCTGCCGGGATCATTTAATCGATGCATGTTTCTAGGGTTGGAACCATGATCCATTACTACTTCTTGGTATAAGTCATCTAAACCAGAACCTACCATATTGAGTTCCGGCCTATTAATTTAAACTCGCTCAACTGGACCGCCATAAACTTTTCCTTTGCCGAATCCTTGGAACCGGAATTTAGGCAGAGATGTGTCAAAGTAATTCAGTAGATATTTCTGAAACTCATCTAGTTTTATTGAGTCTATTATTTCATTGGCAAAACCTTGTATAAGAAAAGACGTTGCTGTTTCCATATCCAAACCTCTTGCGAGCATATACATGATTTGATCATCTGGGATTGCGCCTGCAGTAGCGCCATGAGCAGCTTGAATATCATCTGCATAGATTTCCAAGCTAGGTTTTGTATTTACTCTAGCACCTTCGGACAGAATTAAGTTTTTGTCTCCCTGCAAAGCCTCAGATTTTTGAGCGATTTTTCGTATCAGAGTTCTGCCACTAAAAACTGCTCTGGAAGCATCTGCGAGAATGCCTTTAAAATATTGGTTACTATATGTGTTTGGAGCTGCATGATCTACGTTTATATGATTGTCTATATGTTGGTCGCCTTCTGTAAAGTACAGACCACGGATATCACACTTTGCACCGGCTTCATTCAATCGAACCAAAAGGTCATTCCTCCCGACTTTTGATCCTTTTGAATAGGACACAGTGTTGAAAGATGAATAGGCGTTTTGGTCTACTACTGTTGATCCAATATGAAACCCAGACGGACTTTCTTGAAGATATCTATAGTGGTTAAGCTGAGAACCTTCACCAACAGAAATTTCAGTTACAGCGTTGGTGAATTGAGAATCTGAGTTGATAGAAATATAACTCTCTATTATTGAAGCTGAGCTATTACTTTCCAGGATCACAAGTATTCGGGGATATGTTACTCGAGGACCACTTTCGCCAGTACTTATGTGGACTATATTGATTGGAGCATTAGCCTGATAATTCTTTGAGACTAATATTTCGGCTCCATCGTTTATGAAGGCAGTATTTATAGCGATAAAACCATTAGACTTTACGTCAGCATGAGTACCCAAAGAACAGTTAGTATCTTTAGATCCCAAGGTTCTGATCACGATTCCTGCATCGTGGGTTCTAGAAAGTGCTTTATTATAAATTCCGTTGACTAGTGTTATGGTGTTCCATTGGTCGGAATATGGACCAGCCTCGCTGATCATCTTTGAATTTAATTCAGTATTCTGGCCCTTAAAATCAAAATCAAAATCCTGATTGGCAATAGGATTTACATTGGTAAATTTCCATGCCTCATTTCCTCTTAATGCAGTGGGGAATCCAATTTTCTGAAATTCATTTATAGCATTGATTCTAAGAGAATTATCCATTGAGTTATCGGATACGGATAACCAATCTGAAAACTCATTATGTTGGTTCAGATATCTTGCATATTTGTTTATTATTGATGAAGTTTCTGTATTTGGCACTACTTTGATTTTCCATTATTGCTTTTACTAGCCTCATCTTTGATCCAATCATATCCCTTAGATTCTAATTCCTTGGCAAGTTCTGGACCTCCAGATCTAGCAATTTTGCCGTTTATAAGGACATGTACGTAGTCTGGTTTGATGTAATTTAATAGTCGTTGATAGTGGGTAACTAGTATTACCGCATTCTTTTCGTTGCGATGTCGATTTACACCATTAGCCACAGTTTTTAGCGCATCAATATCTAACCCAGAGTCCGTTTCGTCCAGCACAGCGAGTTCAGGAGCTAACATCAACATCTGTATCATTTCTGATCGTTTTTTCTCTCCACCGGAAAATCCTTCATTGACTGATCTTCGCATCAGATCCTGACTCATATCCATGCTGGCGGTGATCTCCTTGAAAATTTTATCGAACTCACGCGCTGAGAGTTCCTTTTTATCTGTGTATCTTAGCTTCGCATCAAGTGCAGCCTTTATAAACTGCCAGCTACGAACACCAGGCAGTTCCATAGGATATTGAAACGCCAGGAATATACCCTTTAGGGCTCTTTCGTCAGGAGGTAATGACAACAGATCCTCTTTTTTAAATTCTATTGTTCCTGAGCTCACCTCATAATCGGGTTGGCCTGCAAGAACATTGGCTAATGTGCTTTTGCCACTGCCATTAGGGCCCATTATCGCGTGTACCTCTCCCGCCTTTACAGAGAGGTTTATACCCTTTAGGATTTCTGTTTGATTTTCAGCTACTACGGCATGTAATTCTTTGATTTCGAGCATAGATAGTTTTACTTTTAAGATCCTTGATTTATTAGATGTTTTATTTAAAGAAACGAGTGTTTTAATCCTGTGGGATTTTAGCCCACAGCGCCTTCTAGGCTGACTTTAAGCAATTGAGATGCTTCCATCGCGAATTCGAATGGAAGCTCTTTAAATATGCCTCTGCAAAACCCATTTATTATCATGTAATGAGCTTCTTCCTCGCTTAGACCTCTTTGCATTGCATAAAAGAGCTTGGCGTCACTAACTTTTGAAGTGGATGCTTCATGTTCCATTCTGGCTGTCGGATTTCTTACTTCAATGTAGGGAACTGTATGAGCTCCACAGTTATCTCCAATTAACAAAGAATCACATATGGTGAAATTAGTTGCATTCTCAGCTTTTGGCATGATTTGTACCATTCCTCGGTACGTATTTTGGCCTTTGCCTGCAGAAATACCTTTAGCAACGATCGTGCTCTTGGTATTTTTTCCTAGATGAATCATTTTGGTTCCTGTATCTGCTTGTTGCCTGTTGGCAACTAATGCGACAGAGTAAAATTCGCCTGTCGTATCATCGCCCTGCAAGATTACAGACGGGTATTTCCATGTAATTGCGGACCCGGTTTCTACTTGAGTCCAAGATATTTTTGATCTATCACCTAATGCTTTACCTCTTTTAGTAACAAAGTTGTATACCCCGCCTTTTCCATCTTTGTCACCCGGGAACCAGTTTTGTAAAGTTGAGTACTTAATTTCTGCATCTTCAAGAGCAACTAGCTCAACGACCGCGGCATGTAGTTGATTTGTTTTTCTAAACGGCGCGGTACAGCCTTCCAGGTAGCTTACATAACTTCCTTTGTCAGCGACTATTAAAGTCCTCTCAAATTGTCCCGATTCTTCAGTATTTATTCTGAAGTAAGTCATCAGCTCAATAGGGCATCTCACTCCTTCAGGGACGTATACAAATGACCCGTCGCTGAAAACGGCAGCATTTAAACTCGCATAAAAGTTGTCGGTATATGGAACTACCGATCCTAAGTACTTCTCAATCAATTCTGGATACTTCTGTACTGCTTCGCTTACAGAACAGAATATCACCCCCGCTTTTTCAAGAGTTTCTTTGTATGTAGTGGCTACTGAAACAGAATCAAAAACGGCATCAACTGCTATATCAGACTTTTGTTCTTCTACTACGCCAGCAAGTGTTTTTTGCTCATGTAATGGAATCCCTAGTTTATTAAATGCTTCAACCAACTCAGGATCTACTTCATCCAGGCTTTTAGGACTGTCTTTTTTGACTGGAGCAGAGTAATAGTGCATATCTTGAAAGTCAATTTTTGGGTATTCAATCATTGCCCAGTCGGGCTCACTCTCTGAATCTAACAATTTCATAAAGTGGTGATACGCCTTAAGACGCCAATTTAGCATAAATTCCGGCTCACCTTTTTTATGAGAAATGAATCTTACGGTTTCTTCTGTTAAACCCTTTGGTAAAGTTTCCGCCTCAATATCTGTAGTGAATCCCCATTTATAGTCAGTCTTTATTTCAGAAGTTCTTGAAATTGTATTTGGATCTGTAGTCATTTTCCCTTGATTCATGGTTCGATATATTATTTCTGGTCAATTATTTAGCACAAATAAATTACTAGTTTTTGGACCCTTTAATTTTACAACAATATTCGTTCAATTGTCGTCCAATAAAAATAATTCCGAGGCGTTAATTCAGAACACATCTTGTCTATTTAAGTTTTCTTGTCACAAAACGTTTGCCATGCGCTATGTGAACTGTGGATAAACTGATAGTTTAAGGTTTCTTTTAGTTTTTGAGTTGATGCAGTCCATCTGTATTTAATGAAGTCTAAGCCTGAACTGTTAGACTCAGACTGTATTCTAGTTTGCCATGATATTTCAGTTAGTAAGGACAATAGAAATGCAGGTAAGCTAATCATCTTTGCGCGTATTAATTTGGCCATTTCTGACCAGGTAATTGTGCCCTCTCCAGCAATATTATATGTGCCGGATATCTCGTTGAGCATCGCGAATTCCATGAGATTAACAACATCATCTTCATGAATAAATTGCATAGGTGGATCATAGTTCCTTAATCCTATGAGCAACGGTTTTTGAAATGCGCGAGATATAAAATTATTTGCATTAGGGCCCATCACAGGGCATCCTCGTAAGATTAATATTTTGAGCGACCGATTATTTGATGCAAACTTTTCAATTAGGAATTCTGATTTTGCTTTATCTACGGCATACTGGAATCGAGATTTTGGCCTTATCAGTGAGTTTTCATTTAGCCATATAGGATTGTCTGGGTAAGCTCCATATATTGTCGTGCTGCTAAAGTATATAAATTGCTTTGCTTTTGAAGCTTCTGCAGCACTTAGCGCATTCAAAGTGCCTTGAAGGTTTACTTTTTCAGTTTTTTCTCGGTTTCGAGTTGGCTTAAGTACGAATGAAAGATGTATCAGGACATCTGGTTTAAATTTCGTCATCAAATCATCAAAAGGGTTTACTAGATCATGAACTCTATAAGTTGTCTTTTGGTGTAAGTTGGCAGTTGGTGGGTTTATGTCTAAAGAGAGAATGGAATCTACCCAAGCTTCCTTTTCGAGCTTTTTAATTAAACATGAACCAACGTAACCAGATCCTCCAGTAATCGCTATTTTCATATTTGTTTTGATTTTTAAATCCCGCTCGGCTGGTCCGTAAAATCAAATCTTAAATTTCCAAGACCTGGAACATCAAAAGCCATTGTGATTTTATGTGGATCTGAATTGAGTTCTATATTGTCAACTTGAATTGTGATATCACTATTCATGGCTAGAGTAAATGTATTAGATTCAGAGACTTGGTCGAAACATTGCCGCTTTTGGTTCTGCCAAAAGAAACAGTTTGTGATTTCTAATACTTCATCATCTATTTCTAATGGCATCATTTTATGTGCATATCCTGATCCTAAACTGTTTCTCAGTTGAAACTGGAATCCTGTATCAGTATTCTTGAGGCTACCTTTCACATATAGTTTTCTTAAAAGAAAGCTCGGTACACTTACCATTCTAATATTCTCCGTTGGATTGTTTTGATTTTCTTTTCATCTCAAAGATCGCTCTTTCTTTCTCGATAGCACTTTCAGGTAGTGGGTTCATTTGATTATTCATACGGGCATAACAGTATATTTTAGCGATTCTTTCCATCAGAATACTAACATTCAAAGCTTCTCGCAAATTAGTGCCTACTGATACCGCTCCATGATTACTAATTAGTGCCGCGTTTTTATCTCCCAATGCTTTACAAACGTTTTTAGCTAATTCCTCAGAACCTGGGAATGCATATTCAGAAACCTGTATTGAGCCTCCAATATATATCACCATTTCGTCTAAAATTGGTGGGATACCATCGTGAGTTAACGCTGCAACAGAAGAGAAGGTGGAATGAGTGTGAATAACAGCTTTAACATCCGGCCTAGAACGATATATTCCTAAATGCAAAAGGGATTCAGATGACGGTACACCAGAATCATCAATTGACTCTAACTCTTCATCTACAACAACTATGTCCTTATCTTGGAGTTCGGAATATGGTAAGCCCATAGGCGTAATAGCCATATAACCAGATTTTTGATTAAGTATCCTCATACTAACGTTTCCGCTAGATCCTGATACCAAATCTAAATCAGCCATTTCGCGCGAAATGGCTGCCACCTCAGACTTTTCATTTATAAAAAGTTCATTATTCATATTTTCACTAAATTTAACTATTAATGGATTTCAATTTTACTGAAGTATGTTTCCAGTTGTCATATAAGTCCTGATACATGAGTGCATTTGATGGGTTTGGACTTTTTATACTAAGCTTCGGTTTTATTTCAGTTGCTGCGGTTAGTAAGGAAGGATATTCGTTTAAAGCGGTGATTCCAGCAATAAATCCCCCCATAGCATTTGCATTACAAACATTGGCAACATTTATTTCCCTGTTTAGAATGTCCGCTGTTATCTGAGAGAATATATCGGCCTTGGCCATACCTCCACCTAAGTAAACGTTCTCAGGTGTATTATCTAAAATACGCGAAATTTGAGATATTCTGGCTTTAATTGTGTATGAGATCGATTCTAGAGCCGCTCTCGCTATATGGCCATCACTCCTTTCATTCATTGTGATAGGAGTTGGGAAAACAATTCCCCCAGTGGCGATCCCAATCTTACTCATATTAATTTCTGATTCTGCAAAAAACATACTTGTTCCTTCAGAACCTGGTTCTATTGAACTAGCCATTTCATCTAATTTTGATGGGGGTTGGCGTAAAAGTTTTGATATCCAATTATATGAGTGTCCAGTGTCTCCTGCTGTAAGCTCACTAACCCAATAGTCTCGAAGAGCGTGACAGCCAAACCAAGTGCTAGCATCCTCAGCTGCGGTAGGTCTTTCAGTAACCCATTGTATGGGACTGCTCCATCCTGAAATAATTGTAATATCATTTGGGTGTATCGCGCCTGTTCCCAGTGCCCCGCACTGAGTATCAGCTCCAGCAGATGTGACTTTAGTTCCAACGGGAAGGTTAGTAATCGCAGATACACTTTTAGTTACTTTGCCGGCTATGTCTCCTATATTCAATAGAGGTATGTTCTTGTTAATTGGTAAGTCCAATAACTTAAATAAATCAGCAGCCCAAGTTTTAGTAGAAATATCTAACAATCCTGCTTCGCCGGCGAGTGATGTTTCAGACATAATTTCACCGGTTAAAGTCCATATTATCCAGTCCACAAGGGTGATTACTTTGTCAATTCTGTGATATTTATCTGGTGAATGCCTTCTAATCCATTCAAGTTTAGCGTTAGCGAACAAGAAAGAAGGTAGCCTACCAGTAGTTTTATATATTTCTGATCGATATTTTGAGTCGATTTCTGATCCTTCGAAGATAGCACGTAAATCAATATTAGGACCTAAATATATTTCACGATTATGTTGATCAAGCATTGCGATCGCCTGTCTCATTCCGGTCACAGCAACAGCTTTCACTTCCAGATCAACGGAATCTGTCGTTTTATTTATTAAAGAGTATATTGAGTTGGTTATTTCCTGAGCATCGAACTCTCTTGCTAAAGTTAGCCCGTCATCTATGATATTTTTCGGCCAGTTGACCTGCTCGGTTTTCAACATGATTCCTTTACTGTCCACGATGTGACATCGTATACAGCTAGTTCCGGCGTCTATGATGATGACAGAGAAATTAGATATGATTCAGGACCTCAGGATTTAGTATGTTAATCGGTTTTGCCTTTTCTAAGAAAAGCAGTAAATCTGTTGCTATCATGTTTGAATATCGATCTATGGTTTCATCAGTAGCACCTCCTATGTGAGGAGTTAGCATAAGCTGGTCATTTGAAAGCAGTGGACTGTCTGGAGCAACTGGGTGTGTGTCGAATACGTCAATAGCGGCTCCCGATAAATAACCAGATTCAATGAATTTTAACAATTCTGTTTGGTCGACTATTGATACTCCTGACACTGTTATTAATGCTGAGCCTTTTTTCATCTGAGATAGTCTTTTCCTGTCTAGAAAACCCAATGTTTCTTGATTTAGAGGAGCTACAGTTGCCAAAAAGTCGGAACAGGCTAGTAATTGATTAATGTTTGTTAGGGTTACATATTCAGGTGCAGTTTCAATATAAGGGTCATGGGCTACTATTTTCATGCCAATTTTATTCATCAGGTCTGCGATTTCTTTTCCTATATCTCCCATACCTAGCAAGCCAAAAGTTTTTCCGTTAAGCTCTGTGCCTCTAAATTGAATATATGCATCAATAGGGTTCTTCCACATCCGTGAGTGAACATAATTATTAGCTGCTGTCGTTTTCCTGGCGATGTTCAACATTACAGATAAAACATATTCTGCGACCGCTCTTGCGTTACGCGCCGGTGAGTTCACAACAGCAATATTATTTCTGGTCGCCGAATCGACATCAACATGATTAATAGCAGATCTGCATATTCCGATAAACTTTAGTGATTCAACTTGTTCAAGAGTTTCTTCAAATATGAAATCTGATTCGATTACAACAGCTGTAGAATTATGGTGATTAATCATGTTAGCCATTTCATCAGGATCTCTTAATTTCATGCTTTCGAGCCAGCTACAATGGGTTATATTAAACCGGCGACTCAGTTCATCTATAGATTGCTTTGAGAATGGCGCTAGAATTAATACGTGTGGCTTAGACATGGTAAATTTCTCTACCGACGGTTTAGTAGATTTATTTTATTTAACCCCGAAATCAAGAAAAATTTTGTCATAATCGTTACTTTCTCAACACTTGTTAAAGAAACACGTTCTGAGAAAACGTCATATCCATTGTCTTCGATCCTGTCCAGTATTCGAGAGTATAGGTTGTGTAATATGGAAGTGCATCCTATTGCATCTTGTTGGAGAAAATCTAATAACTTAATTCCTGAATTGAAGTACGAACGGGCCCTCCGAACTTGAAACTCCATAAGTCGCTTGAAATTGTCATTCATTACTCCTTCTAACATGTCGGTTTCTTTATATCCAAATTGTTTCATTTCATCTTGTGGTAGATAAATTCGGTCGCGATCAGCATCCTCCTTTAAATCACGCATAATGTTGGTTAATTGCATTGCAATTCCTAAGTCGATGGCATATTGGTTTGCTTTGGGACCTTTGTATCCGAATATGTTTATACTTATCAATCCCACAATCGAAGCCACTTTGTAACAGTAATCCTTGAGCTCTTGAAAGTTTGAAAAACGTGACTTTGTTAGATCCATTTCAACCCCATCAATTAGTTCATAAAAATAACTATTTGGTATCTCGAATTTGTTAATTGTATCGATTAACGCAGGTATTATAGGGTTTTCAGTCAAGTTACCATCTAAGCTGTTTGTAAGCTCTTTTCTGACATTAACAAATTGTTCTGAAGGATTAAGAGTGTCGTTACTGTCTGAAATGTCATCACAGTATCTGGCGAATGCATATATCGCATATATAGCTGAACGTTTATGAGGTGGTAGAGTTACAAATGCATAGTAAAAATTCTTTGCCTCAGATCTGGTGATCTGTGTGCATAGTTCGTATGAATCTTGGAGGTGATCTGCCATGGAATTAAACGACTTAATTATTGGTAGTTTGGTAAATCAGAGATGAGACTATATGTATATAACGTCCTAATGGAACAGTTTTAGATCAAAACTTACGAGATTTTTAAATGCCCATAATTTGCACAGCTATATTTCTGTGTGATATTTGAGCAGCTTTTTCAGCATCTAATTCGATTACAAATATTCTTTGCCATTGGCCTAATATCATTTTACTGTCACTTATTGGTACTGATTCACTGGTGCCTAGAACCAAGTTTTGGCAGTGGGAATGGCCATTTGGACATTCATCTTCATGCATATGTACAGTTCTAACGTGAAAGTCGTTATGTCTATAATGGGCATCTTTCGGAGCTAATCTCTCTATAAAAGAGGACAAATCAGTCATCAGTAATGGCTCATCTTCCTGTATAACAACTGCTGCAGTAGTGTGTTGTGAGAATATGCACGCTATACCATTAGAGATTTTGGATGCATTTACAAGTTCGGTTACCTGGTCAGTTATATCGAAAAATTTAGGTGAACCAGATGTTTCTACTTTCAAAACTGAAAAATTAGTATTGAATGTAGCTTGATCAACTTTAGTTTCAATATTCATTATTGTTTAATTCCCCAAGTTTGTAATTTTACGTGAGGTCACTTTATGGGATTATTCCTTGTTATTAGAAGCTTGAACCCTACCATATTCTTGTTAATTGTTTCAATAATTATTACATAGTATAACGAGGTAGGTTTAATGTGTTTTAACATTTTACTTGAGAATCATTCTCATTTTATCTAATGATGTGAATCCCTGTTAACATTCCACGCCCTAAACCTGCCTAATGCACATAATGGCCAATATATTCTATACATATGGTAATTAATCATAAACCCTGCTGGCAAAGCAATATCGTGTTGTTTTGAGTCATCCTGCTCCGATATATCTGGTCTCATTCCAATCCCATATCCAGGAAAGCCTGTTCCAGTAAATTCAGGCTCGTCCCATGAACCATCTTCATTCTGATTTGATAATAGATAATTTACCCCTTTTAATACATGCGAACTATCACCTTTATCCGCAGCAATAAGCGATATTAGAGACCAAGCAGTTTGAGAAGCTGTACTGGGACCTTTGCCGTGGAGAGAAGGATCTACATAGGAGGCAGGCGTTTCTCCCCAACCGCCATCTTTATTTTGATGGTCTTCTAACCATTTAGTTGCCTTACTCATGGCTTCATGGCTTGGGTCAATACCTATCGCCCGCAAGGCAGGTAGAACCGATCCAATGCCGTAGATATAGTTAACTCCCCATCTGCCGAACCATGAGCCATCTTGTTCTTGCTCCAAAAGTACATAATCTAAAGCTTTTGCTATAACTGTGGCATGCTTTTTTGCATCTAAAGTCCCAAGTAGTTCAAGTACATGGGCAGTTACATCTACACTGGGTGGATCAATTGTTTCTCCAAAATCCGAGAATGGTATTCTAGCAATAAAAGAACGCATATTGTCTTTATCGAATGATGCCCAACCTCCATTCTTGCTTTGCATACCTTCAATCCATTGAACGCACCTTTTTATGGATTTAGATTTTTTATCTAGTCCGCCATATTCGTCTGTTAGATCAATTTTATGTAACGCTGTTGCCACCACAGCGGCGTCATCGATATCAGGGTAATGCTCATTTTCAAACTCAAAAGCCCATCCACCGGACCTCACATTGTTCGCTTTAACTTGCCAATCGCCCTCGCTTTTTATTTGCTTGTTAATTAACCATTGTCCTGCTTTTTGAATTCTGTCATCATCAGTTTTAATCCCTGAATCTAAGAGAGAAATTATTGCCAGTCCTGTATCCCATATTGGCGATACGCAAGCTTGAACCCTCAAGCTAAACTGATCTTCAATCTCAAATGCTTTGAATCCTTGCAAAGCTTTATCTATAACGGGATGATCTAATCCGTAACCGGCAGTATATAGGGCCATAATGGAATAAACCCATGGAGGCTGAATTCCACCCCAACTTCCATCAGCCTCTTGATGTTGGAGTATCCATTCCTCACTTTTTTTCAAAGCTAAATCTCTGGTCGGTTTAATCGGTAATTTATCTAGTAATCTTAAAACTTGATCTGTGGCGTAAAAGAAGTTTTCCCAACCAATTTGAATAGAAGGGGATTTAACTGAGTAATCTATATTGTTTACATCATCACAGAAAAGTTCATCCACCCTCAGGTTTTTGGGCAGTGGCCGCACAGGCTTTTTGTCCATAAGTATTAATAATGGAACTATTGTTGATCTTGCCCAACTTGAAAACTCGTAGATGTTTATTGGTGACCAATTAGGTAATAAAATCAACTCTGCCGGCATTATTGGAACACCTTCCCATTTCCACTGATCCACTAATGAAAGCCAAATTTTTGTAAATACTCTAGTTTCCTCTATCCCTCCTTTACTAACTATAAAATCTTTTGCTTTTAGCATTGACTGGTCATTTTCGGAATACCCAGCGATTTTAAGAGCCAGATAGCACTCTACAGATGTGGATAGATCTCCTGGAGCCCCATAATATTGACCCCATGTACCATCTTCGCGCTGTTGGTTTTTGATATGGTTGCTTAGCTTAATAAATTTTTTTTCATCACGTATTCCTAAAAAGTAATGAAGCAATATAAACTCTGCTTCCATTGTCGGATTTGATTCAAGTTCACCCCACCAAAACCCTTCATCGTATTGTTCTCGGAAAAGATAATCCTGGGTTTTTTTAATAGCTGAGTCGAGATTCTTATTCAGTTTGTGTGAAACTTGCGATTCCATAACTCACTAAACCGTATTTGAAGTTAAACTTGCAGATTCTTTTTCCGATTCGATAACAGATTCGAGGTTAGAAGTAAGAATTCTTCTAGACTTTTTTACTTGGATGGATATTTCGATGATCTTTTTAATGTCGCCCGGATTAATTGCAACATGCTTTAAGCCATTCAGTACTGTTCGCGACTTTTTGTTATTAGCTGCCTCAACTATGAAAGGAGGTAATTTCTGCTCCATTGGATCTAATACCACTCTAATAACTATGGTTTCTATATTGTTCTCGGTGGCTGTTTGATTGACCCAAAAACTTTCCATATCTATTACGTCAACAGAAAAGTTTTCTCCGATCCAAGTTTTTAGGTCATGATTGTAGATAAATTGATCTACTGTCATACAAGCACCTGTTTCTATAGGAGAACCAAATTCATTAATAACTTTATTTAATCTAACAGCCCTGTTTTCATCCATAACATTAGTATTTTCAGCTATGTCAGTTGACCAGAAAGCTGGTGAGCCAGGGATGGACCACAGTTTGTTACATATATATGAAGTGCCTGAGCTAACGTTTTGCTTAACTGATCCAGCAAATCCTGCAGATATTATTATATTTGGGTGATAGAGTTCGATTAATTTATTTGTAGCATTTATAGCATTTGCCTTACCCATTCCACTTTCTATCACAGCTACTTCAGGCATTATTTGAGATGTGAAAACAGGTTGATCTTCGGCATCTAATTTATAAGCAACAAATTTGTTGTTAGAGAAGAACTCGGTAAGCTCCTCCCTAATGGCTACCACAATTCCAATCACTATCCTGCGCCAACTCCACTTTTAGTGATTGCCCCGCCAACAACCATTTTAGCCGCCGCTACTGGGTTATTTATGGCATCGTATATAGATGCGGACTCAAATCCACAGTGCATCAAGCAGTTTGCACATCTTGGGTCTTTTCCTGGCCCGTATTTATCCCATAGGTCGTCCGACATTAGTTCCTTGAAGTTTTCAGTATGTCGATCTCCTAGTAAGTAACATGGTTCTCGCCATCCGGAAACAGTATATGTAGGATTAGACCATGCGGTACAGTTGTAATCTTTCTCGCCCCTCAAAAAATCAAGATATAGTGGATTATTGTAGAAACGTATTCCGTGTTTTGGGTCTAGTATTCGGGTAAATACATTGCGAGCTTTTCTTCTAGATATGAACAAATCTTGATTTGGCACAGAGTCGAATTGATACCCAGGAGAGACCATACATCCCTCAACTCCCATGTCAGTGAGCATTTTAAACATTTCAAGCATATCCTGTTCATCCACACCATTGAAAATTGTGGTATTTGAAGTCACTCTATATCCGTTTTCTATGGCTACTTTCATTGCACGTGTAGCAATTTTCCACACACCTTTCCTGTATACGGAGATATCATGAGCTTCTTCCATTCCATCCATATGGACGACGAAACAGAAATATTTTGACGGTGGTATCTTTTTCATTACCCGTTCCATTAGTAGAGCATTTGTACACATATATACAAATCGTTTCTGTTCAATTATTTTAGCTACGATCTCGTCTATATTAGGATGCATTGTGGGTTCTCCACCTGCGATAGAGACAATAGGTGCGTCTGACTCATTTACTGCGGTTAAACATTGATCCACTGTCATTAGTCGATCTATCACCGATTCGTATTCACGAATCCTACCGCAACCTTCACATGCTAAGTTGCAAGCTTCTAAAGGTTCGAGCATAGTAACTAAAGGGTATTTTTTTCGACCCATCAGGTAACGATTTTTAATCATATACCAGCTAAGCCTTACTGCTAGTTCGATAGGTCTAGACATTTTATTTTATCCTCAACGTATTTTTTACAGCCTGCACTGTCAAATTATTGATTCCACCATTATAAAAGTTGTTAATACTATAGTGTTGTATATTCGTAATTAGACAATATAATAACTCGGAATACATAATTCAACACGTTTTTTAATGGTTCCTTGTTGACAAAAATTGAACTAACTCTTCAAAATTAGCTACAAATTCACTATCAATTTTTGCGGAAGAAAATGATTTCAATGCAGATTTTGAATATTTATCTGCCAAACTCTTTATATAATTTTTAGTACCAATTGATTCCATTATATTAAGTACAGCATCCACATCGTTATTGTCCAGCTCTTCTTTACCATAAATAGATTTCAATACGGATGATTGTTTATTGTCAGCATTAGATAGTGCATGGACCACCGGCAGAGAATTTTTTTTCCTTGCGATGTCTTGCCCTACAGGTTTTCCTGTCTTTGATTTATCGCCCCAAATACCTAAAACGTCGTCAGTGATTTGAAATAAATAACCCAAAGCACGTCCAGATTCCCTGAATGATTCTATAACTTCATTATCTCCTGAGCCGATATGTGCTCCTAGCTCCATGGAACATCGAATAAGAGCACCTGTTTTGTGACTAATCATATCCAAGTATTCTTGAACAGTAATATCATGTCTGCTTTCGTATGAAAGATCCAGGAATTGTCCCTCTATCATTTCCAGATAGCCGGTCGTCATCGTTTTACTTATTGTTACAGCATCAGTGTGTTTGATATCTGAACTGAGTAAGTCAGATGAAGTTACATCAGCAATTGATCTCAGTACATTTCCGGCAGTAATTGCCTTAGGCTTACCCCAAACGAACCAAACCGTCGGCCTGTGATGCCTAATCTCGTCTTGGTCCTGAATGTCATCATGAAATAATGAAAAGTTATGAATGTATTCCAGAGCGATAGCAGTTTTAATTGCTTTATCAGTCTTCCCTCCTGATGCCTCTGTAGCGAACAGGCACAACGTTGGCCTTAATAGCTTCCCGCCGGGTATATTTACTGGATTACCTGATTTATCGGTCCAACCCATACCATAGCTTAATATATTGTATAAATTATTTTTAAAGCCGCTTAGTTGTGAGTCAGCTTTTTGATCTAATCCAGACTTCAGGTAGAAGTTTATATAGGATTTATATTGATCGAATATAGATGGTAATTGATCAACCATATGAAGTTCTTTGTCTTTGTGTTTTTAATCGTTGGGAATAGTTAAGTTTAGAATGTATTCACTGTCTGCAAATCATCGAGTTTTAAGGTCACACGGTCGCATCAAATGATGTTAATACAATCAGATTCAGTCAAAAATGCTAGCATTGACTTTTAGAAAGTGTCAATCTGACTTAGGAACACGATAATTGTGTTTTTTTTCACTTGTCAAAAATTTTGCCATTGTGCTATAGTCGCCAGACGCTCCCACTAGATATCAAAGGTTAAGAAAAGGCGTTATGCTGGACGACTATTTTCGCCATTACGGGCTTATAACAATATTCGCTTTGATCGCGGTAGCTATACCTGTCGGTATGCTATTAGTATCTACTACTTTGTCTATTGTTGGAATTCGACCAAATAAGCCGGATGCAGTAAAAAAATCTATATACGAGTGTGGCTTTGAAACCTTATCGAAAAGGTGGTCCGGATTTAATAGCAGGTTTTATGCAATAGCATTAGTTTTCGTGGTGTTCGATGTAGAAGTAGTATTTCTGTTTCCGTGGGCATCAGAATTTGGGTATATGTCATCTAAATTTGGAGCATTCGTTTTGATTGAGATGGCTGTTTTTGTAGCAATATTAGTAGTTGGATGGCTTTATGCTTATCGTAAAGGTGATCTGGAATGGACTTAATTTCAAATGGAATACAACCTGATGAATTCGACCTCCAAGAAGGTCAGATTCCTCTACATGCCGCCACATGGCAGCTGGATGCTAAAGAAGGTGATTACATAAACCAATTGAAGGCCTCCAGTAATGCTCCCTTGCAAGAACCGTTAATTGAAGTTCCAGATGATTTGAAACGAAATTTAGCCATAACGTCGGTTGATGCCTTGATCAATTGGGGTAGGAAATCAGCTGTATGGCCGCTATCGTTTGGACTAGCCTGTTGTGCATTTGAGATGATGGCTAGTGCAATGTCTAGATTTGATTTAGCTAGATTTGGAATGGAGGTCTTTAGGGCGTCTCCGAGACAAGCGGACCTAATGATAGTAGCCGGTACAGTAACATGGAAAATGGCGCCCGCTATCGAGCGTGTATATAAGCAAATGGCGGAACCACGCTGGGTTATTTCAATGGGGGTTTGCGCAACCAGCGGAGGCCCATACTATGAGTCATATAGTGTTGTTCCTGGAGTAAACCACATTATTCCTGTAGATGTTTATGTGCCAGGATGTCCTCCAAGACCAGATGCATTGGTGTATGGAATCATGCAGCTACATGAAAAGATAAAGAGATATTCAATATCTGATCCGTCATTGAGGGCTTAATGTCTATTCCAGTAACAGGCGAAAAGGCTGCATCAAAAATTGAACAAAAATTTCCTGATTCTGTAGTAACTTTTCAAAATACTGATGTGTGGATAGATGTGGAAAACTTAACCGATATACTTTCTTACCTTAAAAATGATCCCGAATTTGATATGCAATTTTTAAATAGCATATCTGCGGTCGACTACATTGAATATTTTGAATTGGTATACCATCTCAGATCACTTCGCAATAACACGACCTTGGTTATTAAAACTAAATGTTTTGGCAGGGGCAAAATCACCGTTCCTAGTATCACTTCAATTTGGAGAGGAGCAGAGCTACAGGAGCGTGAAATATGGGATTTAATGGGAATAAATTTTTCAGATCATCCCAATATGAAACGCATATTGTTATGGGAGGGTTTTCCTGGACACCCCTTACGTAAGGATTTTATTAGATGAAACTGACTACCGATAAATTCTTGATAAACGCGGCTAATAAATTAAATTCGTGCAGTAAAGAAAATGTCAATTAACACTCAACCCGTAACAATTAATCTTGGACCACAACATCCTTCAACGCATGGCGTTTTTAGGTTAAGAGTGACATTTGACGGAGAGCAAGTAGTTGATGTTGAACCAGTATTTGGCTATCTACATAGAGGGACTGAAAAATTAGCTGAAGAACGTAATTACGTGCAGATAGTCACACTTACTGACCGTCTTGATTATGTTGCAGCAATGACTAATAATCTAGCATACGTTCGCGCAGTGGAATCACTGGCGGGTATAAACGTGCCTGACAGAGGCATGTATCTTCGTGTAATAAGTGCAGAATTACAAAGAATTGCTAGCCATCTAATAGCAACGGGCTTTTTACTTGATGAGCTTGGAGCATTTCATACTCCTTTGATTTATTGTTTCAGAGAACGTGAACGTATTCTTGAGTTATTTGAGATGCTATGTGGCGCTAGAATTACAGTTAGCTATATGAGGCCTGGGGGAGTATTTCAAGATGCACCCACAGATTTTTGGCCGCGCCTCGATGATTTCTTGAACTCAATGCCAGGGTATTTAGATGAGCTCGAAGGACTTATTACTGAAAACGAAGTAGTTTTGGCGCGTACAAGGGATATGGGAATATTATCAGCTCAAGATGCAATAGATGCTTCAATAACTGGACCTGTTTTGCGGGCTACTGGAGTCCAGTGGGATTTACGTAAAGCGGAACCTCATGAGGTGTATGACAGGTTGGATTTTGATGTTCCCATAGGGTCTGTTGGGGACACTTATGATAGATATTATGTTCGTGTTCAAGAAATGCGACAAAGTTTGCGGATAGTTCAACAATGTGTTGAGCAAATTGAACCTGGTCCTGTCCGCTCGGAAACTCCATATTTTATTCGTCCTGATGCTGTCGACACTTATGTTGGCACTGAGTCACCAAAAGGTGAATTAGGTTTTTACATAGTTAGTGATGGAGGAATATCTCCTTACAGAATGCATATTAGAGCACCGTCGTTTATTAACTTAACCACTTTGAGAGACCTCTTAATTGGTTGGAAGATGGCTGATCTCATAGTTATATTCGGGAGTATAGACATTGTAGTAGGGGAGGTGGATAGATGACTGAGATTGAGATTCTTAGAAGTGGATTCGACTTTCTGGGGATTTACGGGTTTTTTGACGGATTTATGCCTGATAACCTTGATTGGCTTGTATTTTTAATAACCTCTTTTATTCTCGCGATGGTAATAATTAATGCTCTGGTTATATCTACAGCTTTGCTGACCTGGTTTGAAAGGAGGATGTTAGGAAGGTTTCAGTCTAGATTAGGTCCAAATAGGTGGGGTCCATTCGGACTACTGCAGCCAATTGCAGATTTAGTTAAATTGTTAACTAAAGAAGATACAATTCCAGAGGGCGCTGATAAACCTGTCTTTACACTCGCGCCTATAGTATTTCTTGTTCCAGCTTTGATAGTTTTTGCCGTAATACCCTTACATGGCAGTAGTTTCTTGGGACGCCTTAATATTGGACTAATTTTTGTGATCGCTATCACTTCGGTGAATACACTGGCAGTATTTATGGCTGGTTGGTCATCTTTGAATAAATACGCAATGTTCGGTGCTATGAGGGCGGTAGCCATGTTGGTTAGCTACGAGATCCCTATGGGTATCAGCGTAGTTGCTGTCGCAGTAGCTGCCCAGACTCTAGGCTTGAGTAACGTAGTCCTAGCCCAAGATATTCCATTTATATTAGTTATGCCCTTAGGCTTTTTAGTTTTCGTTACTGCTGCTTCTGCTGAAATGAGCCGAACACCCTTCGATTTAATAGAGTCAGATTCGGAATTAGGTGCTGGTTATCATACTGAATACAGCGGAGCAAAATTTGCACTTTTACAGTTAACTGAGTTTATGGCACCTGTTATAGTGGCAGCTTTAGTAACAACGCTATTCTTAAGTGGTTGGCGCGGATATGGGGCCATCCCAGGACCGGTTTGGTTTATTATAAAAACTTTCGTCGTATTATTTGGTTTTGTTTGGATTAGGGCAAGTTGGCCTCGATTAAGAGTGGATCAAATCATGAGCCTTGCCTGGAAAGGCCTATTACCTCTTTCAATTGTCAATTTATTTGTAATAGCAGTAGAGGTCTTTATATTTAATCCTGGAGAGGACGGTTTATCGACAACGGATTTATTAATAATGACCGGTGTCAACTGGGGTATAACAATAATAGCAATAATTGTGATTTTTAACTTGATGGGTCAAAGTAAGATGAAAAGGCCTGTCCCTGTAGTATCACCGTTGGCGAACATGTATGCCAATACTAACGTGGCAAAAAACGCAACTGATTTAGCGGAGGCTGACTAATATGTACGGACTGGGATTAGCAAAAGGCTTAGTAGTAACGGCTAAGAATCTAGTATTGCCATCAAGAATGATGACGGTTCAATATCCTGATCGTAAAGTTGGTTTATTTGGCTTGTCAAAAGTTACATCCACTCCCGTTACAGATCTAATCAGAAAAGATCCTGTTAACGTGCTTAAGGCATTACTAGGCATGGCTGAAGTCAAAGCAAGTCTTCCACAGCATCCTCGATTTCGAGGGGAAGAGTTCAGCTGGTATGAACAGAGATGTACAGGTTGTGCGTCCTGTGCTAAATATTGCCCTCTTGGAATTATTGAAATAGTCACTAGTGAAAGTGGTGACCAGATGCAAGAAGGTCAAAAATATCATCTTGATAAATTTGATATAGATATAGGAAGGTGCATGTTTTGCGGATTATGCGTAGAAGCTTGTCCATACGATGCTTTGCATATGGGTAGCGGTTTTGAGGAAGGACAATATCGTAGACAGGATTTGGTGATTGATAAAAAGAGGTTAGTGAGCGCAAAAAAGAAACCAAGTACTTGGTTTAGGCCGCAATTGTCAACTAAGGACTATGATCCACATAAAGGTAAAAATGTTAAATGGGATAGCGCAGGAAGACATGAAAAACCTTCTTTAGAGCAACAGCAAGATAAGTGGGCTAAACGTTGATTTTAAATAAAAATAAAACCAATACGGCAATTAAATAATGGAAAACGATACAGCATTAATAATAGATATCGTATTTTGGATTATTGCCGTAAGCACGATTGTTTCAGCAATAGCAGTAGTAGCTTTAAAAGATGTATTCAGGTCAGCATTATTTTTAGTTGTCACTTTTATTGGTATTGCAGGGATGTTTTTGCTTCTTAGGGCCGAGTTTCTCGCTATGGTACAAATCTTGTTGTATGTGGGCGCGATAGCTGTATTAATATTATTTGCTGTTGTTCTTACCAGGGACGTTGAGCAGGGAAGTCCTTTCAACCGATATCTTATTCCGGTCTTGGTGATTTCTGGATTAATACTTGCTGGGGTAATTTTTGTAATCACAAATACTAATTGGAATGTTAATTCAACTGATTTAACGAGTGAGCAGATCACGGCGGCGTTCGTTGAGACCAGCGTATTAGGTAATATTGCGGAACTTTTAATGAGAAAATATGTCCTTGCATTTGAGGCGGTATCTGTGGTTCTGTTAGGAGCCGTAATTGGAGCACTAGCTTTGGTGAGGAGGAGGTAATATGGATTTACAGCAGTTCCTGATAATTGGAGCAATCCTGTTTTTTATTGGTTTATTTGGATCATTTACTAAAAAGAACACCATTGTGGTACTAATGTGCATTGAATTGATGTTCAATGCAGTGAATTTAACTGCTGTTGCGATGTCCCGTTATCTAGTTCCTTATTCTAGTGGCAACGGTGCATCAATCGTGGATAGTATTTTAACGGGGCAGATATTTTCGATATTTATCATAACTATTGCTGCAGCTGAGATCGCAATTGGATTAGCTATTGTTATTGTCTTGGTTAGAAACTATAAAAGCGTTTTTATAAGTGATGCGAAAGAGCTTAAGCATTAATGTTTACTGATTATCGTAAAGCACCAAATTTAATCACAGCTGAGATGTGGAAGTTAGCGATTGAGGCAGAGGGGTTGCCTGTGAAAATTCTTCCCATTGGCAACATACTTGATTGGGGTGAAAGAACTGAATACAGGATAATGGTTCCAAAAGGACGTGAACATGTTGCAGATGAAATATTGAGGAAATTGTAGATGATAAACGAGCTAGGAACATGGTTTATTTTCTTCTGCCCCTTACTGGCTTTTGCATTCATTGGAGTTTTCGTTTGGCCTTTCATAGGCAAAAAGAGCAAACTTTCGGGTTATATCACAATCTTCGCGATTTCATGTTCAACTATCCTTTCATTTTGGGCTCTAGGCAGCGTTATACACAATGGACACGCGATAGAAATAGATTCACATAATTGGGTCAAAATTCAAAATATAGAAATAAATGTTGGAATAATGTTGGATGGGTTGACCACAATAATGTTGGTAGTCGTTTCTTCAGTTAGTTTACTTGTACAAATATACTCAACGGGGTATATGAAAAATGATAGTGGCTACTCGCGATATTTCATGTATATGTCTCTTTTCACTGCATCAATGATTGGATTGGTGTTAGCAAGTAATCTAATTCAGATGTTTGTGTTTTGGGAGCTTGTTGGTGCGTCTTCATATTTATTAATAGGGTTTTGGTTTAACAAGCCAGCTGCAGCTGCGGCTGCCAAAAAAGCGTTTATCGTGACACGCTTGGGAGATTTCGGATTTTTACTAGCGATACTATACCTATTCTTTAATTCTGAAAGTTTTCTTGCAAATGGACTGAATCCATTCGAGGTTGCAGATATTAATAACGCTATTGCGTTAGGGGTAATCTCTTCCAGTGTTGCAGGTTGGGTTGCAGTTGGTATGTTCGCGGGTGCTATGGGTAAATCAGCCCAATTCCCTTTACATGCCTGGTTACCCGATGCTATGGAGGGTCCTACACCTGTAAGTGCGCTGATTCATGCTGCTACTATGGTGGCAGCTGGCATCTTCCTTGTAGCTCGATTTTTCCCTTTATTCGAGGCATCTAAAGAGGCCATGATGTTAGTCGCTTTAGTTGGTGGTATAACCGCGATATTCGCTGCATCAATTGGGCTGGTTCAGAATGATATAAAAAGGGTGTTGGCTTATTCTACGATTAGTCAATTAGGCTATATGATGTTGGCATTGGGTGTGGGTGCATACAGTGCTGCGATATTCCATTTGTTCACACATGCATTCTTTAAAGCTTTGTTATTTTTGACTGCAGGCAGTGTGAGTCATTCAGTGGGGGGAACCTTCGATATGAGATACATGGGTGGATTGAGGCGTCTAATGCCATGGACTTATGGGGCCGTGATGATAGGCGGATTGAGTCTGTCTGGCATTTTTCCGATGGCTGGCTTTTGGAGCAAGGATGAAATATTAAATCATGCATGGCACTCGTCATCAGTTGTTTCTGATGTCGTTTTTTGGCTTGCCATTATTGCCGCCTTTTTGACCGCATTTTATATGTTTAGGGCTATATTTATGACATTCGAAGGGAAGTATAAAGGTGGAGCTAAGTCTGACCCAAGTATGGACGTGTCAGAGAACACTACTCCCCATGAATCGCCAACGGTAATGATAGTCCCATTAATACTTCTAGCTCTTGCAACTGTAACAGTAGGTTGGTTAGTAAATCCTTTAACAAATATCGGTTCTATACCAATACATTGGTTTGCAGATTTCATTCATGTGGGAGATGGCCACGAGAAGGTATTGGCTTTCAACAAGATACTGGCCGTAATAGCCAGCTTAGTAGCTGTTTCAGGAATATTGCTCGCATATCTAATGTATGTTTCCAAAGTCAGAGTTTTCGATGGTCTCCAAAATAAGACTAATGCAGTTTATAAATTACTGGCCTCAAAATATTACTTTGATGAGTTTTATGAAGATGTCATCACCAGGCATGTGTTTTACTCTCGATTCGCCGCATACTTAGATGCTATGGATAAAAGTTTTATTGATGGAGTCGTTCGAACTATTGATAGAGTTGGCAGGAATATAGGCAGGTTGATTGCTCAAATTCAAACGGGTCAATTGCAAGGTTATGGAGTGGTGACAACATTTGGTGTTCTATTACTATTTGGGATTTATCTTATATTTAGGTGATGTTTAATTGGATGGATTAACTCAAAATACTGGATTTAATGGCTTGCTGACAGCTTTAGTTTTCTTGCCATTTCTATTTGCCCTAGTAATTCTAATTTTTGCCAGGAATGATAATCACGTCAGGTTGATGGCAGGTTTCGGAGGGCTTGTTGAATTAATTTTAAGTATTACTGTATTCATTGCGTACAACAAAGGAGAAGCCGGATTTCAATTAATTGACCGATTTAACAGTTGGATTCCAATAGATACATTTAGAGTGGAATACTTCTTGGGAGTGGATGGACTGAGTGTACCTATGGTTTTATTAACTGGGATATTAGGTATGGTTGCAATACTCGCTTCAATGGGAATAACGAATCGTGTCAAACAATATTTCATTTGGATTCTCATCTTGCAGGGAGCCGTTTTTGGGGTTTTTACCGCCTTAGATTTCATAATGTTCTTTTTATTCTGGGAACTGGAATTAATCCCAATGTTTTTCCTAATATCAACTTGGGGTACTGGTAGAAAAGATTACTCGGCTATGAAGTTTATAATCTTTACTTTCCTTGGAAGTGCTTTCATGTTGGTTGGCATTTTGGCCTTGTATATTTCAGCAGGCACTTTTGACATGACCTCTCTACCTGAATTAGTTCAGGGAGGAATTAAACTTATTATCCCTGCAGGAGCCATATTTGGACTCCTTTTTGTTGGATTTGCAGTTAAATTACCGGTTTGGCCTTTACATACTTGGTTGCCTGATGCACATACCGATGCCCCGACCGCAGTCAGTGTATTGTTAGCAGGGGTTCTATTAAAGATGGGTGGATATGGAATGATTAGAGTCACAGCATCGATTATGCCGGACGTGATGTCTGATCTGGCTTGGCTTTTAGTAGCCGCAGGAGTGATAAACGTATTATATGGAGCAGTGGTAACGGTACGTCAAACGGACTTAAAACGGTTGGTTGCTTTCAGCTCTATTAGTCATATGGGGTATGTATTGATTGGACTGTCCGCAATAGCATCGAAAGGTACGGACGCCGCTGCGGTTGGTTTAACTGGGGCGTCAATGCAGATGTTTACACATGGGACCATTACGGGGTTGATGTTTTTAACGGTTGGCATGATTTATGATCGCACCCACACTAGATATATTCCAGATTTAGGAGGATTGTCAAACCGCATGCCTATAATCGGTGTAGCATTTTTGATAGCTGGTTTAGCATCATTAGGTTTGCCGGGAACAAGTGGATTTGCAGCAGAGATTTTGGTTTTCTTAGGAGCTTTTCCTGTTTGGGCCTGGCCTACTGCATTAGCTGTTTTTGGTGTTGTTATTACTGCTGGTTATATTCTGTGGATGACTCAGAGAACGTTATTTGGGGATATGAATAATAGATGGGAAAAATTAACTGACGCAAGTAAATTGGAACTTATACCTATAGTTATGCTCGTGGCTGCGATCCTTGTTTTCGGGATATACCCAGCGTTTTTGACAGATTTATTTAAGATGAGTGTAGAACCCATAGTGACTGCGGTTAATTCCTCACCAGAAATTTTAAGCAGGTAAAAACATTGACTTTACAGGACATATATTTACTGTCACCGGAAATCAGTTTAGCTGGTTTAGCTTTGATTATTGTAGTGTTAGATGTTTTTATTAAGAACAGATTTTTGGTTCAATCTACGCTTGTCTTGGGTTTAGGAATCCCAATAGTCTTTTCTGTATTGCTATGGAATGGTATTGGGATATCAGATGATTTAAATTCGAATAATCAGGCAATTGGGATTTTTGATACGCTAGTCGTAGACAAGTTCACATTGCTGTTTAAATTTTTATTCTTAGGCATTCTTTCGATAGTAATGATTAGCTCTGTTAGCTACGTTCATCGCTTTCAGAAAACAAAAATAGAATACTTTAGCCTGTTAATTTTTGCTACAGTCGGAATGATGTTGTTAGCATCTACCCGAGAACTGATAACTATTTACATCTCGTTGGAACTTACAGCTTTGCCTATGGCTGCTTTGATTGCTATTTCAGGCAATAAATTATCATCAGAAGCAGGGATTAAATTTTTAATTTTAAGTGCTATAAGCTCTGCTTTGTTATTGTACGGAATGGTTTGGGTATATGGACTGACTGGTACCACAGATGTTGCAGAGATATTCAAGTCTATTGAAGAAATAAATAGGCAGAATGAATCAGGTTCAACGATGGCTTTTGGTAATTATGGACTCTTATTGGGAGTAATTTTAATTGTAGCTGGTTTTGGTTTTAAGATATCAAGTGTGCCTTTTCATATGTGGGTCCCAGATGTTTACCAAGGTGCACCAACGCCAATAACCGCTTTTCTTTCTGTCGCAAGTAAAGCTGCAGGATTTGCAGTGATACTACGAGTATTCTATGGGTCATTTGCTTCCGAGAACCTTTCGATTGAATGGAGCATGATATTCGCCATTATGGCGGTATTATCAATGGCCATTGGTAACTTTGTAGCTATAGCTCAGAAAAAGATGAAAAGATTGCTTGCGTACAGCACAATTGCCCATGCCGGCTATATGATGATGGGTCTTACAGTTGTTTCGAGCAGAATGGAAAATTTCACTTTTGAGGGTCCCGCCGGTGTAGTGTTTTATTTAATTGGTTATGCTGCAACTAATCTCGCTGCATTTGTTGCAGTGATAGCAATATCAAATAAGACAGGCAGCGATTCGATAGAGGATTTAGCTGGTTTGGGAAGACGTGCTCCTGCTTTGGCGCTATGCCTTGCCATTGCCTTAGTATCATTAACTGGAATACCCCCCACGGTTGGGTTTATGGCCAAGCTAAATGTGTTCACTAGTGCGTTGAATGGAGGTTTGTGGTGGCTCGTTCTTGCTGGAACAGTAAGCAGCGTGATTTCGGCATATTATTATTTTAGAGTTATCAAAGTTATGTACCTTTCTGACCCTCTGGAAAATGTGCCTGTTAAAGTGGACCCATTGACCTCGTTAGCTTTAACTGTAACTGTTCTTGCTGTTGTAGTGTTTGGTTTATATCCTACTCCTGTAATCAAAGCTGCCCGCGTTGCTGTAGAATTCTTATTAGTCTAAGTAACTAATTGAAGTTATAAAATAATAGGATAAGTTGAAACAAGTTATAGGCTTAAGTGATATGAACTCCTCAATACAGCAGATCGGATTTGTATATAATCCTCAGGTTCCTGAGGCAATTAACCTATGTAATTCTTTAATTAAAGAGCTTGAGCTTTCTGGTAGCTCTTGGTCTAGTTCTGCTGAAAAGTTAGTTGAAAAAGAACAGGAATTCAATTGCACCTCCTTAATAATTGTTTTAGGTGGCGACGGTACTATATTAAGGACCCTTAGGGTATTAGCGTTCTATAAAATACCTATGCTCAGCATAAACCTTGGAAGAGTTGGTTTTATGTCAGAATTGGAGGTCGAATCAGCTTCTGTAGGAATAAAAAACTATATCGATGGTGATTCAGATCATTGGATAGATGAGCGAACAATGATTGATGCGGCTGTTTTTCACAAAAATGATGAAAAATATGCCGAGACATTTGCATTAAATGAAATCGTTATAAGTCGAGGCCAAAATGCTCGACTGCTGCATTTGGAGGCAATAGTCGATAGTGCAAAGTTGACTACATACCGAGCTGATGGGGTATTAGTCTCTACTGCTACTGGAAGCACGGGATATGCAATGGCAGCCGGTGGGCCTATCATTACGCCCAAATCCACAAGTATGGTCTTATTACCTATTGCCGGCCATATGTGTCTTGATACAGGTCTGGTTTTGGCTGGTGAGTCAAACATACGGCTAAATATACTAAATGAGGCACAAGCATTTATAAGTGGAGACGGATTTGCTATAGATCAGTCACTAAAACCTGGTGATTATGTTTTAATTAATCGAAGTGCATGTAAGGCAAGCTTCGTTAGATTTGGACCTAGAGAATCCTTTTATTCCACATTAACTTCTCGCTTAGGAATTGTAGACAGGTCTTAGGCAATTTGAAACACAGTGATTCAAAAACCCATGATGTCGAGTATAAGATCGATTCAGAAAAGATTTTTAGTGGCCAAATTATTGACGTAAAGATAGATAGCGTTATTTTGCCTAATGGCAAAAAAGCAACTCGTGAAATAGTTGCCCATTCTCCAGCTGTAGTTATAGTGCCAGTTGATTCTAAGGGTAATCTAATTATGGTGAGTCAATATCGTTACCCAGTTAATGCTCAGGTTCTAGAATTTCCAGCAGGAGGACTTGATGAAGGTGAATCTCCCAGAGATTCCGCGCAGCGAGAGCTGAGAGAAGAAACAGGTTTAGCTTCTTCAAAACTTATCAACTTAGGTGGCTTTTGGTCAGCACCAGGGTTTTTAACTGAGTATTTACACGCTTTTCTAGCTCTGGATCTATACGACAGTAAGCTTGAACCTGATCCTGACGAATTAATAACAACTTGCAAGTATTCGTTTGCTGAGGTTGAGTCTATGGTTGCTAATGGTGAGATTAAGGACTCTAAAACTATAGCAGCACTATATCTAGCAATAAACAGTTCTTATTTTCCACTCCGTTGACCATTTACCTCAAGTGATTCGGTTTTATCTTTTTAAAAGATGTAAATATTTGCAATAAGTAGCTAACCTGTGGCAATATCAATGTGATTTATAGGAATTAAAATC
This sequence comes from SAR202 cluster bacterium, assembly GCA_022447925.1. Classification (GTDB taxonomy): domain Bacteria; phylum Chloroflexota; class Dehalococcoidia; order Lucifugimonadales; family UBA2962; genus UBA2962. Next base: position 69,618 of record JAKUTS010000002.1, on the reverse strand, counting down.
CTAAATTCTACTGGGGTAAATATGAAGCACAAATCAATCGGTTTTTTCATGGTGGGTTTATTATTAGCTGTTGTTTTAGTTGGTTGCGGTGATTCTGTATCGGAACCTGAAAGTAAAGTCGCTGAAACAACTGATGTAGAGTCTAGTGTTGCTGAACAGACAACGAACGAACAATCTGGCGACACAACATCAAGTGTACATTCCATTGCTGACTCATCAGATGCTTATTTTGATGAAGAGGGTAATATGATATCCCAAGGCGAAACAGAAGAGGAGCCTGCTGCTCAACAGCAAATTACTTTCCTGGAAACAGTTATTGCTGATGAGGGCCGAACTACCGAAAGACCCTTGTTTACTCCTGTTGCACTTAAAGTCGGCCAAAAAATTGCAAGCCCTACTTTACCCGGAGGCCTTACAGTGCTTTTCGCTGAAGTTTTAGAGGATTCGAGATGTCCAATTGGGTCTGACTGCCCAGTCCCAGGCAAGATGGTTATCAGGACAGAATTAGCATCTAATGTGACACCCTTAGGTGAATTAGTTATGACTATTGAAGAGGGACAAGATGGTCCGACCGTTAAAAAAGTGAGTAAGTACTCTGCTGTATTCATCTCACTCGAGCCTCACCCGGTTGAAGGAGAAACAATCGACCCTTCGGAATACGTGGCGGTAATTGCAGTAATTAAATAATTTATTAAGCAGAGCTAGAGTTTATTTCAAACCGATAAGGATAGGTTTATGGAAAGCCTTAAAGATTCACAGAATCTTAAAACATATCTTATCCATGTGATTGAATAAGTTTAAACAACATAAATTAAGGCTATTCCATTTGTATATAAGCTTTAGGCTGCGTTTTTTGGACAGCCCAATAGGTAATATGGAATGTACCATATTTTAGGCTCATAACCGGTAAACGGTTTTATTTCTACTACTGCCTTTTTGTTTCTTGTTTCAATTACACTTCCTATAGAACCATATCCTGGTCCACCATCGATCCTACCGACGTAGACCACTTTTTGTCCTGGAAGTACTGTTTTTGGACACACATCCTCATACTTAACATTACTTATACCTGGCAATTGTAATTGGCTCGTGTTGTTATAATACAAAACTAGATTCCTGCTGAATTTAGAACAATTTTAGAACAGAACAGGCGTTCTGTCAACAAAAAACAAAATGACAGACAAATTAGGAACAGAATTAGGGATTATAATTGTGTCGTACAAAGTTAATATAAATTATGATTTAAACGATAGATATGAGTTTTTTGTTTGATGTACAAAATTGCCATTTAGGATTTTCTTCGGATATGGAGGACCGACATAGCTATGAGGCTTTTAAATAAGGTAGTAATTGTAACTGGAGCCGCTGGCGGTATTGGAGAAGCTCAGTGCCGGTTATTTGCTACTGAAAGAGCGAAAATAGTAGTTTCTGATACTAATGAAGAGAAGGGCTCTAAGCTTGCAAATGATATATCACTAGCAGGTGGATCAGCTTTCTTCGTTAACTTAGATGTATCTTCCGAATCCGACTGGACTTCATTGGTTGAAATATCAATAGATAGGTTTAAAACAATTGACGTGTTGGTTAACAACGCAGGTATTTACCGAACTGAATCGATCCAAGAGGAGAATCCGGATGATTGGGATAGACTAATGTCTGTAAATTTAAAAGGTGCCTTTTTGGGAACAAAAGCAGTGATAGATTCAATGAGATCAAATAAATCAGGTTCAATAATTAATGTTTCTTCGACCACTGCATTGGTGGGAAGTTGGAGAGGTGGGGCCTACGGCGCTTCGAAAGCTGCATTATTATCGTTAACCAGGCATGCATCTATTCAAAATGCCAAATATGGAATAAGAGTAAATGCCGTCGTTCCTGGCCCGATAGAAACTGACATGATTTCTCAGAATATTTCTAATCCCGAAGGTAGGGCATTATCAGAATCACGAATACTTTTAGGAAGATTAGGCTCTCCTAGTGAAGTGGCTTATGCGATTCTATATTTAGCTTCTGACGACTCTCGTTACGTTACTGGTACTGAATTGTTGGTCGATGGTGGCTTAGCAGCTCAGTAAAACTAAAATAACGCGATAGGATTAACTGGACTACCTGTTCCACCAACAATTCTTAATGGCCCAATATTTATCATAAATTCCCAACGATCTTTTTCTTTGCAAGTGTGGCTGAGTTCTTCAAGGTTTGCATTATCAATTATCCACATTCCCATTTGAACTAGACCAATTTGGTGGATTGGGTTGGTTACAGTCTTATATCCACTGGGTATCAGATCATTTGATGTGTCAGTTCCTAGAACTGATATATCGCGTTCTCTAAATATAGGCAGACATGCGGCCTGACATGCTGTAGATCCATCATCTGGAGGGCTAAATGGACCTTCAGTCAATGTTCTTCTTAACTGTCCTGTTCGTATAAAGAGAATATCTCCGGACTTTATTTCAAATCCACATTGTTTTTCCGCTTCCAGTATGTCTAGTGGCATTACACCTTCATGTCTGTCTAGCCAATCGATACCTTTAATTAACGGAACATCCACAAGTATTCCGCGACCTACTATTCCATCTTTAGCTGTATCAACTGAATTTACCGTAGCTCCCTTGTTTGTTGTTACTAGATAAGATGGTCTGTCATTGTACATTTTGCCATTCCAAAAGAAATGAGCAGGCGAATCAATATGGGTGATGTGGTATCCGTGGTAAACCATTGATAAATGTTCTAAGGCAGCTTGGATTTCAAAGTCAGTATTTTTTTCATGGAACTGCCACCCTTCTCCGCTTTCTAACATTAATCTTTGTGTAGGCCGGTATACTTCGGCGTCAATGTTGTTGTCTAGCGGTCTGGCACAGCTTACAGAAACCCCATCAGTTACTAGTGAGGCAGACTGCTTTATCAATTCAGGTGTTATTAAGTTAAGTGCTCCAATCTGATCATCTTTGCCCCATCTTTTCCAATTGCTCAATTCGCTCATCCATTTAATTACTTCCTGTTCTGTAGGGATTGAATTAGTACTCAATGGTCACTCCTTTTACTTTAATAATACCCATCATTTTCTTGTTCGTTTAAATATAAACACTCGGTAAGCAATTAAGCAAACAATTAATGTTAATAAACAACCTGTAGCTATCCATGTAATTAATCCCAGGTAATCATTAATAAATTGATTGATTTGTTCCCCAAAAAAGAAGATAAAAATCCCTATTAACATGAACCTGCAGGTTCTGCCGATTAACGATGCAATAAAAAAGACTTTCCGATCAAAATTTAATACGCCTGCTCCGATTGCAATGAGTTTGTATGGAATAGGACTGAATGCTGCTATCAGAACTGCCCAAACTCCATATCTATCAAATAATTGATCAGCTTTTGTAATCATATTATCTGAAATCAGACGATTACCTTTAAATGTCATTTGCAGGATCGGTCTTCCAAACTTTTTGCCAATAAAATGCCCAACTAATGCCCCAGATACTGATGTCAAAATAACTAGGGTGGCAAACCATATTGAATGTTGCGTTTTTAGCAAGCTTATAGCGATAAGTAATGCATCCGGAGGGATAGGGTTAAAAATAGATTCTGTAAAAGATGAAATTGCCAGTATTACTAGCGCCCATGGACTGTCAGCAAAACTAAGAATCCACTGGGCTAAATCATGTAGCAATTCCAATTGGTCTAATTGCTCTCAATCGAAATGCCAAAAGTGAAAGTTTTGCCTTTTATTTTGACTGTTGCATTCCTTTGGACTTTCTTTAAGTCTTCGTATATGTATGGTGATAGCGAAGAACTGGTTTCTGACAGGGCGGATTTAACTTTATTTGAAGCATTTTTAAATAGAGTTGGATCTATGGAATAAAGGATAGATTCTTGTTCAAAGAAAGCGGCCTCAGCTTCTTTAACACTTACTTGTCTGAAAACTAGGTTGTCTTCTGGGCGTGACTGAGCAATCAAGCCTAAGTCTGTGGAGATTACCGTGCCTATTTTTGCATAACCACCTGTTGGGCCTCTGTCTGACATTAATATAATTGGATTACCATCTGCGGGTACCTGGATGCTTCCAATTTGGGTTCCATCCGAGATGATGTCTGCGCTTGTTTCATGTTGCAGGGTTGGCCCATTAAGCCGATAGCCAGCTCTGTCGCAATTGTTAGATACGATATATCTACTGTCGAAAAAGGTGTTTACAGCGGCAGAAGTAAAATTGGTATTTTGTGGACCTAATACAACTCTTATGATGTGTGAATGTCCATAATGTACTGGCTCTAAATCTTCAGGGAGAGTTCTCTCTTCGTGCTTTGTCGTTGGATTAGGCTCACCGACCAGCAATGTATCTCCTCCCATTAATGGTCTGCCTTTATATCCTCCAAAACCTGCTGGAATATATGTGGATCGACTACCCATAATAATGGGTACATTAATACCTCCGTTGATTGCCAGGTAAGCCCGCATTCCATCTTGAATTCCATCAGACGTTAATATAGAGCCTGTTTCAACCTGAATGGCAGACCAACGATCAACTTTTTGCCCATCTAGTTTTATAGATAAATCCCCTCCGGTGATCGAAATTAAGGATGGATAGTTAAATTTTATCGAAGGGCCAAGTACCGTCATTTCTATACATGCAGCATTCATTTTATTGCCTACCAATACGTTGGCTGCACGCAAAGCGAAGTTGTCCATTGCTCCTGATACCGGCACACCATATCTCTGGAATCCATATCTTCCCGTGTCCTGTATGCTAGATAGTAAACCTGGCTCTAATATAGTTATCGATTTTTCATTCATGACGATCTGACTGGCTATTTTCTCGATTATCTAACTGATTAATTTCAAGCTTGTAATTATTTGATTCGATATCAGTCTTGATATCAGAGTATTCTTCTAGACTTTCTAATGGTTCGAATTTAATGTAGTCACCAGCAACTAGTAGTGACGGTTGTTCTCTATTGGTATCGAATAGGCTTAAAGGTGTACGGCCAATTAGCTGCCATCCTCCAGGACTATCATTTGGATATATACCGGTCTGTGATTCAGCGATGCCAACTGAGCCAGATGGGATCTTGATTCTAGGAGTATCTAGTCTCGGAGTGGACAGTTTTTTGTTAAGACCACCTAGATAAGGGAAACCCGGAGCGAAACCTATCATATAAACTCTATAGTTTGGTTCTGAATGAAGGGATATAACTTCTTTTGTAGTTAAATTAGAGTTTGAAGCTACAAATTCTAAATCCATCCCGAAATCTGCCCCATATAATGTTGGTATTTTTATTACGCGATCAGTCGATTCAGATGTTTCCCCCAAATCTATCGCAAGTTCCAAGATGTAGTTTTCAATATACTTCCTTGTTGCAAGTGTCGGATTGAATATGACCAGCAATGATTTATAAGAAGGTACTAAATCAATAATCCATTCTTCTTTGCTTTGATCCAGTTGAAAAGTTAAGTTTCTAACTTCATCATTTAATTTAACGTCGATTTTATCCCCAAATTCAACTAATAATCCTTGGTCACCTGCGTACTTAAGAGTGGGTTTTTTAACCATAACTGTTATAACAGCTCTGACAATGGAACTATCTCAATTCCAGAACTTTTTAGAGCCACTTTGACTTCCGCCGCAATTTTCACGGCTGCAGGGTTGTCTCCATGCATACATATGCTGTCAGCATCTACTTCAACATCTTCACCGTCTATGGAAGTAATATATCCTTGTTTTATCATTTTTAAGGATCTTTCTGCTATTAGGTCTGGATCATGTAGAACTGATCCATCAATTGATCGAGACACTAAAGTTCCATCATTATTGATTGCTCGATCTGCAAAAACTTCCTGGGCTACTTTTAGGCCCATTTCTTTGGCTATAGATATCCAACGTGATCCAGACAATGCTAATAAGATTAACTTTGAGTCTACTTCAATGATTGCGCTGCAGATAGCAGCGGCAAGTTTCTCATCTTTTACTGCATTGTTGTACATTGCACCATGTGGTTTTACATGTTGAAGTTTTTTATTTGAAGTGAAACCAGTTAATGCTCCAATTTGATATATCACGTCATTTTTCACTTCTTCCGGTTCTATGTTCATATTTCTTCTACCAAAACCCTGTAGATCAGGATAAGAAGGATGAGCACCAATCCCAACGCCATTTTTTTCAGCAAGCCGTACGGTTTTGCTCATCCACATTGGATCGCCTGCATGAAAACCGCAGGCAATATTAACTGAACTTACATGTTGAATAATTTCCCCATCTAGTCCTAGCTTGTATTGCCCAAAGCTTTCGCCGATATCACTGTTGAAATCAACTTTAGTTTTAACCATAACTTGTAGTGCTATCTCCTACTTAGTTAACAAATTATATTGCTGATTAACTGCCTGTGCCAGATTTATACCACTATAAATCTGACATAATATGGCAGGTAATAACTGGATACTGTTTATATTACTGGTGTAAAATCGACTTTACTTCATTAATGATGAAACTTCACTTTGATTTATCGTGGCTGGGCGTCGGAATATTAGCAATTTTAGATTCAGGAGTAAATGCACTATTTCAGAGACACTTATTAATCAATCTCTAATTACTACTGCTATAGGTGCAGGTACCACTTTATGTCTTTTGATTATTTTAATGGTTTCATCGTTTTTGATGGGATGGGTGTCAATAAAACTTGCAAACCGTACGATCAAAAAAAGCGAGGCAAAAGGTCCAGACGAAGTTGACAAGAACCGTGCGATGGCAGCAGTAATAGCTGCAAGCATTTTAAAATCTTCACAAGATTACCAACAAGGCCACTCAAATTGAGTGAATTAATAAGTTTTTTAGAGTCAACAGGCCTTTTAAATATCGATTGGCGCGATGCGATTATGCTCGCGGTCGGCCTAGTGCTTGTATTCCTAGCCATAACCAAACAGTGGGAACCCTATGAACTGCTACCAATTGGTCTAGGAATATTAATCGTTAATCTACCCTTAACTGGCGTTGCGATTTCACCGTCGGATGCAGGTGGTACACAAGGCGCTGGTATATTTGGAGTCATATTTCATTATGGACTTTCGTTTTGGAACATTCTTCCGCCAGTAATCTTTCTTGGAATTGGAGCACTAACCGACTTTGGACCACTGATTTCAAATCCGAAAACATTATTGCTGGGAGCAGCCGCGCAAATTGGGATATTTGTAGCTTTCTGGGGAGCATTGGGATTGAACTTTGTTGCAGCGGACACATTTTCACTCGGAGAAGCAGCATCAATTGGAATTATCGGAGGAGCTGACGGTCCAACAACTATCTTTTTGTCAGCGAACCTTGCTCCAGATATATTAGGCATAACAGCAGTAATTGCATATACATATATGGCTGCAGTTCCATTCATACAACCTCCAATAATGAAACTTTTAACAACAAAAAAAGAACGATCTATTGTGATGAAGCCTGTAAGAGAGGTATCAAAAACTGAAAAAATGATATTCCCAATTATTGCTCTAATAATAATTTTGTTAGTTGTACCTCGAGCTGCTCCTTTAATATCAATGTTGATTGTTGGTAACCTTTTTAAGGAAAGTGGAGTTGTACCAAGATTAACTAGTGCGGCATCAAATGAATTATTAAATATTGCGACAATTTTGTTAATGCTTACAGTAGGAACACAGTTGCAGGCCGATTTGGTATTTAAACTGGAAACAGTTCTCATACTAGTACTGGGGTTAGTTGCATTTGCAGCTGGGACCACAGGTGGAATATTATTTGCAAAATTCATGAATTTGTTTCTGAAAGATAAGATTAATCCTTTAATAGGTTCTGCTGGTGTGTCTGCGGTACCAATGGCTGCTAGAATTTCTCATCATATGGGACAACAGGAGAATCCAAATAACTTTTTATTACACCATGCTTTAGGACCAAATGTTGCGGGTGTAATTGGCTCAGCGGTTGTTGCTGGAGTATTTCTTAGTTTAATTGGGTAGATGTATTTATGGCACGTAAAATAAAAATAACAATAGATGGCAAGTCTTATTCTGTTGAAGTTAAAGACATAAATGCTGATCCGATTGAAATGGTCGTGGACGGACATAATGTTTCTGTTACACTCGGAGATGAAGACCCGCCAATAGCCATTGAATCGACAACTGAAGTCAAAAACTCTAAACAAGATGAATTAAAGTCAGATAGTGTAAAAGCACCTGAACCTCCCAAAAAGGTTAGTGCGCCTGGACCAATTAAAGACTTTACGGCTCCGATGCCAGGGATGATTATATCCATTGCTGTGAAAGAGGGAGATCAAGTTGTGCCTGGAGACGAGGTATGTGTTTTAGAAGCTATGAAGATGCAGCAAACTCTTCGCGCGGAATGGGCAGGTATTGTTGATGAAATATATGTGGCAACTGGCCAGCAGATTCAGGGCGGTGACAAGATATTGGGATTAGCTTAAAGGCTATTGGGTCAAGGCTTTGCCGTTGGTATTTCCGGTAAATGATCCAAGGACTCATAAATCAACTTTCTTACAGGGTAATTTATTTCAATACTTTGTTTGGTAAATTCGGCATGAATCGCTTTAATAAGTTCACTAGTTAGCTTAAATGATGCACCACGATCTTTGGCGCGAGCAAATATATAGAAATCAATATTGGAATCCCCAAAACTTTTAAAGTTTACAATTGGATCGAAATCAGCTGCATATGAGCTGGAAGAGACAACGGAGCTTGCTGTTTCCAAAGCTATAGATTCTACTTGTGATAAATCGCTGTCGTAACTTACACCGCATCCAACTATTACACTCATTGCATCATTAGGAGATTGGTAATTTGTTACTATAGTATCCGCTAGTACTGAGTTAGGTATAACTACAAGGTTGTTATATATAGTTCGTATTTTAGTGCTTCTCCAACCAACTTCGATCACATTGCCTGCGGGTCCTCCATTCAATTCTATAAAATCGCCAATATTTATAGCTCCATCAGCTGTGACATATGTGCCGGCAAAAAAGTTACCTAAAGTCGGTTGCAGAGCTAAAGCAACCGCTAGGCCGGTAATACCTAAACCTCCGAGCAGTGGACTGATCGAGACTCCTAAAGTATCCAATATAATCAACAGGCCTACTGCATATAGAATTATTAGAACAATACGCCTGATTTGAGGCAGCAACTTGTCGTCTAATGGAGTGGTAGTTTTAGGCGCTACAACTTTTAAATACCAATTTATAAAGAATCTAGTTCCACTGACAGCAGCTTGCACAAGTGATATTACAACTCCAATAGTCCATGCTTTAGTGATTCCCTGCCGCCATTCAATGCCTTCAATAGGTAAAGATAAGATTGAAAGATATAAACCAAGTATTATTGCAAAAAGAAGAGCAGGGCCACGAGCAGCTTTTAGCATTTCCGGAACTATATGGTTCGGTGATTTCTTTCCAATATGATTTGCTGTGGTTTTAATGATTAGCTGGAGAATAAAAGCACCAATCAAAAACGCAGCAAATATTGCAACTGCGATTAATGACTCCCATGCAATTAAGTCGGTAAAAATTTCTTGAAATTCCACTAATTCACCTGTATTAAGCTGCCTTTATATTGCAGTACATTCAGTATTACTCTATAACAAAGACTAAGCAAGCATATTTGAGGTTTGTTTTAATATATAGGAGATTTGAACATTTTCACAAACTAACTTTAGGAGTTGCATTATGTACGGCCAATATTTAGATTAAAAGTTAAGCTGGGACATGAAGAACGTGTGTTAAAGGCAATGGATATTGGAATTCCCGATGGAATGATTGCCGGTTTTTGATGAAGCCAGATAATGAAACTGAGGAAGGGATAGCTGTATTCGAAAGTAAAGATGATCGTGTATCGAATGGAAATAGCCCAGAGAAAAAATCTTTTAGTGAAGTAATGAAACATTTAGAATCTGAGCCAAGCTGCATTGATGAAGAATTCATCCCAGTATGAGTGACTTAGATTTTGATCAGGAGTGAGAATCAATGGAAATAGTACAACTAGGTAAAACTGATCTTAAGGTTAGTAGGTTAGGAGTAGGTTTAGTAGAGATTGGGCTACAACTGACTGAAAACGATAAAGATCAAGCTTACGATCTGTTAAATACAGCTCTAGATGGTGGTATAAACTTTTTTGATACCGCTGAATGTTATGGCATGAGTGAAGATATTATTGGAGAATCATTATCGCACAGGCGCGACGAATTCGTGCTTGCGACTAAAGCTGGACACCCATCATATGGAACTGATGGTATGAGATGGAGTGTTAATACGATAAAGCAAAGTATTGATAGGAGCTTGAAACGGCTTAAGACTGATTACGTTGATTTGCTGCAAATACATGCATATGATATTTTTGGCCAGCCGCCTGATGACATCGTACAGGTGTTTCTTGATGCAAAGCGTGATGGTAAAACTCGATATATTGGATATAGTCAGGAAAATGAAGAAGCAATGTGGGCAATTAAAAGTGGTCTTTTCGATACTATACAAACCGCTTTTAACATAATGGATCAGAGAGGTCTAGTTGACATATTAGATGAAGCCTCGAAATCCGGAATGGGAGTAATAGCTAAAAGACCAATCGGAAATGGGATGTGGGGTCGCACATTCAAGAAATCTGACCATTATGAAGATTCAGTTGCTAAAAGTCTTAGGGTTAGAGCAGAAAAAATGCAAAGTATAGGTCCGATAAAGACCGAACCAGATAATCATATTTTAGCCGCTCTTGGATTTGTTTTGCATCATCCCCAGGTACATACAGCCATAGTCGGAAGCCGAAATCCTAAACATGTGAAATCAAACATCGACATGGTTAATAATCAATTACCTATTTCTTCAGAATATGTGGAAGAATTGCACAAACGGTATGAAATTGTCGGCCGCAACTGGCGTAGTATAGATTAAATCTGTAGAGAATAAATTTTTAAGGGAATCATTACATGGATAAAAGTTCAAAATATAAGGTCGTTGGGAAACGCCCCATTAGGCATGATGGTGTTGATAAAGTAACGGGCAGAGCAAAATTTGGTGCTGACATAAATTTACCCGGAATGCTTTATGGAGCTGTTCTTAGAAGCCCTCATCCGCATGCTGTAATTAAATCCATCGATACAAGTGCAGTTACTTCTAATCCAGATGTTTTAGCCGTAATGACTGCTGAAGATTTAGTGCCCGGACCTAATGTAGAGACCCTGTTCCCGGCTCAGAATTATTCTGAAAACGTGATGGCAAGAGGGAAGGTTCTGTATAAGGGGCATCCAGTTGCCGCAATAGCAGCAATTAACAGCTCTGCAGCCCAAGACGCGTTAAAATTAATCATAGTTGATTATGAAATATTGCCTGGGGTGTTTGATGTTGAAAATGCGATATTGAAATCAGCTCCTGTATTACATGAAAACGTTAAGCCGTATTCCCTCGGCTCAAGTGATTATACGCAGCCTAATGTATTAGGGCATGAGCTCTACGAGTTAGGTGATATCGATCAAGGATTTGATCAGGCAGTAGATATTTTTGAAGAGGAGTTTAAAACTAGCACTGTACATCAAGGATATATTGAACCTCAAAATGGAACTGCATCATGGTCCGAAGATGGCAAATTAACAGTTTGGTGTTCAAGCCAAGGCCACTTTGGTATTCGTGATCAGTTAGGTAGGATCCTTGGAATTCCAATATCTGATATCAATGTTATTCCGATGGAAATCGGAGGTGGTTTTGGGGGCAAGTTACCAGCTTATCTTGAACCTTTAGCAGCTGTTTTATCCAAGAAAAGTGGTAGGCCTGTGAAATTGACTATGACAAGATCAGAGGTTTTTGAGTCTACTGGCCCAACTTCGGGAAGTTTGATTAGGATGAAACTGGGCTTTGATTCTAAACATCACATCACTGCAGCCTATGCTTATGTAGCGTTTGAGTCTGGGGCTTTCCCTCCATCTCCCATAACAGCTGCCGCAGCTGCTATTTTTGCCCCATACAAAGTAGAGAACGTGAAAATAGATTGTTTGGACATTGCTGTAAATAAGCCAAAAGTAGCTCCATATAGGGCTCCAGGAGCCCCTATTGCTGCATTTGCAACAGAGTCCTTAATGGATCAAGCAGCATCTTCTATGGGTATAGATCCGATAGAGCTGAGGTTAATAAATGCTGCAAAAGAAGGAGATAGAAGAGCGGATGGTGTGATGAATGGAAGCATTGGGGTTATTGAGACTTTGAAACAAGTGAAATCCCATCCTCATTACCAGTCAAAAAAGGATGGACTTAATATGGGTAGAGGAGTAAGTCTAGGTTTTTGCAGAAATAATTCTGGCCCTGCTAGTTTGGTTGCTAGCGTACTGCCTGATGGAACTATATCTTTGGTAGAGGGATCTATAGATATTGGTGGCAGTAGAACTGCAATCGCACAGATTATGGCTGAAGTTCTTGGTTTAACTGCCCAAGATGTAATACCTCAGGTTGGTGATACTGATTCTATAGGATTCACTTCCGTCACTGGAGGTAGTGGTGTAGCTTATAAATCTGGTTGGGCTGCTCATGAGGCGGCAATTGATATAAAGAATCAAATAATAAAAAGAGCAGCTGTTATATGGGATAAAGATGTGTCTGAAATAGAATATTCTTCAGGTCATGTGCGTCATACATCAGATTCGGAACTCAAAATGACGTTTAAAGAGATAGCTTCTCAAATAAATGAAACAGGAGAACCTATAATCGGTAAAGCAAACGTAAACCCTGGAGGTAGTACTGGCTCATATTCAGCATTAATCGCAGATGTTCAAATTGATTCAGAAACCGGGAAAGTTGATTTAATTAAACTTACTGCATTCCAAGATGTTGGATATGCGATTCACCCAAGTTACGTTGAAGGGCAAATTCAGGGCGGGATTGCGCAAGGGATTGGATGGGCTCTTAATGAAGAATACTTTTTTGACGATAAAGGGATTATGAGAAATAACTCTTTGCTCGATTACAGAATGCCAATCAGTTTAGATTTACCTGAAATTGATACGGTGTTAGTTGAAGTTCCAAACCCTAATCATCCGTATGGAGTAAAAGGAGTAGGAGAAGCTAGCATTTCATCCCCTTTGGCTGCAATAGCCAATGCTATAAATGATGCCGTTGGTGTGAGACTTAGGAGTTTACCGATGAAACCAGAGAAATTGCAGGCAAATCTCTAGCTCGAATTTCTGGACTATCATTTTTTAATTAAGGTTGACTTATTAATATGTGATTTGGTGACCAAGCCAACGTAGCTCAGGCGGCAGAGCAGCTGTTTCGTAAACAGCAGGCCGGCGGTTCGAGTCCGCCCGTTGGCTCCGCTTTTTTGATTTCTATTGTTTTATCTTGACTGGACCAGACAGAGATTGACTTGCCTTAAGTCCTTGAACCAGTTTGTGAATTCGAGTGTATACTTCTGGACCAGATAGAGTCATTGTATTTCCAAGAATTGTTTCAAGAAAAACATTTACACTTTCTCGCATGCCTACAAACCCTAATATAGGTTCCTGGCACTGAGAGTTTGCAGAACCAGAGTCAGAGCCAATAGTCCAGCTATAATTACCACTAATTAAGTCAGCTAGTATTAATCCATTTGTGCCATGGATGGATAAGTTTAATGACAACTCATTATTGCCATGTAAATTAAAATTCCACAGTCCTTCACAATTGCCAGAATATTCTAGTTTAACTTGACCCACCTGATTGTCTGCACCAACGACATGAATATTGTCTGGGGTTCTTCTAAACATAAAGTCTATAGGATCAATATACCAAGGACTTAGTCCAGCAACCATATCGTGTAATCCTGATTTATCTAGCTTCCATTCATTAGCCCAATTATTCTCCAGGTTTATTGTGACTTTATTTATAGATCCAAAGTCTGCGTTTAGAGTTATATTCCTTATCGACTTAATTATAGGCAAGTATCTAATTTCTGTATCAACGTGAAAAACCTTTCCGCTTTTGTAGACAAGTTTAAATAAATTTCTAGTCGAGCTTGAGTCATCAAGCGGTGGCTCTATAAAGGTATGTTTGCCTGCTTTAATTGCGGACAATGTAGCAGAGGAGCTTAAATTTGGAGGAGTACCGATCATAACAGCATCAATATTCGGATCTCCCAAAAGCTTTTTATAATCAGTGTAGCTTTTGATTGAATCACCAAGCATAGTTCTGGCTATAGAATGGCTTTCTTCGCTACGAGCAGCCACAGCAATAAGTTCAACTTTATTGTTTCCTTTCAAGGCCGGAACGTATGCTTTCTGAGTCCAGGCCCCGAACCCTATAAATCCAACGCGAATGCTATCCATTTATAGGGTCCTTAATCTGCTTTCTTTACTTGATTAGACACTTAGAAATTAAGGTTTAAAGACTACGACTGTAGCGATTGGATTATTATCTGAGTCATACTCTAAATCTACGACTCCGATCCATAGTCTTCCTAATTTCTTAGCAGCTGGTTGTCCATCTGCCTCTAAAGTCAAATCCACACCGCCTTGATCGAAGAATCCCATTCTAATGAAAATTGTGACGACAGCAGTACCGCCGCTTTCTCTGTCATCAGATACGACAGCCTCGAACCTGCCTGCCATTCCGGAGTCAGGGTTAGGGCTAATTACAGTTTGGCCAATAGCTAATCTAACGGGATTACCTAGGGGCGTAATTGTAGTGTCAGATGGATCTGATTCAATAGCTTCAGGGAAGTCAAATTCCATACCTTCTGAGCCTACAGATTGGCGTTCAGGTAGTGGGGTAGCAGTAGGTAATGGAGTTGGGGTTGCATTAAGAGCAACTTCCGTAACTCCAGCTCTTGCTGACTCTGCGTTAGCATCTAACTCAGCTTGAGTCCGATTAGAAAGAGTTACATTAATCACTTCAGTTTCAGCCAGAACAGTTTCGAGTCCCTGTCCGCCGACTATCATTATGGAGTTATCATCTCTTTTATAAGCATGCATTCGATATCTGCTTAATGCCATTTGGCCTACTTCTGTCCAGCTATTTGAGATTGGATCGTACAATTCCATTGTTTGCAGGTTACCTGTACCTCCTGCAACTAATACAGATCCGTCTGCGTTTGCTATTGCAATATGCTCAGCTCTTGGAACCGTTGTATCTGTAACTGAGCCCCAAGTATTTGTTACAGGGTCATATATTTCAGACGTTGCTCTTTTACCTCTGCCGCCCACAACCAAGACACGTCCATCGGCCATTAATGTTGCGGTATGCTGAGATCTGGAGACACTCATTTCACCTGCATATTGCCATTTTTCAGTAGCTGGATCAAAGATTTCAGCGCTCTTTTTGAATGGACCATCAGGATTACCGCCACCCGTTACCAAAATACGTCCATCATTTAACAATGTTGTTGTATGCCAAATCCGAGGTTCACCCATAGGATCTATTAATGTCCAGGTATCTGTAGGAGGATCATAGATTTCAGCTGTAGCGCTATGCTGTCCTTCACTATCGGATCCACCGATAGCGATTACTTTGCCAGTTGCCAGTTTAATTAAGCCAAACTTTTCTCTAGCTTGGTTCATGTCAGCAACGATAGTCCATTCACCTGTAGCTGGATCCCAAATCTCAGTAAGAGAAGTACTAGTTCTTTGACTTGCAGCGCCACCGGCGAGTAGTACAGTGCCATCGTCTAATTCAACTGCGCTTGTCACAGACCTTATATCACTCATACGCCCAGATAATGTCCATTTATCTGCATCAGGATCATATACTTCTGTAGTGTCTGTGGCGCTAACTCCTGATCTTTCACCAACCCCTCGGCCACCGATTGAGAGGGTTTTTCCATCTGAGAGAACGACTGATTCAAAATCTTGTCTTTTCTCGATCATAGAAGCTAGTAAGGCACCTTCATTGTCACTTACTGAAGATGATTTGTTAGAAGATTCTGAACTAACTGACTCTTTTGCTGGGCTACTATCTCCGCATGCAAACACAAACAAAATTCCAGTTACTATCGTAAAAATTATAGTTAATTGAGCAAATCGCGACATTGGCTACAGTTTAACATTTAAAACAAAGCAATAGGATTTACAGGCGAACCGGTTCCTCCAATGACAAATAATGGGTTAATCATAACCATAAACTCGTATCTATTTTCTTCTTCGCAAGCGATTACTAATGGTTCTAAAAGGGCATTAACTCCCAGACTTCATATTTTTGATCAATTCATTTTTCATACCAAATAACAATCTAATCCATTTAATTCTCTTAACAATTTCGTATACAAGGAAACTTCCAGCGTATGTACAAGTCAATACAATAATAAGTTTGAAAGAGGCCGTAATAGATAAAGGGAAGATGATGCTGCAAAAGAAAAATTGTATTGGCATATGAACGATATAAACCGGATATACAGCCGAGCTCATATAACTTAATAACTTGGATGGCTTGTTTAGGAATGTGGCTCCAAGGCCTAAGGCTGCTAGCATCCAATTTGCTGATTCAAAACCAGTTAACAAGTTAACAACTACCCTAGATGCTATCAATTCAGAATCGTAGTTATAAACCCTAAATCCATACAGACATACCGCTAAAAGTAAAGTTACCCACTTTACCTCTTGTACTGCGTTCCAGAACTTTCGCTTAAGAGAAACCAGTACAAAACCGTTAAAGAAACACACTAGACCTAGCAAAAGGCCGTGAAGCGAGAATGCAAATGCAGGGAATATCTCTGGATTAACTACAACTGACTCTAGGACTATCAGTGACGCAAATAATGGAATGATTCCAAAAGGCTTTGATATTACTTTTTTTAAACATATGTAGAATTTGTTTTCTGGATGTTTTTTTAAAAAATTAAATACATAAATAAATATCAAAACATAAAAAAAGATATTTGCTAAGAACCACAAGTGGCCGGGATGTGAACCATAGAAATGGTCCTTACCGTAATATTGATTAAATATGTAAATATAAATCGGAACAACACAAAGTGTTCCAAAAACCAATGGCAATACAATTCGTAGTGCGCGATCGGAGAGTAATGCTGCCCACTCACGACGTTCCATTGCGAATCTAAGGCCCATACCTGAAACAAGGAACAATATAGGGATTCGCCATATATTTATCAAATTCATTGCGAAATGCCAAAAAGGTTCTAAATATTGTTTGTTTTCGATGAAAAGTATATCGGTTGCCCATGGCTGAAATGAAACTGCGGTGTGGTACAGAATCAATAACATCAAGGCAATTACTCGTATCGAATCTACATCGTATCTTCTGTTTGAAAAAACATTAGTTGTATTATTTAAATCAATTTCTATTCCGCAATTTTGACAGAACTTAGATTCCTGCGTAGTTTCATTATTGCATTCATTGCAAATCATATTTGTAATATTATCTTGTTTGAAACTGCCTTATAATCTAAAACATGTCACTTAAACATTCATATTTCATAGCGTTATTTTCGCTTGTATTAATAATTTTTATTGTTTCGTGTGCCTCAGAACCGCCTATGGAATCTGGGGAAAATTCTTTTGAATCAGAGGGTGTTGAGATTATAGATAATGTAACCCCAAAGCCTAAATCCACAGTGACAGTAAGTACTACGCCTACAGCTAACCCAGATCAGGCATCTACCTCCCAGGCCAAGCCAACTCCTGTGATTAAACCAACATTCACCCCTGTTCCTGAAAAGCAGATATCTAAACCAAGTATCGTAGGCAAAGTTAAGTTTCAAATAGATGTCCCAGATGTTGCTTCTGCTGAAAAACTAGGTCAAGCTAGCATCGTTGGGCCTAGTTTGATTCAGCTAGAAGATGGACGATACCGCTTATATATCCAAGCCAGAGCTGATGGTAAGTCAAAAGATATAGACGGAGTAAACATCATTAGTCTTATCTCAAACGATGCTATTAAATGGGAGGTTGAGCCAGGTATTCGCATAATACATGGATCAGAGTCTAGTGTTGATTATGAGGCTGGAGAGCCAGAAGTGTTTCAAGCAATTAACTGGAAATACTATATGGCGTATACAGGCCGATTTATAGGATTAAATAAAAAAGGCGTAGAGCAAAAGATGCACAGAATAGCTTTTGCTGTGTCAGATGACGGACTTTCCTGGACTAAATTAGATAAATTTTATGAGGATCCAAAAAATATTAATGATTTTGCCTCTAGTGCAGATGTTCATATTATTGATGGTGAATACGTGATTTATTACACAGGCCAGCGCAATATCATTAGAGCAACTTCAGCTGATGGCTTGAAATGGAAGAGAAAAGAGATAGCTATTAGCGCCGGTCATGACTCTACAATGGTAAAGATTAATGAGACTTACTATCTGTTTGCCAAAATGCCCGAGAATTTAGTTTATGGACGGAATCCAGATACTGAAAATGATTTTCTGGTAATGGCGATTTCTCAAGATGGTATTAATTGGTCAGATGAGTATTATCAAGTTATTGTTCAAGATTCTAATGGGCGAGAATTGATTCTTAGAGATATACAAGACCCCGGTTCAATAATTTTGACTGATGGCTCATTACGGTTGTTTTTAAATAATAATGGCGGCAAAAATATATATTCAATTAAGCCTACTTCAGATCTTCCAAAGGTTGGGACCAGCAAATCATTGGAAGTCAATCCAACTCCTATGCCTGACTCGAACATGACTTCTAAACCTGAGATACTTAAGCTAATAAGACAAGTGGAAGTGACTCCAGATGAAAACTTAGACATTATAGGTGCTTTTTGTCGGATAAATTATGTTCCCGTAGCTGATAAGTTTCTGGTCACATTCGGAGGATTATCTACGAAATATGGAACTCATGGGTATGGTTACAAATGGTACACAACTGACTTGGAATTCACTGGGGAAGTTGGCCTTTTTGAAGAGCGTGGTAACGATACTGCTTCACTAATGATTGATAACACGTATTATTTTCTTACTGAAGGTGGAAAAGATATATGGGCTCTTAAGAAGTATGACCCAATCACATGGACTCTCCTTGGCGAAACCAAAATTTTACGGGATCCAAATAAGGAGCCTAATAATGACTTTATGCTTGCACATGTTAATGGAATTCTAGACGTGGCTGGTTTATATGTTGCTGACGCAGAATCTCCTGTTAACCAAAGAGAGATAGACCCTTATAAGGGAGAAGCAACAAGCCACCGGTTTTTTACTGAAGAATTAGAGTTTGTGGAAAGTCGTGTTTTATCTGACACGCCTCATCTAAATGCCACCTCGATGGTTTTTGTGGATGGGATTTATAATTTAGTTACTTCAAGGGCATTCTTTGGAGAGTTGATAGTCATGCAATATGATGAAGATTGGAATTATTTAGGCTCGAAGGTTTTGGTGCAGTGGGGTAACTGGCCTATGGGAACTGTATATGATCCAGAGCTAAAGCTTTTCTTTGTCTCATATATAGCTATGGAAAATGTAGTTAAAAAAATTGGACCGGAGCATGATATTCATCTAGCAGTGTTTGATGAGGAATGGAATTCAATAGCTGATATAAATGTGACAGAACTTGAAATGGGTTCATTTGCCCAAGGTGGTAGACCTTCTGTGATTCTCCATGACGGGCATGCTTATATTTCATATGACATATCCACAATTTCACCCGAAGATTTTGGTATATATATGGAAGAGAATCAGGATTGGGAATGTTTAGTGAGTGAATACGAAATTGTTCAATAATCGCCTCAAAACATATAATACTTAAGGATGGCGTTTTTCAAGCTCTGCGACGGTAACGCCGTGTTCTCCATACCCACGATTGGCGAAACGAAAGCTAAAAACTAGCGGATGATTTTCCAATAATCCCCATACTGCTTTAGATAATTTCCCAGATCCTTTTCCATGGATTATTCGTACTTCTTTGATCGCTTGCATAAAAGCGGAGTCTAGGTACTTATCTAAACGATATAATGCTTCTTCTACAGTGAGATGTCTAAGGCGAATTTCAGGATCAACGGGTTGATTGTTTGACATAGATCGATTCTAGCAGAATACGATGCCTATAAAATTCAACATATGACATTAAATTGTTTTGTAAAATCTGTTATTATTAAAACCTTTCGTGGCCCCGTGGTGTAGCGGTTTAACATACTGCCCTGTCAAGGCAGAGATCGCCGGTTCAAATCCGGTCGGGGTCGCCAGAAAACTTGTGCAAAAGTCTTCGCGGTCCCATACTGTTTTTAATCTCAAATAATCTTTAATATGAGGTGAAATATGTCTTTGAAGGATTTTTCTATAAAAGGCAAAAAAGCAGTTATCACTGGAGCAGGTCGCGGTATTGGCAGAGCAATTGCTAAAGTATTTGCAGAAGCAGGTGCCGATGTTGCTATCCTATCTAGAACGAAATCCCAACTCGACGAAGTTTGTGAGGAAATTGATTCCTTGGAAGGAAATTCAATTGGGATTGCATGTGATATTTCAGACTCTGAACAAGTAGAAGAAGCTGTCAAGGAGGCCACAGATAAATTGGGCTGTATTGATATTCTTGTTAACAATGCAGGGCAAGTAGCTGTAGGCCCTTTAGCTCCTTTACCGGATCAAAAACAAGATTATAAAGACATTTTTCATTGGCCTCAGAATTGTGGAATGACCGATGAAGTGCTTCAAAATGTCATGAGCACGAATTTAAATGGTAGCCTTTACATGTGTCGAGCAGTTGCGCCACAAATGATAGATAGAGGAAACGGGAAGATTATTAATATTACTTCAACGAGCTCTAACTTGGCTTTTGCTTATGAATCAGCTTATGCGCCTAGTAAAGCTGCCCTACAAATGCTAACGAAAGTTCTG
The DNA here is from genome assembly GCA_022447925.1 of SAR202 cluster bacterium. GTDB lineage: Bacteria > Chloroflexota > Dehalococcoidia > Lucifugimonadales > UBA2962 > UBA2962. The sequence continues at coordinate 48,858 of JAKUTS010000002.1, read as the reverse complement.
GCATTGGAGTGGTCACAATACGGCTTGAATGTTAATGCCATTAGTCCAGGTTGGTTTAAAACAGAAATGACCAATAGGATATTTAAAACTGAAGAGATGACCCAGTCAAGAGTTGATACGCTTCCATTAAAACGATTAACTGATGCTAGAGATTTGGGATTGCTAGCTGTTTATTTGGCAAGCTCAGCTTCCGATTGGATGACTGGACAAGTTATAGCACTAGATGGCGGAGAATCTGCAATAGCGTACTCCAACTAAAAAATTACAAGTACAATTAGTATGGTTTATTGCTTTGCTAAGGAAAACAAATGGCTCAAAAAGATAATGAAGTTCGTGAGGGATTAGAAGGAGTCGTTGCATTTGAATCCACAATTTCTCATATTGATGGCACTGTTCCTGAGTTAGTTGTCAGAGGATACGATATTAACGATATTGTGGGTAATCTTACTTTTGAACAAATGTCATATCTTCTACTTTTTGGTGAACTACCAAGTTCTAATCAATTAACGGATTTTGATGCAGAACTTAAATCTCTGAGACAGGTGCCAAAATCGGTTTTGGCATTTTTGTCCTCCGTCCCTAAAAGTTCTGAGCCAATGTCGGTTTTAAGAACTGCAGTATCTATGTTGGGATGTATTGATTCCGAATCAGGTTTAAACGATCAAAACTCGGTCTTAATAAAACTTAAGTCTTTAATTGCTAAGATTCCAACTATCGTTGCCGCGCAAGCAAGGATAAATGTTGGCGAGACTCCTTTACAACCTGATTTATCATTAAGTCACTCGTCTAATTATTACTATATGGTAACTGGTGAAGTCGCTGATGAGAAAACCCTGAATGCATTCGATGCTGTACTAGTTATTTATGCTGAACATGAAATAAACGCCTCTACATTTGCTTGCCGAGTTGTTATGGGGACTGAATCTGATATTTACTCATCTGTAGTTGCTGGGATAAGCGCTATAAAAGGTCCTTTACATGGAGGAGCCATAGATGGGTCAATGAATATGCTTAAAGAGATTGGCTCGGCCGAAAACGCGGAGAATTATGTAAAAGACGCATTAGCACAAAAACGTAAATTGCCTGGATTTGGGCATAGAGTCTATAGAGCAGGAGATCCTAGAGCACATGTCTTAAAACGTATGACATTAGACTTAGCTAATTCGAGAAATGACAGTCACTGGTTTGATATTGCTTTAGAAGCTGAAAAACAAATGGCGAGTTTAAAAAGTATTATTCCGAATGTAGATTATTATGCTGCACCGCTTTTATCTCATATCGGCTTCCCTGTGATTCTTATGACTAATGTGGTCACTAGTGCTCGCATTGCTGGTTGGTCTGCTCATATTCTGGAGCAGTATGGCAAAAACAGATTGATTCGACCAAGGGCCAAGTATACTGGCAAAAGTGGATTAAAAATCCACAAACCGTGATTGGAACACATATTAACCATGGATGAACTTTTGAAGATACCAGCAGTATTTGTAAGAGGTGGTACCAGTAGAGCGGTGCTATTCCAGGCGACTGATTTAGAACATTTTTCTAAAACTCAAATAGACTCTATATTGCTAACTGTTTTAGGGAGCCCAGATAATAGCGGAAGACAGGTAGATGGCTTAGGTGGAGGCTTTTCCTCTCTAAGTAAAGCTGCAATCATATCTCCATCCAGCAAGCCTGGCATTGATGTCGAATTCAATTTTGCGCAAGTGGATATAGAGACCTCTTTTGTTGATTGGAGTGGAACATGTGGAAATATTTCTTCTGCAGTCGGTCCATTCGCTATCAATCAAGGATTAGTCGAGTTAACTAAACCAGTTACAGAAGTAAGTGTATTGGCTACGAATACAGGGAAAACTTTTTTGTGCAGCGTTCCGGTATCGGATGAAGGACCATTACCAGTCGGTAATTTTGCAATTGATGGGGTTCCTGGCACAGCGTCAAAAATAGCTCTAAAGTTTAATGATCCAGGGGGCTCACTAGGCAAAGGCATAATGCCAACTAAAAAGTTGATCGATGATATTACAACAATCTCACATGGAAATTATTCGGTTTCAGTAGTTGATGTTGGAATCCCGACAATTTTTGTTTTAACTGAAGATTTAAATCATAGGATGAGTAGTAAGTTGGAGGATTTAGATACGGATTTAGAAACAAAAAATATTCTTGAAGCCATACGTTGTGAAGTAGCTGTGATACTTGGGCTAGCCACCAATGTGGAAAAGGCTCATGCTGAGTCGCCGGCTTTACCGAAAATCGTTTTAATTAGTTCAACAAGCGACTATATCGCGAGGAACAAACAAAAAGTAAATTCTAAAGATATAAACTTGAGAGCGATAGCAATCTCAATGGGGCAAGTCCATCGTACATTTCCAGTATCAGTATCGATGGCAACGGCAGTGGCGGCACATGTAAAAGGAACTTTGGTTTCGAATATTGTTCGTAATGTTAAATTAGAGGAATTAACTATCGGACACCCAGGAGGAGTAATGAAAGTGGGCGCAGAGGTGGCGGAAGCAAGAGGTGAATGGTTAGTTAATACGGCAACAATTTTTCGAACTTCGCGAACTATAATGGAAGGCAATGTTATTGTCCCAGCCTCAAAACTTCAGATGAATTAAAAATGAAATTAAATTTAGCTACAAAACTGATTAGTGACCACTTAGTTTCTGGGAATCTCGAAGAGAATTCTGAGATCTCAATAAAGGTGGATCAAACATTGTCCCAGGATGCTACGGGTACTCTATCTTATTTGCAATTTGAAGCAACTGGGGTGGATCGAGTTAAAACAGACCTATCAGTTAGTTATATTGACCATAATATGTTACAAGCAGACTTTCGCAATGCTGACGATCATTCATATTTACAAGATGTTGCCGCTAAATATGGTATATATTTTTCGAGGCCAGGTAATGGTATTTGCCACCAAGTACATCTAGAAAGATTTGCGGCACCCGGGACAAGTCTATTAGGAACAGATAGTCACACACCTACCTGTGGTGGTTTAGGGGCTTTGGCTATCGGATCCGGAGGCCTGGATGTAGCTGTGGCAATGGCTGGAGGACCCTATTTTTTTAGGATGCCACGAATTGTTGGAGTAGAGCTAACTGGATCGCTTAAATTCGGAGTAACCGCTAAAGACGTGATATTGGAAATGCTTAGAAGGCTAACCGTTAGAGGAGGTATTGGTAAGATATTTGAATACTACGGATCTGGAGTTAAAACACTGACAGTACCAGAGCGGTCAACAATATCGAACATGGGTGCTGAGCTAGGTGCAACTACAACTATTTTCCCGAGTGACGAGATTACTAAGACGTACCTCGAAAAACAGGGTCGCGGCAATAAATACACTCCTTTATCTGCTGATAAAGATGCCCATTATGATGAGAAATTGACTATAGATCTATCTTCGCTTGAACCGTTGATATCTTGCCCAGACAGCCCTGACCTAGTTGTGCCTGTTTCCGAAGTTGCAGGAACTAAAGTCGACCAAGTAGCTATAGGTAGTTGTACCAATTCGTCCTATTCAGATTTAATGGAAGTCGCGAATGTACTGAAAGGCCGAATAGTTCACCCAAATGTTGCTATGTCTTTGAGCCCAGGATCCCGACAGGTTCTGCAAATGATATCTGCAAACGGAGCGTTAGCAGATATTGTCGCAGCTGGAGTTCGGTTGCTTGAGTCAGCTTGTGGTCCTTGTGCTGGTATAGGTCAGGTTCCCCGACATGGCGCAGTGTCTGTTCGCTCTTTTAATAGAAACTTTCCTGGAAGGTCTGGAGGTTTGCATAACGGTGTATATTTAACTTCCCCTATTGTTTGTGCTGTAACAGCATTAAAAGGTGAAATTGTTGATCCAAGAGAATTTTTAGGAGACGGCAGCAGATATATCGCAACTCCAGAAAAATATATAACTGATGATTTGGCAATTATACCCCCAGCTGGTGATCCTTCGTCGGTTCAGATAAGAAGAGGACCAAATATAAAGCCGATTCCAAAGAAAGATCCCATAGAAAGTAATTTGTCAGGAGAGGTATTAATTAGATTAAAGGATAATATTTCCACCGACCATATTTTGCCTGCTGGCACAGTTACATTAGCTTTGCGATCGAATATACCTGCGATATCTGAACATGTATTTTCGTATATTGACTCAGAATTCTTGAGTCGTGCAAAAAAGGCAGGTAAAGGGTTTATAGTTGCCGGACATAATTATGGACAGGGAAGTTCTAGAGAACATGCGGCTTTGTGCCCTTCCTACCTTGGTGTTCAAGCAGTGATAGCAAAATCGTTTGCTAGGATACATAAAGACAACCTCATAAATTATGGAGTACTACCCATTACATTTACTGATGAACTTGATTACGGTGAGTTCACAATTGGTAATAAACTTGAGATTGCCAATATTACACATTTACTGAAAAATAATGACACACACATAAACGTAATAGATATAACTAATGGACAGCAAATTAGTTGTAAATTAGACGTGACTGATCGGCAAAGAGAAATCTTACTAGCCGGAGGGTTAATAAATCATGTCGGCGCTTAACTTAAGGAATGTTAAATATGGAAAATAAACTACTCATCCCTGCTACAGTTGTAGGCTCTCATCCTAAACCATCTTGGTGGCATAATTGTAAGGACCTGCATGCTGAGGGTAAGTGGGGAGAGACTGATTTGAGTGAATTGCTTACAGACGCAGTAGATGTAGCTATATTAGATCAGACAAGAGCTGGATTAGATATTATTACCGATGGAGAATCTAGAAGGCTTGATGGGTATGTTGATAGTTATTATGCCAAGATAGAAAATATCGTTCCTTTACCGATCGGCAGAATCGGTGGGCCATGGGGTTATGATCAACAACAGCGATATAAGGCGGTTGGAGAAATAACTGCCCCAGGCGGTTTAGGAATAGTAAGTGAATTTACCTATTTGAAAGAAAATACTAATCTGCTTACCAAAGTCACATGTGCAGGCCCACTAACATTTGGGTCCAGAATTGGACCAGGTGATGCTTATGATGGTCCGGTAGCAGTAGCTGAACAATTTGCTGAAGTTATAAATGCAGAATTAAAAGATTTGGTTAAAGCTGGAGCAGATTATATTCAAATCGATGAGCCAGCTCGGGGGAATCTAGGCGGTAAGGATATGGCCAGACTGTTTAATCTGGCAACCGCAGGTGTCGATGCTAAATTGGCCTATCATATCTGCTTTGGCAACAGATATGGCAGAGCTAGATTTAAGAGACATTATTCAGATTATTTTCCTGAAATACTTGACGCCAAAGCTGATCAATTTGTTGTTGAATTTGCAGCTAGAGAAATGTATGAGGTAGAAAAGTTTGCTGAATGGAGAGATGGAAGGGAAATTGGGGCAGGTGTGGTAGATGTGAAGTCCTTTCATCCTGAATCTTCAGATGATGTTGTGGAGAGAATTAGAGAAGTTTTAAAATATGTTCCAGCCGATAAGCTTTACGTGAATCCCGATTGTGGATTTGGTTGGTCTCCTAGGTACATGTCTGTACCGAAGTTGAATGCACTAGTAAGTGCTGCATCGAAAATTCGGAGTGAGATCAGTAAATGAGTTTAGACGGCTGTGATACATTAATTGCTACACCAGGTGATACCACATCCGGGAACACAATTTTTGCAAAAAATTCTGATAGACCTCCGACAGAAACTCAGCCGTTAGTAAAACATGACCGAAAGACTCACGGCCCAAACACCATAAATAAATTGGAATTTCTATCGGTTCCTGAAACCGAAGTAAGTTATAAGCATGTGGGGTCAAGACCTTATTGGTGTTGGGGGTATGAACATGGCTTTAATGAGCATCAAGTGGTAATCGGCAATGAGGCTTTGCAGTCTAGATTAAGACCAGAAAAACCGACTCTGACGGGCATGGATTTAGTTAGGATAGGCTTGGAAAGAGGAAGTAACGCGCGTCAAGCCTTAGATGCCATGACATCGGTGATTGAAAATTTTGGTCAGGGCAAGTTTGACCACCCCGATGGTTATAGGACATACGATAACGGGTTTATTATTGCTGACCCTAATGAAGCATATGTTTTGGAGACTGCGGGGCATGAGTGGGCTGCTCGAAAAGTTCAAAAGTCACAGGGAATTAGTAATACATATTCGATTAGCAATAATTGGGATCTAATTTCTGAAAATGCATTACGTTTAGCTAATAAATCAGCCTGCGATAATGGAAATGACCGATTAGATTTCAGAGACTTTTTTAAAGAAGATACCAAGTTTAGCTATAGCGCTGATCAGAGAGAGTTAAGGTCATGCTCATTACTCGATTATCACTCGGGAAAAATCAATATAGCTAAGATGATTTCTATTTTGTCAGATCACTCTGGCCAAGAATTTGAATCTAAAAACAAAATTGAAGCAATTGAGTCAGGTTACGGTATATGCATGCATTCGGACTCTGTGTCAAAAGGATCGAATACTGCAGCCAGTTTAATAGCTGAGCTCTGTTCTAATGAGACACGCCTGCCAATTTATTGGACAAGTATGTATTCTCCATGTACTGGAATTTTTTTCCCAACATTCATAGAAGGAATGTTTAACAAATCGCTCTCTTTTGGTGACAAGAAATCATCTCAAGATAGTGCATGGTGGATTTTTTATTATTTAAATCAATCTTTAAAAACTGATGACAATGAAACTATAGTTCAGTTACGGGAGAAATTCGATATTTTGCAGTGTGAATTTTTTTCAACTGCGTATGGATTGGCTGAAGAAAGTTATAATTTGATTAAAAAAAATAGACATAAAGATGCAGAAGAAAATCTGACTCATTATATGGATACTAATTTTAAGAGAGTTATCGATATTGCGAGGTCATTTATAAAAACTGATGTATATTCACAAAATTCAGTTAATTCAAAGTTCTCTTTAGGCTAAATGCTCAGTTTATTTGCAGATTTAAGGATGTGGAGTGATATGATACAAGCTATTCCGGACAGGAGGGACTAAATTTATATGAAACGAAGTTTTCCAGGTGTTATGAAATTTATTTTGCCTTTAATGGCGATACTATTGTTTGCGGCTGTTGCTTGCGGCGGAGATGACGATTCTCTAGGCGCTACAATAGTTTTTGCTGAAATTTCTGATGGAACCGATCTTCAGAAATATACCACACAAATAGCAGCATATTTGGCGCAGTATGGATATTCTCATGGTGTAGAGATAAAAAAGATGAGCGCTGCTGACGCTAAGGCTGGAATGGCGGTGGGGAAAGATGCTGAGGGTAACGATTTGCCCGGCAAGGTTCATATAGCGATTACCGCAGGATCCATATCTGGTACAGGAATTACTGATTATGGAACTTTGTATACAGATGCTGACGGTAATGAATTTAATAAGACCACTGCCGATAATTTAGCAGAGACAGCTCCGGGTTTTGCAAAGGCTTTTCGTAAAATGAATATTCCTCTCAAAAGATTGGATAGCCTTATGGAGTTTGTAGAAAAATATAACCCCAATAGGGACTATAAGACTGCAGTTTTTTACTACTGGGAATATGACTACGACGCTAGTGACTGGAGAACGTGGTTAGGCGGAGAATTCGAGCCTTTTGACGGCATAAGGCATCCTGTTCAAAGCGTTGTAAGAGAGATGCGAGGAACACCATACCGCGCGCAGGATCAAGGCGGCGATCTGGTATGTCCAGCTATTGTTGAACCGACAATTGCCTGTACTGACTAAAACTACAAAAAGCTAAATATTGGGGTTGTTCATTAAATTTAAATGGACAACCCCATAAATTTTTAAGATTATGACTAAAACACCAGTTGGCTTAATACAGACTGTACTAGGACCAGTTAACCCTGAAAACTTGGGTATAACCATGGCTCATGAGCATTTACTACTGGATATAACTTGTTATGTGCAACAAGCAGAAGCAGCCAGTGATCGTACTTATAGAAATACACTCATTAAAATGGATAACTTAGGCAATTTGCCTGAGAGATTTCAATACAGTTTAGAAAACATGACATTACTTGATGAAGATGCAGCTATAGAAGAAGCGTATGAGTTTAAGCTGGCTGGTGGACAGAGTTTTGTAGACACAACAAGCGGAGGTTTGATTGGTAGAGACCCATTAGGTCTGGCCCGAATATCAAGGGCAACTGGGATAAATATTGTTATGGGATCAGGTTATTACGTTTGGCAATCTCACCCCGAAGATATGAATGATAAAAGTGTTGAATCGATTGCTGAAGAAATAAAAAATGAGATCGAGAATGGTGTAAAAGATACAGGAATCAAGCCGGGAGTTATAGGCGAAATTGGCTGTTCATGGCCTCTTCATCCAAACGAATTAAAATCTCTTGAAGCTGCTGCAATTGCCCAGAAAAATACTGGAGCCGCTATGACTCTTCATCCGGTGGGTCCCCGTGAGGCAAAAGATAAAATACTCGATGTAATTCAAACAGCTGGAGCTGACTGTAACAAGGTAATATTTGGTCATTGTGATCATTACTCCGATCAGTACGATGTACTGAATTTGTTAAAAGCCGGCTGCTATATTGAATTGGATGTGTTTGGATGGGAGGATACGTCCTTAGAGTTAATCATGCCTTCTGCAAAGTTTGGAAATGATCAAGAGAGAATACAAAACATAGGTCAAATTATAGAAATGGGCTTTGGGGATAAAATCTTAATTGCTCAAGATGTATGCCAGAAATGGCAGTATCATAGGTATGGCGGTAAAGGCTTTTCCCACATATTAGACAATATAATACATCGGTTTAAAAGTTCTGGATTTAGCGATTCAGATATTAACAACTTGCTCGTTAATAATCCCAAAACCGCATTCGCTTTTTAACATTGATGCATCAATACAGGTTATGCATTACCGTGTTTATAGAGGCGACAGCATAACCTGCATTAACAAAATATTTCTATGGTTTTATGACTGCTCTTGTAACAGCAGTTTTGCGGTCTTCACCTGACCACTCTGATGCTTCGAATGCCTTATTTATATCTTCTAAACTAAAAGTATGTGACATTAGCTTAGTTAAAGGATATTTATCTTTAGTGCGTTCTAACATTTCTATTGCTGTCGGCAGTAATTGAGGCCTGTAGAAGGACACTGGAACAATATGCCTTATGCCATGAAGCACTTTTTCCATATCTATTGTAGCCATAGCATTGGGCCATATACATCCTATTTCTATGTATTTACCACCAGGCCTTAGCATATCGAGTCCTTCTGGAACCACGCCCGGGTAACCTACAACCTCTACAACTGTATCTGCACCTGTTCTGCCACCACCAACTAATTCTTTTACTTTTGCAACCCTGTCTTCCGGATTCGGGAATTCATTAATATTTATAGCGTAGTCTGCACCACATTGCAGTGCTAAATCTAACCTAGGCTGTTGGCCATCAATTGCGATTATTACTCCTGCACCCCTCTCCCTGGCATACGTCATTCCATACATTCCTAGTCCACCTGCTCCTTGGAACACAACAGCGTCGCCACCTTGAATGTTCGATCTTTCAATTCCCTCCATAACAGTACCTGCCGCGCAGTTAACTGACGTAAGAACTTCATCAGATAAATCTGATTCTACTTTGAATACAAACGTGCCTGGTTGAAGATAATAATAATCTGCAAAACCGCCATGGCAATACGGATATTCTTCAACAGATTTAAAACCCTGGAAATTATAGAGGCAATCGGTGTATTCACCTCGAATACACTGATAACAACGGTGGCAAGGTGTCCAGTATGAAAATATAACTCTATCGCCTTCTTTGAGTGGTTTTTGAAGAAAGTCAGTGGAAACATTTTTCCCTAAAGAATGAACACGGCCTACTAATTCATGACCCAGTATGAAATTATGCATGTTTATTTCACCGCGCCATATGTGTAGGTCAGATCCACAAACTCCTCCGCCCGTTACACTAACTAATATTCCTTCAGGGTCTACTTCTGGAGTCGGAAATTCTCGTATCTCAAATTTACGATCCGCTACTAGTACTGCTGCTCTGCCTTTTTCTGCCATTTTAGCCTCCAAACTAAATTTATTGAAATCGAATCTTAGGGACCAAGCAAATTTAACAGTGCTTCGAAATAGAGTCAATAAAGTCGGCTTTAATTGGAGTAGAAGATGTCATTTTCCTTGAGGCTATGGCAATTGAAATCTATAATTCATCAATCACTATTCGTCTTGTAGCAAACACGTTAAAAGATACATAGATAATAAATATAAAGTGAGGGACTTAATGCAGTTAACAGGATATGCAGACAAATTTAGTGTGAAGCCTGGAGAAACAATAAAATTTTATGTATCCAGTAAACAACCAACGTATAAAGCCGAGTTGGTTCGGGTAATACATGGTGACCCCAACCCTAAAGGTCCCGGATTTAAAACTGAATCTGTACCAACTGACATAGATGGAGAATACCCTGGATATGAGCAAGTTTTGTATGGCGGTTCACACGTAATTGTTGATGATGCGGCTTCCTTTAATATCGAAAATAGTTTTACGATTACATCCTGGATATATCCCACAATGCCTGATAGTGGTAAATCACAAGCTATTGTCACGAAATTATCCAAAGAAGGAACCAAGGGTTATGGGTTTTTTATAAATAAACGAGGCGAATTAGCTTTATGGGCTGGAGACGGAAATAGTTCTGATTGTGTTACCTCGGGTAGAAAACTTAGAAAATCAAACTGGTATTTTGTAGCAGCATCTTTTGATCAACCCTCACAGACACTCAAAATTTATCAAAAACCTATGGGTTGGACTCAGGGATCTGAAAGAACATTATCAGACAAAATCATTGATTTTAGCCGGATTCACTTCACAGAAGATCCTCTTTATATCGGGGCTTCTATCGATTCAAATGGTAAACATAGAAAAGGCTTTAATGGCAAAATTGAACAGCCAACCATTTATAAAGATATTCTTTCAATAGATGATATTGATAATCTATCCGTGGATGCTGGTCAAATTAGTGAAGAGAATATTGTAGCTAGCTGGGATTTTTCGATTGGAATGTCTACACAAATAGCTACTGATATAGGTCCAAATGGGTTAAATGGCAAGGTTGTCAATTTGCCTCTAAGAGCGGCAATTGGCCATAACTGGACTGGTGAAAATTATGTTGCTGAAAAGAGTCCTGGTGAATATGGAGCCATACATTTTCATGAAGATGACATAGATGATGCTGGTTGGGATGAGAGCATAACATGGAATGTACCTACAGATTTTAGAAGTGGTATATATGCTTTAAAGACTATCTCAGGTGAAAAAAATGATCATATTCCGGTTTTCGTTCGACCTCTCTTAGGTAAACCTCAGTCCAAAATAGGTTTTCTTTTGGAAACAAACACTTATTTAGCCTACGGCAATGAACATGTGCTAGATGCAAATGAAGTTATGCCCACAGATTTAGTGCCCAATTGGAACCAAGACATTAATAGAGATGAGCTCGACTACTTAAAGGAAAACAGCTTGCATTCAATGTACGACTTTAAAGTCGATGGAAGCGGAGTCGCATATCAATCTAGAAAAATACCCATTTTGAATATTCGGCCGGATTTTATAACTCCTAGCCGCGGAGGTCCTCATTGTTTGACTGCTGATTTAATAATTGCCGACTGGTTAGAAGAGAAAGGACACGAATTTGATGTATTTACATCAGAAGATCTGGAGTTTGATGGGAAGAAACTTCTAGAGCAATACAATGTGATAATTCTAGGTACTCATCCTGAATATTGGACACTAAAAATGCTGAAGGCAATGAGTTCATATTTAGCTAATGGTGGAAGGATGATGTACTTGGGGGGAAATGGCCTTTATTGGGTTACATCCTTTGATCCTGAGCGACCTCATGTGGTTGAAATACGACGTTGGGGTGGTACAGAAATATGGAAGGCTGAACCAGGCGAATATTACCATTCAACTACAGGTGAACTTGGTGGTATATGGAGAAAAAGAGGATGGCCACCTCAAAAAATAGCTGGGGTTGGTTTTGCTGCCCAAGGTTTTGATATTGGGACAGCTTATGAGCTCCAGGAAGACTCTAATGACTCTCGGGTAGATTTCATTTTTAAAGGTGTAAATCGTGATGACGAATTAATAGGAGATCATCCTTCATTAATGTTAAATTACGGAGCAGCTGGGGATGAAGTAGACCGATTAGATTTTGACCTTGGAACACCTCCTCACGCATTATTATTGGCCACGTCCGCTGGCCGGCACACGAAAGCGTATCATCATGTTATCGAAGAGATGTTCACCACCGATTCCTCGCAGCATGGCGAAGTTAACGAATTCGTTAGATCGGATGTAGTGTTTTTTGAAACACCAAAGGGTGGTGCGGTTTTTTCCACCGGATCGATTAATTGGTGTGGTGTATTATCATATGACGAATATAACAATGATATTTCAGTGATTACTGATAACGTTGTTACTCGATTCGCTTCAGATGAGCCGTTACCACCGATTCCCGGCTAATCTTGATATATATTTAATGCCTTTATGGAGGTAAGTATGACACAGAAGAAAATAGCAATTTTAGGTGCTGGGGCGATCGGCTCAACAATAGGTGGGTTTTTTGCAAAAAATGGCGTCGATTGTACTCTAATAGACATGTGGCCAGAAAATGTTCAGCAGATTAGGTCAAATGGTCTTAGAGTAACGACAATGGAAGACGAATTTGTTTCTCACCCTGGTATTTTGCATATTTCCGATGTTTCTACCCGAGGTGATTCTTACGACATAGTTATTTTGTCTGTTAAATCTTATGACACTGAATGGAGCACTCATTTTATTAAGCCATATCTTAATCAGGGCAGCTATGTTATCTGTGCCCAAAACTCCATAAACGATGACCGCATAGCGGCGATATTGGGATGGACTAGAGTGATCGGCGCAGTAGTGACTTACGGCGCGGGTATTTACGAGCCTGGACATGTTAATTATACGAGTCCAAGAGAAAGGTCCCCATTCACTTTAGGCGAGTTAAATGGTTTGATTACACCACGTATTAATGAAGCAGTCGATCTATTAAACAACGTGTCCGGTGGCGGAGTAAAAAGCACCTCTAATTTATGGGGAGAGCGTTGGTCAAAGCTTTGTGTGAACTCGATGGCTAACGCGATAGCTGGTGTTACTGGGTTGAAATCTGCAGAACTTAGAGAAGTAGAATCCAGTAGACATATATCAATTAGAATAGCCGCTGAAGTTGTTCAGGTCGCTTTAGCCAATGGAGTAGACGTACAGCCTATCTCTGGGGTGCCTCCACAGATGTTTGTGGATGCTGTTTCAGATGAATCAATTATGGGAGAAGTGGAAGGTATTTTAATGTCTGGTGCAAAAGAAATAGGTATTGGTAGACCCTCGCTTGCTCAAGATTTATTGAAGGGTAGAAAAATAGAAGTTGATTATCTCAACGGCTATGTTTCTAAAAAGGGTTCAGAATTAGGCATACCTACACCAGTGAACGATGCTATAAGGCAGCTTGCTCATAGAGTCGCACGTAAAGAAATAGAACCATCAGTAGAAAACTTACAACAGATAAAGTGATACAGTTTCTAAGTTCAAAATAAGCCTATCTATTTAGAAAAACAGAGTTTTGGATACTTATTTGGATACTTCTAATCTGAAAAACAGAGAATTGAACTTATTAGTTGGATACATTTTGGATACTCGATAATTGTTTATCTAAAGTTATAGTCATTTACGCCAAATCCATATGATTTATTATTACGTGTTTCTCCATATATTCCGTTAAATTTACGAATTCAGTTATTCTGTTCCGTTAAATATACGATACAGTTACGAATTCCGTCATTATATTTGATTTATTATTGCGTTTGTCTCTACTATATTTCGTTAAATATACGAATTAAGCTATTCTGTTCCGTTAAATATACGATAACTTGCAAAAAAAAAACAGATTCATTAGAATGCGTCAAAAGTGGAATTTTGCCTCCGCAATTGCTTGCAATTACTGCATTACTTACCCAGATAAGTATAGGAAGTAATTGCGGTGGCAAGAGTGGAATTTTTAGAAAATGGAGAAAAAATTATGAGACGGTTTTTAATACCAGTAGTCCTTTTGACGGCATTAATTGCCCTCTTCGCCGCTGCGTGTTCAGCTGAACCCGAAGTGATCGTTGAGGAAAAGATTGTCGAAGTGGAGAAGGAAGTGGTTAGAGAAGTTGAGGTAGAGGTGGAGAAAGTTATTGAGAAGGAAGTGGTTGTAGAGGTCGAAAAGTTAGTCGAGGTAGAGGTGGAAACCGAGAAGATTCTCGTTGCTACACCAACACCTGACGTAGGAACTAGCGGACCACAATCAGGTGGCGATCTAAAGGTCGTTTCCCAGGGATCAATTAGTACAATTGACCCAGTTTTCTCACTCTTTTATGTCGTGAACGCTGTTGCGACACAGATATATGAAGGTATGTATGGTTGGGATGGTAATCTTAACCCCCAGTCACGGTTAGCAGATTCGTTCTCAACGAACGCAGATGGAACCGTATTTACTTTCACACTTCGTGATGGCATCAAGTTCCATGACGGTTCCGATTTAGATTCAGGCGATGCAATCGCTTCTATTAAGAGGTGGAGAGATGGAGGATCACCTGCAGCTGGTGTCGTACGCCGATTCACTGGTGACGAAGCTTTCAGTGTGGTAGATGATCTTACCTTTACGTGGACATTTGATGAGCCACTAGGTTCTGTTATCTTCATAATGGGTCTACCGGCCGGCTTAATGCCAATGTGGCCTGAAGAAGTTGCAAATACACCTTTCACCGAACCTGTTCCACAGAATATAGGTACCGGTGCATATAAATTCGTTGAATGGCTACAGGGTGACAGAGTTGTCCTAGAGCGATATGACGGATATTCTTCCAGGTCAGAACCTGCTGAAACTGGAGCATATGCAGGAGGTAACACTGCATATCATGACACCATAACGTTCCTTGAGATTCCTGATGAGGAAACCAAGATTGCTGGTCTAGAGACTGGTGAGTGGGACGTTGTTGATGGTGCAGCATTCGACTTTTACCAACGCTTAATGGACAACCCAGATACTGACGTTGCTGTATATAAGCCAGGTAACCGATCTAATGTTTACCTAAACCCACAGATTCCACCGTTCAGCTACCTGAAGGGCCGACAAGCTCTTATGACAGGTATCGACGTAGAGGACTTCATGTTTGCTCTAGGTCCGAGCGACCTGTGGATTGTATGTCCAGCACTGTACTTTTGCGGTTCACCGCTCGAAACAGACATTGGACATCGTTTTGAAGTTGAGCTAGCTGATGGTTCTACAGCGACTATCGGTTATGACGTCAACAACATGGACTTAGCAACACAATTGCTTAATGAGTCAGACTATCAAGGTGAGACTACAGTCATTCTTAACCCGACTGACTACGGTACAATCACTCCATTAGGACCTGTACTTAAAGCAGTTATGGCAGATATTGGCTACAACGTAGAAATGCCTGCTATTGACTGGGCGACTGTTACATCTATGTTTGGTAACACAGACTCATACAGCTTAGCTACAGACTGGTACGCTCACTGGAGTAGTGGTAATCCGATTAACGACCATCTGATTTCAGGTACATTAGACTTCATCATTCGTGACGAGGATCTAATCAACCTTCAGCTTGAGTTCGTTCGCGAGGCCGATGCTTCAAAGCGATTCGAGATCGTTGAGCAACTTCAGATTCACCGCTGGACAAAGGTTACCTCATTGTCCTTAGGACAGTTCTTCCCAATCGTTCCATTCACGAGCGACTTGAAAGGATTTGAGGTTAGGGCTATTCCGTTCTATGTCAATACTTGGTTAGAGCGCTAGTCTTAGTCAAGTAGAGGTTGGGCACTGTTCTCACTAGTTGCCTTAGGTAATTAGAGCCTCCTGCCTCATCTCCTCCAATTAATAGGGCCCTCGGAGTTAAACCCGAGGGCCCTATTTTTTATTATTGAATTTATTAAGGATTTATACGAGATATACATTAGATGTCTCATTATCGCGATAAAATTGATTTATATACTGAAGTAAATTCAATGTGTTTTTATGCTTAACATTTCTTGCAATCTCAAGCTCTCTAATAAAATAAGTGTTTCTAATAGCGTCAGTAAACTTAGAGCGATGATATTATTCATCTTTGTATTGGCATCAATACTGACAATAAATTGTGTTTCCAATATTAATGAAATAACTAATTTAGAAGAGTCTCCTATTGGTGATCAGCCGACTCTTGGCCAACATATAAGCCAACTTGCCATCGATAACGGCAATGTTGAGCTTGACCTCCTAATCGAACATGGATCATGGCTCAAAATACCCGAATTGTTCCATGTTTAATATGAATTTAGGATAAAGTTCATGCCAACCTAATACCAGCTTTTCCTTTACTAGCTCCTCTATCAGGCAGCTCATACCAGTAATTAGAACTTAGTTACCATGGTTTCATCCTAGAATGTTAACAACGCTCTTCCGGCTATTTTCCCATGCTCTAGATCATCTATAGCTTTTTGCGCGTCTTCTAATGGATAACTTGTTGTTACTAATTTATCGATAGGGAAAAGTCCCTCTTCAGAGAGTCTTAGATACATGGGGAAATCGATATCAGGGATGGACGCGCCATGACTTCCTCTGTATTGTCTTTGATGATATACAAAGTGCTCAGCGTTTAATTTAAATTCTGGCTGGGGCCATCCAATTAAAACTGCCATTCCGCCCACATTTTCTCCACCAGGACCGCCGCTTCTAACCATAGGTAATATTGCTTCATGAGTGGCGACAAGGCCTACAGCATCAAATGCAAAATCAGCTCCTGTTTTTGTGATTTCCCATACTTTTGCATTTAGATCTTCTTTTGCTGAGTTAATGGTGTGGGTTGCTCCCCATTTTTTTGCAAATTCAAGTTTCTCATCATTAATATCTACCGCAATTACGGGGTATGCCTGCATTAGTGAGGCCATTTTGATTGCCGATAATCCAATCCCGCCTGCTCCGATCACAACTACCGATTGTTCTGCTCTTACTTTAGCCGTGTGGAATACTGCTCCTGCTCCTGTCAAAATAGCACAGCCAACTATGCTGTTTTCTGGTTTTCCATATTTGGGATCAATTTTTACTACAAGTTGATCAGGCGCAAGGCAATCTTCTGAGAATGTGCTTAGCGCACCCTTTGCTAATTCACCTTTGTATTTAGCCCCGGACACTATTCCATCAAAGAAATCACGTCCTGGATAGCCTGCTCTCGGTACCCATGTAGTAATAGCCCAGTCACCTTCTTTTAGATGGGTAACGTTTTTACCCACATGGCTTACTTGACCGATACCTTCGTGTCCAAGCAGTTGAGGGCACACTTCTTGAGGCAACGTACCCAGTTGATGAACCTGTGAAAGGCAAACGCCTGTGGCTATTTGCTTTACTATTACCTGGTTATCTCCAGGTTCTGGAATATCCATTAGATCTATTTCCATTTTATTAGGACCAACCATTATGGCAGTAGGTGTCTTTAACATATTTGGCCTCCAGGAAGACTTTTTTAATTAATACGTAAATCCTAAAACGTTTCTAAAAAAATCGCCAGTAAATAATGAGATAACGGTATAGCTGTAACATACATCAGGAGGTACCTGTAGTTTTGGATACTTATTTGGATACTTATTTGGATACTTATTTAAAATATTGTGCAGATTTAACTAACTTAATGCCGATTGAATCCTTAATATAATCTACAACAGATAAAGTGAATCAGTTTCTAAGTTCAAAACAGGCTAATATACTTATGAAAACAGGTTTTTGGACACTTCAACTAACATCAAAGGAGATTTAAATGGCTAAAGGTCAAAACGCAAAAAAAGAACAAAAAAAACCAAAAAAGAAGAAGGAAAAAAAGCCTTTCGGTGGGAAAGACTTAGATTTAAAACAAAGATAAAAACTGAGGTGAATTAGATGCCGTCATTTGATGTTGTTTCAAGGACTGATTTAATGGAAGTCGATAATGCTATCAGCGGTGCTAAGAGAGAAATCCGCCAGAGGTACGATCTAGCTGGCTCTAAATGCGACGTAGATCGTAAAGATAATGCTCTTACGATTATTGCAGATGACCACATGAAGTTAGAGCAGGTCAACGCTTTACTACGAAAATATCTAACTTCGAGAAAGGTTGAAATAGGAGCCTTTGTATTCGGCAATCCGCAAGAAGCGTCGGGTCAAAGCCTGAGGCAGGTTGTTGATATAAAACAAGGTATTGATGATGAACTTGCCAGGAAAATCACTAAAGCTGTAAAGTCCACTAAATTCAGGGTGCAAATATCAACGAAAGGTAACGAACTTAAAGTGAGCGGGAAAAAGCGGGACGACCTACAGGAAATAATCACTTTTATTGACTCCATGGATAATCAACAGCCTCTCCAGTATGTGAACTTTCGCGATTAAAACCGTAATTACAAAATGGATACAATACCCCAAAATAATTGGTGGGTTTATTTACTTGAATGTAAAGACGATAGCCTCTATTGCGGTATCACAAATAACTTAGAAAAACGTCTCAAACAACACAATGGAGAGATCAAAGGTGGAGCTAAATACACTCGGTCACATTTGCCCTGCAAATTAGTGTACAAAGAGAAATCAGCAAGTCGAAGTGAGGCCTTACAAAGAGAAGCAGCTATAAAGAAGATGTCAAAGGATGAAAAACAGGCTCTTATTAGATAAGATTGAATATAGCCTCTGGTAGTTGAAGTCAGTGATTAGTCATCACTCTTCTTTATATGTATTGCTTAGCACAATATGTTGTTATCAGAGGTTTTTTATTTCCCAAATTCTCAGGTTCTCAGTTTTTGAAAAATTTAGAATGTCTATTTATAATCGTAAAATACCCTGTAAGATTCAAATTGAAAAATAATGTTTAATAGGAAGTCAATATTTATCACAATTGTAGTATTGGTAATCCTTGTATTACTTGCTTATGTTATGGTGTTGATGTCGAGTGATGTTAATGCCTAAAGCACAGTGGTTTATTGGAGCTATATTACTCGTGGCATTTATTGCGATATTTCTACAAAGGGTTTTTTGAAACGCAAATATATGAAAGCTTTAAATACACTTAAAAAGGAGTTTTACCGGAATGAAAGTCAATGATGTAGTGGCAGCTATTTTGAAAAAGGAAGGCGTTGAGTGGGTAAGTTGCTTTCCTTCTAATGCTCTTATTGAAGCTGTGTCTGAGGTTGGAATACGGCCAATAATGTTCCGGCATGAACGGGGAGTAGTCATGTCAGCTGATGGATATAGCCGAATGAATACAAGAGAACAATTCGGTGTGGCTATTACTCAAGGACATGCTGGGGCTGAGAATGCATTGGGTGGAATTGCTCAGGCCTATTCGGACAATATACCAATCCTTTATCTTTCTGGCGGACCTTCTATGTCAGCTTATTCGGTAAAGCCGAACTTCTCGCCTGCTCGTGAATATGGAAGCGTGTCAGTATCTGCAGAGGTGATTTATCAGCCAGATTTGGTTGTTGATGTCATGAGACGTGCCTTTCATGCACTCCGAAACGGTAGATCTGGGCCTGCCATTGTTGAAATACCTGATGATGTTGGAGAGATGGATGTACCAGAAGGCACTGTTGATTTATATGTTTCTCCAAAGAGACATAAATTTGTACCCCAGCATAGTGATATAAAGGAAGCTGTAAAAATTTTACTTGGTGCTGCAAAACCAGTTATTTGGTCTGGTAAAGGTGTACTTATGTCCCAAGCCTCTGAGGAGCTAAGGGAATTGGCAGAATTGACTGAAATACCTGTTTACTGCACTATGCCTGGTAAGTCAGGTTTTGATCAAAAACATCCTCTGGCTTTAGGTTCCGGAAGTGCAGCCACTTCACTGCAGGCAAGAACATGGATACAAGATTCAGATGTATTGCTTGCCATAGGATCTAGTTTAACTAAGACATTATATGGCCAGCCTATACCTGATGGTAAAGTCATTATTCAAAGTGTTGAGACAGTTGAAGATATCAATAAAGAATATTCCGTAACTGTTGGTTTGCCTGGAGATGCAAAATTGACTTTGCAAGCATTAATAGATGAGGTTAAATCACAAATAGGTAATGATGGCAGGAAAGGTCAGACTGATACCGCCGATCAAATTAAAGAGCTTAATGAAAAGTGGTTGTCGCAGTGGAATGAAATATTAACATCTGATGAGAAGCCTATTAATTATTATCGGGTAATACATGAACTGGAAAACACATTAGATAAAAATAACAGCATAGTTACTCATGATGCAGGTGCACCAAGAGACACAATAATGCCGTTTTACAACCCTACATTGCCGAATAGCTATATTGGGTGGGGTAAAAGCACTCATTTAGGATACGGTATTCCACTTATGATTGGAGCAAAAATGGCTAGCCCCAATAAATTCTGTTTGAATTTTATGGGAGATGGAGCTTTTGGTATGTCAGGTTTAGATATCGAAACTTCTGTTAGGGCAGGAGTACCGATTACTACTATAGTACTCAATAACGGAGGAATGGCTACCTATCCCG
This sequence comes from SAR202 cluster bacterium, assembly GCA_022447925.1. GTDB lineage: Bacteria > Chloroflexota > Dehalococcoidia > Lucifugimonadales > UBA2962 > UBA2962. The sequence goes on along the minus strand of JAKUTS010000002.1, from coordinate 28,285 downwards.
GAAAAACTAGAGACACGGGTGCGTATCCAAATGCGCTGAAAACATTCGGAACCACGAAAGTTAGCGGTAGTTATGCCAAGATAGCGGAAGGTATGGGCGCAGTAGGGATAACGGTTACTGAGCCATCGGATATTAGTAAAGCGCTAAAAGAGGCTCAACAGCTCAATGCTAAAGGTAAGACAGTATTAATAGATATACACGTTAATTTAGAACCGAGAAGATCAATATTTTAAGTTCGAGGTGCGAAATATAATTTTGAATCAATCTTCGGAGCATGGCGCAAGTCGTTCAGTCTCGACTCTGTCAAAGTCAGAAGCAAGATCATCTGAAGCAATGGTGGTAACCAAACATCCTTTAGCTACTGAAGCTGGGCTTGAAGTCCTCCGTTCAGGAGGCAATGCTATGGATGCGGCAATCGCATGTTGTTTTGCAACAGGAGTTGTAGAGGCAAATTCAGCAACGATTGGCGGTGGAGGTTATATCGTCTACCAGATGGGAGATAGTGGAGGGGTTATCGGAGGTCACATGCCTGCGTCAATGCATTGTGCACCGGATATGTTTAAATTAACTGGTAAGGAATCAACAGGTTCAATAGGTTTTGGGTGGGCTGAAGTGGAGGGTAATGCTAACTTAGAGGGATATTTATCTATAAATGTTCCCGGTGTGGTTTCAGCGATGTGCGAATCTCACAAATTATTTGGACGTATGCCGCTCGCAGATGTGTTAGCACCAGCAATCAAACTAGCTAAAGAAGGGTTTTCTCCACATTGGCATAATTTGTATGCGTTTGGTTTGCTTGCGGACATGTTATTTAAATATGAAGAATTGGGTAGGATTTTCATGCCCAATGGGACAATGCCAATAGGCGACAAGACATACCCTGCGCTCTTAAAACAGCCTGATTTAGCGCAAACCATGGAATATATAGCCAAAGAAGGATCTAAAGGTTTCTATGAAGGTGATATTGCCGAGTCAATAGTTAAGGACATTAAAAAAAATGGTGGCGTAATTTCACGAGAGGATTTTGCAACTTACAAACCGTTTATTTGGGATAAGGGTTTGGAAGTACCGTATCGTGACACTATTGTCAGAGTTCCGCCTCATGCAACTGCCGGAATTACTTCTGCTATGACACTAAAGTTAATGGACCAATTTAATTTTAGATCTGCAGGGCACAATTCAGAATACGCGTTACATACATATATCTCAGCGGCACGCTTAGCTTATGCAGATCGTTATGAATACCTAGGTGATCCGGAAACGATAGATATTCCTTGGAAAGGACTTCTATCAGAAGAATATTCACAAAGACGGTTTAAAGAAATCAAAGAATTGGTTCCCAAGAATTGGAAACCAGGTAATCCTTGGGTTGAAGAGGGCAGAGAACCCTTAACTAAATTTGCTGCTAGCACTCCAATTTTGGATGATGGTACAACTCATATTTGCGTTATTGATAAAGATTCAAACGGAGTTTCCTTCACTAACACTGTCGGCTCAGGATTCGGATCAGGCATAGTGCCAAAAGGCACTGGAATTGTTATGAATAATGGGATGAGCTGGTTTGACCCAATTCCAGAACGCATAAATTCCATAATGCCCGGTCGGTGGCCTCTTAACAATGCTGCACCGGCTTTAGTTCTAAATTCTACAGGCGTGTTAATGTCAGTTGGAGTAACCGGTGGTCGCAGAATAACTAATGCGGTTACCCAGCTCATTTCAAACGTAATAGATTTCGGGATGGGTCCACAAACTGCTATTGATAGTCCAAGAGTTGACTGCTCTAGCCCATTTACTAGCGTTCCACCCAACTTAGATGAAAATGTTAGGAGAGAACTAGAGAAACGAGGACATAAGCTCAGAGTCATGGGACCAGAATATCCGGTCACAGGATTTGCAAACTTTGGTAGTCCGATTGCCATTGTAAAATCTGGCTCAGGCCAGTTATATGGAGGAGCCGATACTTTTCACTCTGCACACGCTGAAGGGATCTAGTTTTTTATTAATTCAATTATTTCTTTGGAATGAGTTTTTACATCAACTTTTGGCCATATACGCTGGATTTTGCCTTCTTCATCAATTAAATATGTTTTTCGGAAAACCCCGTAATATTCTTTGCCATACATTTTTTTCTTAACCCATGCTCCGTAAGCAGATATCATTTCAGTACTTTCATCTGACAAAAGCAGAAATGGTAAATCAAATTTATTGATAAATTTATTGTGTGATTTTATGTCATCTTTACTTACACCAAGTATGACTGCTCCAGCTTCAGTGATCTCAGAGTAGTCGTCTCTGAAGTTACATGCTTCTATTGTGCAGCCCGGGGTATCATCCTTAGGATAGAAATAGATGACAACCTTTTTGCCTTTGTAATCATTTAAAGATACATTCTCGCCGTTTGATGCGGGTAGAGAGAAAGCAGGTGCGATATCGCCTTCTTTTAAAGTCATTTTTTACTCCTATGTAAATTTTTAAGCTGACAGACCGCCGTCAATATATATTGTCTGTCCCGTTATATAGTCTGATTCTTTGCTGGCTAAAAATATTCCTAGAGCCACTAATCCGTTCATGTCTCCTGGTTCAGATAATGGGATGCGCCCAAGCATCATCTGTTTGCGTTTTGGATCATCCCAAGCTCTGGAAGTCATTGATGTTTTGTACATTCCTGGAGCGATCGAGTTAACTCTTATTCCATAATCAGCCCATTCTAAAGCCAAGGAACTCGTTAGCATATTAACAGCCGTTTTACTTGCGGCATACACTCCTTGTAGTGTGGACGCCTTTGATGCAGCAATTGAGCTTATGTTAATTATTTTGCCATATTTTTGATCAATCATGCTTGGAGCTACTGCTCTACAACCATAAAACACGCCACCGATATTGGTATCTATTATTTGTCTAAATTCATCGTCGGTCATTCTTTCGTTAGACGAACGCGTAACTGATGGAGGAGTAAGAATTTGATCAGGAAATGGTACTAAAGCCAGTTCTTTATAAACTCCTGCGTTATTAACCATAATGTCGATTTGCCCAAAAGATTTCAAGGTGTTGTTGACTAGAGCATCAACATCTTCAGATTGGGATACGTCTGTTTGGAAAGCGACGACATTGGAATTAAACTTTTTTATTTGAGTTTCTACAGATGAGAGATCCTCTTTACTCCTTGCTGCTATTGAAACATTAGCGCCGGCTTTTGCAAATCCTTCAGCTATTGCCATACCTATACCACGGCCGGCTCCGGTAACAATTGCTGTTTTATCTTTTAAAGGTTTAAGATCAGTCATTACTTGATAAATTATACAAGTGTTACCATTAAAAGAGGCCCTTAGGAGGATATCGGAATGTCAAAAGAACAAGATTATGTTATTCCAGATCTTTTAACTGACACTGAATGGCTTCAAAATAATTTATCGAATAAAGACATAAGAATCGTTGATTGTGGGTATTGGGAAGCCTATAAAAGAGCTCATATTCCCGGAGCAGTTGGAATTCCAAGAGATCATTACTTTAAAGATCCGGATACGAACCGCACATTTATAAGTAATCCAGAACAATTTTCTAGAGAAATGACTGAATTAGGTATTAGCAACAATACTTTGGTAGTTGCCTATGATGATTTTGGGAGTCTTTGGGCATCCCGTCTATGGTGGGTTCTTAAGTACTATGGCCATCACTCAGTTAAAGTTTTAAATGGGGGATGGAACAAATGGTTGAGTGAAGGAAAACAAGTTACTGGCGTAAAGCCTCACATACATAAAACTAAATTTGACCCCGTAATTGATAAGGGTATTTTAGCTACCGCACAACAGATTATGGACATAGATCGCAATAATCCTGAAAAGATTGTTTTTGATGTCAGGTCTGACGCAGAGTACAAAGGGGAAAATGATAGAGGCAACAAAAGAGCAGGACATATTCCTGGAGCAAAGCACCTTGAGTGGTTAAATTTTGTGGATAAAGAAAACAGTATGATCTTTAAATCCGCCTCCGAGATTGCTGCATTGTTAGCTCCATTGGGCATTACTACAGATAAGGAAATAACAACTTATTGCCAAGGTGGAATACGGGCAGCACACGTCTTTTTCGTACTTGAACTGTTGGGATATAAAAAATTACGTGTCTACGATGGTTCTTTTAGGGAATGGGGAAACCGCCAGGACACTCCGATCGAGTAAAATAATAATATAAACACTCTCACTTCTAACATTATGAATAAATTATTAACTCATAATCTAATTCTTATTATCTCAGTTGTTTTGATTTGTTTTGCTTGTTCTGCTGAGGCGCCGATTGCAAATGGAAATGTAACGGAAGATTTAACTCAGCAAAATGTAGAACTTATTGAGGAAGCAATAGAGGAAATTATTGCCACTGAGGCTCAAGAGGCAGGCCAACAAGGAAATAGTTCAGAAGAAACACCTATTGTTGAAAATAAGCGACCTGCGTCCGCTACTTATAGACCAGACTTGGTTGGTATCTCAGGTTTTATAAATGTAGATGAGCTTTCTTTAGAGGATCTAGAGGGGAAGGTTATTTTAATCGATTTTTGGACTTACACTTGTATAAATTGTATTAGGACGTTCCCTTATTTGAAGGATTGGCATGAAAAATATGCTGATGACGGGCTAGTAATTGTTGGAGTTCACACTCCTGAGTTTGAATTTGAGACGATATTAAATAATGTTGAAATTGCCACACGGGAATTCGGTTTAGAGTATCCGATAGTTTTAGATAATGATCGAGCAACATGGCGTGCATACGAAAATCAATATTGGCCCGCAAAATATTTGATTGATCGAGAGGGGTTTGTGCGTTATACCCATTTTGGAGAGGGAGAATATGAAGAGACTGAATTAATTATTAGGGATTTACTTCGGGAAGGGGGGAATGTGATCAATGAATCTAATAGAGTCTTAGCCCAGCGTTCTTATGTTGAGTTGCCTGAAGATAAAGAAGGATTAGAATCTCAAACACGTGAATTGTATGCAGGCACAATTCGTAACTATAATGCAGCCTTTCTTCGGAGGCCACCGTATGTAGCCCATGAACAGTTTTATGCCCAAAGAGATATGGATATGGACTACACTGACCCGCCTATCCATAGAAATAACTATATGTACCTTAACGGACTTTGGTTAAATAAACGGGAAAGCCTAAAACATTCTCGGAAAACAGAAAACTATGAAGATTATGTTGCACTGTTGTTTTATGGAACTAGTGCCAATGTTGTTTTAACTGGTTTTGGGGAGCCTGAGACATATACTGTAAGGGTGTACCTAGACGATATGCCATTGAAAAAAGAATTCGCTGGAGAGGACATAATGTGGGATTCTAAAGGAAATAGTTATATCGAGGTTGTAGATAGCCGATTATATAGGCTAATAAAATCTCCCGATTATGGAGGTTTTGAACTAAAACTAAGCTCAAATTCAGAGAAGTTTGAACTTTTTGCTTTTACATTTGGAAGTTTTCAGAATTAGTTAAAAAAACAAATTGGATTGGTTTCAATTAAAAATGGCTAAAAGACAAGTATTCGTTTTAATAATTTTTATTCTAACTTTGACTATTTATTCATGCTCGATAGAAAATGACGATAAGTATTCTGAGGATCTGCAACCTGGTCTGCATCAACCTATTCGGGGTCCATTAAATGATGATGGATACGGTCTAATATTAGCTACTGATGATTTATCTTTGGGTAGTCATAGAATAGGGTTTTTGGCAGTAGGTAAAACTGGTGTTGTAAATCTTCCTTCATTGGAAGTCGCCATGTACTATTTTGATCCTGACTCAGGATTGGTTGAACTTGAGTCAGGTATCGAAGCATCCTATCAAGAATGGCCGTACGGATCTCGTGGTTTATATACATTGCAATTTGAATTTGCCAATCAAGGCAAACACCTGTTAGTAGCTAGTATTATCGACGAAAATTCGTTCACTGAAAATGCCGAGATCAGTTTTGAGATAAATCCTGAAACTACGGCACCTAATATTGGCCATAAGGGAGTTAAAAGTGATTCAAAAACTTATCATTCAGTTGATAATTCAACTCAACTTACGACTGGATCTAATTACGATCAAGATCTATACAAATACAGTCTTGCGGAAGCAATTAACAGGAAAAAGCCCTTAGTTGTAGTATTTGCTAGCCCAGCATTTTGTATTAATGCTGTATGCGGTCCTCAAGTTGAAACTCTCAGTTTGTTAGCAGACAAGTTTTATAGTAAAGCAGATTTTATCCATGTGGATTTGTATCAGGATCCAGAAAAAGTGCAAGGTAATTTATCACTTGCATTAATCTCTAATGTGGTCAAAGAATGGCGTTTACCAAGTAATGAATGGACGTTTATAATTGACGAGAACGGAGTAATAACAGCTAGGTTTCAGGGCTTTGCCACATTAAGTGAGTTGGAGTCAGAATTAGCTAAATTATTTTAAAAAGTTATTTTGCAGGAGAATAAATCAGGAATATTTGATGATACCAAAATTAAATATCAGTGGTTCTAAATTTGAATTCATCCTAGTCTGGCGTCAAAAAATTGTTAGTTGGTACAAAGATCAGATCGACCTTCTGCCTCCTTATGGGAATTACCAGGGAATTTTATTAGGAAAACTCATAAAAGATGATAGATGTTATATCGATTTAGGTATAGAAAGAGTAGAAGTCGATAAAGTTACATTTTCCATTTTAGAAGATGGGGAAAGTATTAAAGTTAGATACACTCGTGCTGGAAAACGGGCAATAAATATTGATCGCTATTCTGATGAGTTATCATTTCAAGGAAATGAATAGTGGAAGCGATAATGCCTCTTTAAAGCGCCTCTTCCACATTCACGTATTGCATGTTAAGTGAGTTTGCTAAAGCCTCGTGTGTAACGTGTCCGTTTAAAGTATTTATTCCTTTAGCAAAAGGTTTGTTTTTGGTGACAAGTTCTTCTATACCATTATTAGCTAGATATAAAATATGTTCATAAGTTGCATTTGATAGTGCGGTACTTGCAGTATTTGCTACAGACCCTGGGATATTTGGAATAGCACAATGGATAATATCGTTTTTAATGTAAGTTGGATTTGACTGAGTTGTTTGCTTTATTTTTTCGACAGAACCTCCTTGATCAATTGCTACATCCAGAATTAACGATGAAGGACGCATTTCGGCAACCATTTTCTCCGTTATAACCTTTGGTGCAGAAGCACCTGGAATCAATACTGCGCCAATTACCACATCACTTCTTTGTATGTATTCAGCTAGTTTTTGTTCAGTTGATAACATGGTTTTGATAGATCCTCTATATTTGTACTCGATCGAACGTAGTCTATCTAAATTTATATCGAAGATTGTAACGCGAGCGCCTAGCGCGGTAGCGATAAATGCCGCGTTTAGGCCAACGGTACCTCCACCGACAACTACAAATCTACACGGTTCTGCTCCTGGAACCCCACCTAGCAACTTACCTGGTCCGTTAAAATCAGATTGTAATATTCTAGCTGCGATCTGCGGCGCTAGCCTGCCCGCGATTTCGCTCATAGGCTCTAATAGCGGCAGAGAACCATCTTTTTTTTGGATTGTCTCATATGCAATCCCGCTAGCCTTGGTTTTAACTAGCTCTGAAGTTAGGTCAGGTACTGCAGCAAGGTGAAGATATGTGAAAATAATTTGGTTTTGTCTAAAATGTTTAAATTCTTCTTTTTGGGGTTCTTTAACTTTTATTATCATGTCAGCTGAGCCCCAGACTTTACCTGCATCACTTACAATTTCTATATTTGAGTAAGCAGAATCGGGGAATCCGGCATTTTGTCCTGCGCCACGCTCAAAAATAATTTTATGACCTGCATCAATTAACCCTTTTATTTTATCTGGAGTGATTGATACTCTTTTCTCATCCGCTTTTATTTCTTTTGGTATTCCGATAATCATTTAATCTTTTGCCTGTTATATTGTTTTTAACAACAGTTCAGTTATGTGTAAAGGCATTCGCCCGGTTCCATCAACAATTTGCTGGCGACAAGATGTACCCATACTAACTATTTCTACATCTTGTTTATGTTGATTTATTTTGTCAAATAAATTCATTTTTCCTAGACTCATTGATAACTCATAATGCTCTTTTTCGAACCCAAATGAGCCTGCCATACCGCAGCATCCTGAGTTTAATTCAATAACATTACAGTTTGGAATACTATTTAATATTAATAATGAAGAATCTTTCCCTAGTATTGCTTTTTGATGACAATGGGTTTGTAACAATATAGTTTTCGGTAGTTTCTGAAGGTTGAACTCTTTTAGTGTTTCGATGTTTTGCATTAATAATTCGTCAATTAAAATGGTTTTGTCTGCAACTGATATGACGTCTTTATTACCTGGGAATAAATCTAGATATTCATCTTTAAAAGAGAGAATGCAAGATGGTTCTAGCCCAACGATATAGTCTGCAATCTTTAGCGCTGAGATTGCTACTTCTATATTTCGTTGGGCTTTCATTTTAGCTCTTTGATCGTCTCCAACTGATAAATTAATTCTTCCACAGCAGGACCAGTTCGGCACGATTACTTCATAGCCGAGACGCTCCAATATTTTGATGGCTGAATGCCCAATTTCAGGATTATGGTAATTAGTAAAAGTGTCGTTAAATATGGCTACAATGCCTTTTTGAGAAGGTTTTTTTTGTAATCGCCTATATTTTTTTGAGTCGATAGACGCTTTAAAAGTTTTAGCTGCATATTTTGGTAATGATCTTCTGCTATCTATGCCAATATTATCTAATAACATTTTGAGTGGTGATGATGACATTAGCCAGTTGGAAATAGGATGGGTGGCAGTTCCAATAACTCCTAACCTGTCCAAATTTCCAAGCATCATATCTCTAAATGTGACGCCATTTGCTTCACGATATCTAGATAGGAAATCATACTTTAATTTAGCCATATCAACATTTGACGGACACTCTGCTTTACATGCCTTGCAGCTTAGACATAGATCCATGATTTCCTTCATCCTGCCACTGCTTATCGCATCTAGCGGTAGATTACCTGTGATGATTGTTTTTAATGCATTGGCTCTTCCACGTGTTGAATGTTCTTCATCTCTGGTTGCCATGAAAGAGGGGCACATTGTCCCAGAAGTTACTTTTCGACAGGCTCCTTGACCATTACACATCTCTATCGCTGAATTTATGCCTCCTTCTCTATGAAAAGAGATTGCTGTTTCCTTAATATTTGTAGGCTCTATTGGAACTGTTCTCAGGTTATCTGTGATTGGTGATGGACCGGTTATTTTTCCTGGGTTCATAATGGCATGCGGATCGAATATGCCTTTAACTTGTGCAAAGGCATTCATTATTTCTTTTCCAAACATTTTCTCGAGAAATGGACTACGTACTAGTCCATCTCCATGTTCGCCACTAATTGATCCTCCATACTCTAAAACTAGTGAACTTATTTCATCAGCTATATCGTGTAGTTGTTGAACTCCAACTGGATTCTTTAGATTTATTAATGGCCTGATGTGCAAGCAACCAACACTTGCATGGCCATAATATCCAGCTTCTGTTCCGAATTCGTTCAGTATTTCATCGAAGCGTTTTACAAATTCAGGTAGCAAATGTGGTTCTACAGCTGTATCTTCAACAAATGGCAAAGGTTTGGCATCACCTACTACGTTCATCATAAGTCCTAGACCAGCTCTCCTAACCGCCCAAACTTTAGCCTGCTCAGCTTCATCGAAAATAATTGTTGTGTGGTATCCTAATTTCGATTGTGACATTTTGGCCTTAATTTTGTCTAAATGCCCCTGTAATTCACTTTCAGTATCTCCCGTAAATTCGACAATTAACAATGAATTAGGGCGGCCATCGACAAAGTCCATGAGTTTTTTATATTCATTGTGTTTTCTCGCTTCATCTAGGATTATTTCTCCCACATGCTCTACTGCAGATGGGTCCAGTTCCAATATAGAAACTGTAGCTTCCATCGATTCGATCAAAGCACTAAAGTGAATAACTGCTAAACCTTTATGTTTTGGCTTATCTACTAAATTCAATTCTGCTTCAGTAATTGTTAATAGCGTTCCTTCGGATCCGACCACAAATTTAGCGAGATTTAGTTCATTTGTGTCGATAATTTGATCTAAGTTATAACCTGAAACACGTCTCATTATTTTTGGGTAACGACGGTCGATTTCAGACCTGTACTTGAGACCAATTTGATGTAACTGAGTAGATATGGATGTTATCTGATTTGATAGGTTATTAGTCTCGATATGTTGATTTATATTAACGCTACCCAAATTTACTATCGAGCCATCAGACATGATCGATTCTATTTGATCTACATTGTCTGAAGTTTTACCCCATCTAATTGAGTGTGCTCCGCAGGAATTGTTACCTAATGCTCCACCAATATTACCTCGGTTTGAACTACTTGGATCTGGAGCAAATAGTAAATTATGGGAAGCCAAGTAATGATTGAGCTCATCTATGATAATGCCTGGCTGTACCCGAACGGATTTCTTTTCTGTGTTTAATTCCACTACGTTACGCATGTATTTTGAAAAATCTAACACTATAGAGTTGCCGACTGTAGATCCAGCTAAACTTGTGCCGCCGCCTCTAGGCAAAATAGAAACCTTATACTTATGTGCTAGCTCTATAGTAGCAATTACGTCTTCTTTTGATTTTGGCAGCACGACGCCGATTGGCAATATCTGATAAATTGAAGCGTCGGTACTATATAGGTGTCTGGAAAATGAATCGAATTTCACTTCCCCTTCTACGACACGTTTCAGGTCAGTTGATATTTCTTGTATATCAGCGGAGGCAGATTTATTTTTCAATTACTAACCAGCGAATAATTAATATATAAATAGTTTTGAAAGACTAGGCTGAGACTCTTACGATCAAGAAGGATTGTTTGCCTAGTGGAGTATCAACTTCAATTTGTTGTCCAGCGACTCTTTTCATTACTGCCTTACCTACTGGAGACACATTAGAAATTTTGTTCTCGAGAGGGTTTGCTTCTGAGACGCTAACAACCGTATAACCTTGTTCTTTACCAGATGAAAGATCTTTTAGAGTCACTTTTGCCCCAATCCTTACTCTAGCATCTTTTCTACGCTTTTTCGGATCAATTACTACTGCATTTCTGAGTTGTACCTCAATGTCTCTAATCCTGGACTCAACGTGCCCTTGTTGCTCCCTAGCTGCCTCTAACGGAGCATTCTCTCGAACGTCCTTGTCTTGAGCCGCTTTATGAATTTCTTCAGCTAGTCCTACTCTTTCTTGTTTTAAATTATCGAGTTCGGTATTTAGTTGTTTATGTCCAGATGGAGTTAATTCAATAACTTCTTGTGCCATGTCCGTAGGTTTATTATTTCTAACACGGTTTTTCTTTATACGAACATGTTGGGCTAAATTCACTTCAAGATGCCCGCTTTTCTTCATGTATGAAAGAAATGCTCGAATCACCTGAAGCCTTTCTGCAGCTTGTGGCACAGCTCCGCCCTCACTAACTCGTTCAGAATAACTACCAACTTCGGACGGATCAATTTCTTTTAAAACTCGATCTGCACCATAGTACTGTGCAAACCTACCAAGTTCAGTCGCCGTGTGTGGACCATCGGTCTTAGTTCTAGGGTTATTAATGTACTTACTAATACCCTCTATTATGGTTACGGTCTCCTGCTCCTCTAACATAATGCCTCTCCCTGACAGGTGAATGGGGACCTTTAAATCTTATTGGTGCATCGAATCGGTGTCAATGCACGTCTATCAAATTGACTCAAGAAGTTTAGACATATTTCCCCAATTATGCCCAGTTTTCATTTCAATTTTTAGGGGAACATCCAATTCAATTGCATTTATCATGTTTTCTTCAATTATTATCTTCAAAGAATTTAATTCATCGACTTTAGATTCGAATACCAATTCGTCATGAACCTGCAAAATCATCGTAGAAGTTAATTTTTGCAGGTTCATCTGTTCTTGAATATTTATCATTGATATTTTTATGGCATCAGCAGCTGAACCTTGAATTGGCATATTTATAGCAGCTCTTTCAGCAGCTTGACGAGCAATTCTATTGCTTGAGTTGATTTCTGGAAGATACCTGCGTCTACCCTTCATTGACTCTACATAACCGTTTTGTTGACAGAAAATAATGGTCTTATCTATATACTCTTTGATCCCAGGATAATTATTAAAGAATATCGATATGAATTCCTTACCTTTATCCGGTGATAAGTCTGTTTGCTGTGATATCCCAAAAGGAGTTAAGCCATACAGAACACCGAAGTTTAGTACTTTGGCTACTCTTCTCATTTCCGGTGTTACTGTAGATATAGGAACTCCATATACGAGAGCAGATGTAGATGCGTGTATGTCTTCATCATTGTTAAACGCAGCTATCAAGTTACCATCTTGGGATAAATGAGCAAGAACTCTTAATTCGATTTGAGAATAATCGGCAGCTATTAATGTTGTTGAGTTTTGATCTAATGGAATAAACGCATTTCTGACTTTTCTGCCCAATTCTGTCCTAACAGGAATATTTTGTACATTTGGGTCGTTGCTTGATACTCGACCCGTTGATGACCCCGTTTGTCTATAGCTTGTATGAACTCTGCCAGTGTTACGGTTTACAAGTTGAGGTAAAACATCAACATAGGTAGATTTCAATTTTGTCAGCTCGCGATATTCTAGGATTTTAGCTATGGTGTCATATGATCTGGGGTCTGCATTTTCATCGCGCCCTAAGTCTAGATTGGTTTTAATTGCATCTAATGAAGCAGCATCTGTAGAGAAGCCGGTAGCAGTTTTTTTGACAGGCTTCAATTTGAGTTCGGAAAATAAAACATCAGCCAATTGCTTGGATGAGCTAACGTTGAATTCATATCCAATTAAATCAAATAAACCTTTTTGAATCACAGTAATTCGGTTATTAAGATCTGCAGACATTTCCTTGAGTAAGTCTAAGTCAATTGAAACTCCATCTGACTGCATTTTTACAATCACATCTACGAGAGGCATCTCAATATCATTAAAAGATTTTAATAGAGATTCTTCTTTAAGTGTCTGCAATAGCTTATGGTGCAGTCTGTATGTAAAGTCAGCATCTGCAGCAGCATATTGAGCCACCTCCAAGATTGGAGCCTCATCAATAGTAATTTGTTTCTTCCCAGTGCCTATTAATTCTTCAATAGGAGTCATTTGATGCCCGAACATATCAAAAACTAAATTTTTAAGGCCGACCGAACGTTTTCCGGCTAAATGAGCTGCAAGCATCGTGTCGAAGAATAGATTTCTTATTCGAATATCATATTTAAGTAGCACTGTTGCGTCATAACTAGCATTATGTGCTATTTTGGGTGTTTCATTTTGAAACACAGGTCGTATCTTTTCCAGAACAATATCTAACGGTATTTGGTTTGGAGAAGTAGGTTGTCCATCCAAATTAAGTGCAAGTTTTTCTATGTGGCCAACAGGAATATACCACGCCTTACCTATCTCATTTGAAAAAGATATGCCTACAAGTTGTGCCCTCATAGGGTCAATTGATGTGGTCTCCGTATCAAACGAAAAGGAATCGGTTGAATTTAAAGTCGCAACTAATGATTCTAACGCAGGTAAATTGTCTACGATTTCATATTCAACCTGAACTTTTTCATTCTTTACTTCAATTGGTTCCCCTGATTCTTTTTTAGGCAATCTTCGAATCATGGAATTAAATTCCAGAGACCTAAGAAAATCGATTAATTGATCGTTATCATATTGCGGAAATTTAGCTAGATTAAGATCTAGTTGGATTGGTACGGTGCGCCTTATAGTTGCAAGATCCTTACTTTGGATTGCGCTTTCCTTATTTTCTATTAACAGATTTCGAATTCGCTCAGGAACTACGTTATCTATATTTTCATAAACCCCGTCAATAGTTGCATATTGTTTAAGCAGTTTTAAGGCCGTCTTAATACCTACTCCAGGCACACCGGGTATGTTGTCTGAGGTGTCGCCTTGTAAACCTTTTATATCTGGAACTATTTCAGGAGTTAGTCCATCATATCTTTTGCAGACTTCTTCTATGTCATATATTTTTCTGTTAAATGCGGTTGATATATAAACTCTTGTTTTATTAGATACTAATTGAAGAGTGTCAGTATCGACGGTAACAATTACTGAATCCATGTCTGAGTTATCGGATTGATGACTTAGTGTTCCAAGTACATCGTCTGCCTCAAATCCTTTTGCGTCAAAGATAGGAACTTCAAACGCTCTCATCATTTCTTTTACTAGATCAACTTGTGCAGGTAGATCTTCAGGAGTTGGAGGTCGATTAGCTTTATATTGATCAAACAATTCATGTCTAAAAGTGGGTTCTCGTCTATCAAAAGCAATTGCACAGTGAGTTGGTTGAAAGTCGGAAATTATGCGCAAGAAACTGTTCATAAAACCATAAACTGCTCCTATAGGCTCGCCGGTAGATGCGAGGGTCATAGGCACCTTTAATGCGTTGTAAGCCACGAAAATCAGAGCATGGCCGTCGATTAATAATATTAAGGGACTCTTTGCCATTGATATTTTGTGTTTTGTTCAACCATGTTTTTATAAGTTAGAACAATCCTAACAGCATTCGAACCAATATGCAGATAAATCAAAAACTCAGATTGTAATTAACTCTTTCGCTGTTAATAGAAGATTATCTACCTCTTCTAATGAGTTACCTTCAGCATACGTCCTCAATAGTGGTTCAGTGCCAGAAAATCTTATCAGCATCCATGAACCATTTTTAAAGTTGAATTTGAATCCATCCGACTTATTTAAATCACGTAATTCACCAGGCATTAATTGACTACCTGCTTCATCAAGTTTTTGTAAAATTTTTTCTTTATCTGAGTCATTAAACTTTATATCAAGTCTTTTGTAATAATGGGGTCCAACTATGCTAAATAACCACTCTATTAGCTCGCTAACACTTTTACCTGTTTTAACCATCATGTCTAATATTAGTATCCCACATAATATGCCGTCTCTATCCGGTATATGACCATCAATCGTAAATCCGCCGCTTTCTTCGCCAGCTACTAAGGCATTGTGTTTGTCAATTAGCGGCGCAATATGTTTAAAACCAACTTTTGTTTCGAATACGGGAACTCCATAGATCTGGCCGAGTCGATCAACCATATTTGTCTGAGTTAACGAGCGGATTATAGGTCCTCTTTTGGTTAGAATTTCTAGTTCGTATAAGCAGATTAAAGCAAACGTCTCTAAGGCTGTAACGAATCTACCATTTTCATCAAGAATTCCAACTCTATCTGCATCACCGTCATTAGCTATACCAATGTCATATTGGTTATATTTAATTGTCTCACTTAATAAAGTCAGGTTATTCTCTACAGGCTCTGGTTGTTCAATACCAGGAAAACTGTTATCTGCAGTCGCGTGTATTTGCTTTACTTTTGATGATTGTCCAGACAAAAGTTTGGAAAAATAGGAAATTCCTGATCCGTACATTGGATCATGAACAATTTTTATTCCTGATGACCGGATACTATCTAAGTCAAATAACTTACTTAAATGTTCAACATAGCTTGATTCTAAATCTATTTTCTTAACCAAACCTGAGCTGATCGCATCAGAAAGGGAGGACTTCTTTATGCTCGGATTGTTTTCTATCCGTCTTATGTGTGTTTCTAACGTATCTACAGTTTCACTTGAGGCACTACTTCCATCAGGCATTTTCAATTTATATCCGTTATATTCCGGTGGGTTGTGACTAGCGGTAATTACTACTCCAGCATCCACTGGATTAGACCATACAGCATGACTAACGACTGGTGTGGGCACTGGGCCGTCAGTTAATAACACGTTTATGTTATTGCCTGCAAAAACTTCTGCAACAGCTTTTGCAAATAAATCAGATTTCAATCGGGTATCATACCCAACAATTATTGTTGCAACATCTGTTGTGGTACCCGATTTTATTAGATCAGCAGTCGCTTGAGCACATATTTGGACATTACCTAAGTTAAAGTCCTGATCTATTAGGGCTCTCCATCCTTCGGTGCCAAATTTAATTTTCATGCTACTGGCCCACGCTATTTAGTTACCAAATAGCTCTTTTTTGATTATTTTTGCCTTGTCTGTAACTTCCCATGGCAAATCTATATCATCCCTTCCAAAATGACCAAATGCTGCTGTCTGTTTGTATATTGGTCTTCGTAACTTCAAATCTTCTATTATGGCGCCAGGCCTTAAGTCAAAATGTTTATTTACCACTTCAACAATTTTTGCATCATCAATGTGATTGGTTCCAAAAGTCTCAATGGCAATTGAAACAGGCTTAGCAACACCAATAGCATAGGACACTTGAAGCTCCAAGCGATCTGCAGCTCCAGCAGCCACTAAATTTTTTGCCACGTATCTTGCTGCATAATGAGCAGACCGATCAACTTTCGTAGGATCTTTGCCTGAGAAAGCTCCGCCTCCATGGCGTGCGTGTCCGCCATATGTATCAACTAGGATTTTACGACCGGTTAGACCTGCATCGCCAACTGGTCCTCCTATCACAAACCTACCAGAAGGATTCACGAGGTATTTTGTATTATCATCTATAAGACCGTCAGGAATAATCTCTAATGCAACTTGCTTAATGAGATCATGTTCGATTGTTGATTGATCGACATCAGGACTATGTTGAGTGCTCAGGATTACGGTATCAATCCGTTTTGGCACTCCGTATTCGTATTCCACAGTCACTTGAGATTTCCCGTCTGGTCTTAAGTAGGGGAGTGTTCCGTCATTTCTCAAATCCGACATTTTTTTACATAACTTATGAGCGAGGGAAATGCCTAGGGGCATAAGTTCTGGAGTTTCATTACAAGCAAACCCCACCATCATTCCTTGATCACCGGCGCCCAAGCTGTCCACATCTGGACCTTGATTGTTTTTACCTCGGACTTCAAGTGATTCCGTAACCCCTTCGGATATATCCATTGACTGTTCTTTAAGAGATACATTTATTCCACATGAGCGATAGTCAAAACCAAAATCCGGGTTGTTATACCCTGCATCTGCAACGGTTTGCCGCACAATAGTAGGTATGTCTACATAATGATTGGTTGAGATTTCGCCGAAAACAAAAACCAAACCTGTAGTAGTTGCAGTTTCACAAGCAACTCTTGCTGATGGATCATGTTTTAATATGTCATCAAGAATTGCATCAGAGATCTGATCGCAAAGTTTGTCTGGATGACCTTCTGTTACTGATTCTGAGGTGAAAAGATATTTAGATGAGCTAGTTAGGCTGTAAGCCATAATTCCTCCGTATTAATTTAATCAAGTTTTTTTTAAACAGGGCCTATGTTCCAAAATTCCAACTATTTAGATAATGGTCCTGCTCTTTTGTCAAAGCATCTATTTTTATTCCCATGGCTTCTAGTTTCAAGCGTCCTACTTCAGCATCTATTTCATGGGGAACAGAATACACTTCGTTTTTTAAGTCAGCTTTGTTTTTTGCCAGATATTCTGAGGATAATGCTTGATTAGCAAAACTCATGTCCATTACAGCAGAAGGGTGTCCTTCTGCTGCAGCTAGGTTTATCAATCTACCTTCGCCAAGCAAGTATATTTTTCTACCGTCGTCGAGTTGATATTCTTCAACGTATTGCCGGACCTCTTTTTTCCCATTACTTATTTCCTCTAGTCCGTCAATATCAAGTTCAACGTTAAAGTGTCCACTGTTTGCGATGACAGCTCCGTCTTTCATCACCTCAAAATGACTTCTGTCGACTGCTTTGAGACCACCTGTAAGAGTTATTATTACATCAGCTATTTTTGATGCATGTTCCATGGGCATCACGCGATGCCCATCCATGGCTGCTTCAAGGGCTCTGATCGGGTCGACCTCAGTTACAATAACTTGCGATCCCATGCCTGTAGCCCTGCTTGCAACTCCTCTACCACACCATCCATATCCTGCTACAACAACTGTTTTACCTGCCCACAGCATATTGGTTGCTCGGGTAATTCCGTCTAAAGTGCTTTGTCCCGTTCCATACCTATTGTCGAAGAAATGCTTTGTGTCAGCGTCGTTAACAGCAATTATTGGGTATTTTAAGCGACCTTCATTTGCAAGACTTTTTAATCTGATAACACCAGTTGTTGTTTCTTCACATCCACCAAAAATATTCGATAAAAGGTCAGGGTTTTCTGATGTCAATACTGCTGTTACCAGGTCAGCGCCGTCGTCCATTGTGATGTTAGGTTTGCCATCTAGTACAGCATTTATATGATCATAATATTGATCATTATTTTCGCCTTTAATTGCAAATGTCGATATGCCATAGTCCGCAACTAGCGATGCAGCAACATCATCCTGAGTGCTTAGCGGGTTACTCGCACATAGCAGAACGTTAGCTCCACCATCTCGCAAAGTTATTGCCAGATTAGCGGTTTCAGTTGTCACATGAAGACAACCGGCTATTGTCACGCCTTTAAGCGGCTTTTCTTTAGCAAACCGTGATTGTATTTGAGAAAGCACAGGCATTTCTCTGGCAGCCCATTCAATTCTCTTTTTCCCCTCTGATGCCAGATTAATGTCTTTTATATCTGCAGGAATGTTATTTTCCAATTCAATCTCCTAATATTTTGTACTGATGGTTTTTTATAAATGATAAATAATGTTTAAGATACTGTGGTTAGGTTTATAAATTCATTGTATCGCTTTTCAATTTGTTCGATAGATACAAGCTTCAACTGTTCGATACTGAACCCTTGTACCGTAAATGATCCCATTATGGTTCCATAAACTGCAGCTTTCCGTAAGTCTTGCACCGATATTTCAGTTATACCTTTTCCTACTGATGTAAGGTATCCCATAAATCCTCCTGCGAAGCTGTCTCCGGCACCGGTTGGATCTATTACTGGGTCGACTGGTAGTGCTGGACAAGCAAATAAAGAAAAAGAATTATCTGTGTCGATGCTATTCATTAAAAGGCCATGCTCACCTTTTTTGATGATAACAACCCTTGGGCCCATGCCAATAATTGACTTGGAAGCTTCAATAAGATCCTTTATACCGGTGAGTTGCCTCAATTCCGTTTCATCCAAGAATACTATGTCAACTTTATGAATTAGTTGTAATAGATCCTCTTTATTATTTTCAATCCATAGGTTCATTGAGTCCATCGCGACAATTTTTGGTTTTTCACCGGCTTGATTTAAAACATCCATTTGTAGGTCAGGCTGTATATTGGCCAGAAAAAATACGTCGGTAGACTTGTGCTTTTCATCAAGTATTGGCTTAAATTCTGCAAAAACATTTAACTGAGTATCGATAGTTTCACGGTAATTCAGGTTATTTGGGTCATATTTGCCTGCCCACCTGAATGTATCCCCATGTTCTATTTGTAGTCCCGACAAATCAATATTCCTAGATTCCATTAATTCTATGTGAGATTGTTCGAAATCATCTCCAATAACGGCGACAATTGTTGGCCTTGCAAAATAGCTTGCTGATAAAGCGAAATATGAGGCGGAGCCACCCAACGCATCTACTCTTTTACCAGCATGAGTTTCAACCGAATCGTATGCAACAGATCCAACTACTAATATCTTGTTATTTTTGTTTAACATAAAATCCTTGGATTACTTGTTGCCTTTTGAACTAGGGTTGCCAGCACCTATCCAAGATCCAGTTCCTGCTTCTATATTAAAAAGGTTGTCTGAGCTTAATCCCATAGCAGCAGCCATTTCGCATGCAAGGCCGCTTCGTACACCTACCTCACAGATAAATAGAAGTTTTTTTGACTGAGGTATTTCATCAAATCTACTAAGCAGGTCATCAACTGGAATCGATAATGCGTCAGCGACGTGGCCCGCAGAGTATTCGTCTGGTCGCCTTACGTCTATGACTACTGTATCTTCTTGTTGATACATTTCGAGAGCTTCTTCTAAATCTATCCTATGATAAGGCTCGCCTGGTTCCATTCTTGACATAAAGATCTCCTGTTAATTTGTAAATATATCTTCACACATATTTAGATATTATTGATTTCAACCGTTTGTAATCTGAAGGGTCGATTGAATCTGTCTTAGTAATTATAGTGTTGGCCAATGCATTCTGGCATTCACAATTTCTTAGTGTTGTTAACTTAGGAATTAAAGTTTTTATAATTGCTTGGCCATTGATTACATTTGATTCCAAGTGTGCTGCCACTTTTTCTTGACTTACATGATCGTTTTCTTCCCAAGAATCATTGTCGGTAACTAGGGCCAATGAGGCATAACAGATCTCAGCTTCTCTAGCCAACTTGGCTTCTGGAAGTACTGTCATCCCTATGATGTCACCACCCCACTTTTGGTAAAGGCGAGATTCTGCAGATGTTGAGAAGGCTGGACCTTCTATAACAATCATCGTACCTCCATCATGGACCTTCATATGGAGTTTACTTGCTTCAACCAAAGACGTAGATAGCTCATCACAGAAAGGCTTTGCGAAGCTCACATAAGCGACTATAGATTTATCGAAAAATGTGTTTACTCGCATATAAGTTCTGTCAATCAATTGATTTGGAATTACAGCGTCTTTGGGAATTATATTTTCGGATAGACTGCCTACAGCATTTATGGATACTAATCTTTCAGTACCTAGGGTTTTTAATGCGTAAATATTTGCACGTGCCGGAAGATTAGAAGGGTTTATATTATGACCGATTCCATGTCTTGGAAGAAACGCAACCGTTTGGTCTCCTGCCTCAACTATAGAGATTGAACCGCTAGGTGGACCGAACGGAGTTTCTACAGATACTTGATCGATCAGCTTTAAGCTTTGAATATCGTAGAATCCGGTGCCGCCAATGAAAGCCAAATTTATAGTTTTCATTTCAACTTATACAGACTTCTCTTTTTCTATTAGATTTGCTTCTAAAATCATTTTTTTTACAACTACATTCTTTCCATTTACAGGTCCATTCGCGTCATCTCCTGCAGAGAGCATTCGTTTTACAATGGAGGACAAGTTAGTTTTATTTATTGTTTCAATATTGAGCGATATTTTTAATAATTTTGAATAGTATTTATTGTCAAAGGTATCAAGTTCTTTGGCTGCTAATACCATTGCATAAGCACACGTAATTTGAATGTTGCCAACTCCAGAAATCAGACCAGAGTCTATCAACTTAATTAGCTTTAAGTAATCACTTATGTCTATGGTTTTCATCGAACCACTGTGGTCAATACAAGATACTATTAATCTATCGTTTGTCCATAGAAATTTCGTTGTCGATAATTTTGTAGATGCGTTTACAGACGTCACTACATTTCTCCATCATCAGCACTACACTTTTGGCAAAAAAAAACTCCCCTCGAAATTAATTTAGTGAGAGAAGTTTGTAACGTCGTTTGACGAAACTCTCATCTCTCGAACAAGCACTAATTAAAAAGTTTAGTTCGTCGGATTTGGCACCGTTCCGAAGTTATTAATTCCGAATGGTTGCTGGGCATCGAAGGGCCGTTCCCTCTGCCTCTCTTGATAAGAGCACTGCTATTAAATTTTTACAATTGATAATGCTATAAAAGCTAAAGTTTCTTGTCAAACCAGTTTAATTGAACTTTATTAACATTGTTGATGGTACAAGAAGGAGATAGCTCTTTGTTAATGATGTATTATTTCATAATTCAATAAAAGTGCGGAGAGATTTATGAACGCAGTTCAAGTCAAAGAATTTGGTTTAAGCGACGTTTTAGAATATTTAAGTTTGGACATTCCTTCAGTTTCTGCTGACGAAGTACTAATTAAGCAGGAAGCTATAGGGGTCAATTTTATAGACATATATCAGAGATCAGGCGCTTATGATGTTAAGCTACCCTTTATTCCAGGGTCAGAAGGCTCCGGAATTGTGTCAGAGATTGGTAAAAATGTTACCCGGTTTAAAATTGGAGATAGGGTCGCATATTCAATGTTCCCTGGCGGATATGCTGAGTATGTAACTGTTTCAGATAGACATGTTGTATCTGTTCCAGAAAATATAGATTTTGTTACTGCAGCTGCTTGCCTATTACAAGGCATGACTGCTCACTACTTAGTGCATTCGACATTTAAGTTGCAATCTGGGCAATCATGCTTAATACATGCTGGAGCAGGAGGGGTTGGGTTGATCTTAATCCAAATGGCAAAACACATTGGAGCAAAAGTCATAACTACGGTTTCCACTGAAGAGAAAAAACAGCTCGCTTTAGGTGCTGGAGCGGATGATGTAATTCTGTACTCAAAGGAAAATTTTGTTGAAGAAGTCAACAAAATTACCGAAGGGAAGGGGCTTGAAGTCGTATATGATTCTGTTGGAGAGACCACATTTGAGGATAGCATCAATTGTTTAAAGCCTAGAGGGTACATGGTTTTATATGGCCAATCGAGCGGTGCTGTTTCCCCAGTAGATCCACAAATGCTAAACAAGAAAGGTTCTATTTTTCTTACTAGACCCACTTTGGCAAGTTATATGCTGGACAGAGAAGAATTAGATTGGAGGTCAGGGGAGATTTTTAAATGGATCGAACGAAGCCAGCTTCAAATCAAAATAGGGTTGTCTTTGCCTCTTAAAGAGGCGGCTCGTGCCCACGATGATTTAGCAGGCCGTAAAACGACAGGGAAAGTAATTTTGATCCCATAAACATTTTAATGTGCTTAATATTGTATTTCTATGCTTACATCAATACTTCAAAATAAACCGCATGATTCTGTTGCATTAAAGCTAATAGATGGTCAGTTCTATAGTTATCAGCAACTCATAGACTTGGTTGATCAGATGGCATCAAAACTTTCAAGTCATGGAGTTAAATCAGGAATGTTGGTAAATATCGTTATCGATAACAGCATTGAATTCTTGGTTTCCTTTTTGTCCGTAACTAGGTGCGGCGCGATTGCGGCTCCACTAAATCCAGCATATACATTAAATGAATTCAAGTTTTATATAAAAGATGCTAATAGTGATTATTTGATTGTTAAAGATCAGGACAGCTTGAGTGTTTCAGCTGCCAAAGATATTAGCTTGCGGGTGATCAGAGTTGGGATTTCAAAAACTGGATTAAACCTAATCGACTCTAAGGGTGAATTAACAGATAGTCGTGACCCTGAGGCTGTTTCTAATGAAGCAGTGGCTTTGTTTTTACATACATCTGGAACGACCAGCAAACCGAAAGGCGTACCTTTAACCCATGGTAATTTATTGGCTTCGTTAGAAAATATCATTGATACTTATGATTTGAGCGAATCAGATACATCAATATTAGTCATGCCGCTTTTTCATGTACATGGGTTGATTGGAGTGGCTTTATCAACTTTGGCCTCGGGTGGCTGTTTAGTCTTGCCAGACAGGTTTTCTGCAAGTACCTTCTGGAAGATACAGTCGACTTCGAACGCCACTTGGTATTCAGCGGTGCCAACAATACACAAGATATTACTTGATAGAGCGGATTCAGATAGTGCGCCTTATCAGAGTTTTCGGTTTATAAGATCGTGTTCATCACCTCTGTCTACAGAAATTTTGTTAGGGGTGGAAAGTCGCTTTGGTAGTCCTGTATTGGAAGCTTATGGTATGACTGAGGCTGCACATCAGATGTCTTCTAATCTATTACCGCCCGCAATACGGAATCCTGGATCAGTTGGTAACCCAACTGGGGTTGATATTTCCGTGAGAGATGAAACAGGAATAGCCTTAAGCCATTCTGAGATGGGAGAAGTTTGCGTTAGAGGCCCAAATGTTATGGGTGGATATATTAAAAATTTGTCTGCAAACAAATTAGCATTTTGGGGGGATTGGTTTAGGACTGGAGATCAAGGATTTTTGACTGAAGATAAAGTATTAACTCTGACAGGTAGACTTAAAGAGCTAATAAACAGGGGAGGAGAAAAAATATCCCCTGTTGAAGTAGATCAAGTAATCGCAAGCCATTTTGCGGTTTCAGAGGCAATAAGTTTTCCGCTTCCAGATGAGAAATACGGCGAAAGTGTTAATGCTGCGGTCGTATTATCAGAACCGGTTTCTGAGGCTTCTATTGTCGAGTTTTGTGCAGATAAACTGGCTACATTTAAGGTGCCCAGCCGGATATTTATTTTAGATAAATTGCCAAAATCTGCCACCGGCAAGATTCAGCGACGCAACATTGCAGAAATGTTTCAGGATTAAATAAATTAAAATCCGTAAAATTTTTATATTTTTCTAGTCATATACTTTCATGTTAAGTATATCCATAAGCAAAAGTAGAACAGATTATTGATTAGTGTTAATATGCCGTAAATTGTTAATCATATTGAAATGTGAAATTTAAATCTAATTACTTAAAATTTATAGGAACACGATAGGAGTTATCCATGGTAGCTAAACCTTTGACAGGTGAACAAATTGAAGAATTGAAAGGCTTAGGAGAGACACATTTCTGGCCTCATTCTAGACCTACGGGTGATATGTCAGATGACACGGGCATCAAGTTGGTGACTCATTCCAAAGGTATTTGGGTTGAAGGTCCTACTGGCGAACGACATGTCGATTTGATTGCAGGCATGTGGCTGAAGAACATCGGTCATGGAAGAAAAGAGATTGCTGACGCTGTATATGAACAGATGTTAGATGTAAGTTACTCTCCTGGAGGCACCGTTGCTCCTGCAACTGTTAAGTTGGCTTCGAAAGTGGCAAGTTTAACTCCAGACCCTGATAGTCGAGTTTATTTCGTGTCAGGGGGGTCAGAGGCTGTTGAAACAGCAATTAAGATGGCGAAAAAATATCAATATAACTTAGGAGAAAGAGGACGGTGGAAAGTTATATCACGTCAAAATTCCTATCATGGAGCAACCCATTTATGTATGTCGTTAGGATTTAACCACGTAAATAGGCCAAACGATTATGGACCTCTTGTACCTGGCAATATTCGGATATCTAACCCGGGTCTTACATATCGTACATTGCCTGGGGATTGGGATATGCAATATGCATATGATCTAGAAAAGGCGATTATAGACGAAGGACCGGATAGTGTTGCTGCTTTTATCGGTGAACCTATATCAGCTGCTTCAGGTATTCACATACCGCATCCAGAGTATTGGCCTACTATAAGGGAAATATGTGATAAGTATGGCATAGTCATGATTTGCGATGAAGTGATTAATGGTTTTGGTAGAACTGGGAAAATGTTCGCAGTTGAGAATTGGGGTATCAAGCCAGATATTATGACTGTTGCAAAAGCGTTAACTAGTGGATATCTGCCGATAGGCGCAGCCATTGCATCAAGTAAAGTAGGAAAG
The DNA here is from genome assembly GCA_022447925.1 of SAR202 cluster bacterium. Classification (GTDB taxonomy): domain Bacteria; phylum Chloroflexota; class Dehalococcoidia; order Lucifugimonadales; family UBA2962; genus UBA2962. Next base: position 3,000 of record JAKUTS010000002.1, on the reverse strand, counting down.
GTAATGGAAGGTACAGGTCCGCAGACCTTCAAGCATCTTCTAACCTTTGGTGGTAGCCCTCCATCCTGCGCAGCAGGGTTGAAGAACTTGGAAATCATGGAAAGAGAGAACCTAGTTCAGAATTCAGCTGATAACGGTAAGTATCTTTATGAAAAATTACAAGAACTCAGCGACCACCGGATTGTGGCTGATGTCAGAGGTGGTATGGGCTTAATTGCAGCCGTTGAATTTGCTAAGGATAAGAAAACCTTCGAGAAATTCGGAGGTAAATTTGAAGGCAGGGTAGGAACTCTGATGGAGGAACACTCATTATTAGGTCGAGGCCTAGATGAAATTATGTCCTTCTCTCCTCCACTGACTATTACTAAAGAGGAAATTGATTTCGTTGTGGACCAAACGAAGAAGGTCATAACGCAATTAGAAAAAGAATTCTAATTCTATTTAGTAGGTACCGTAATAAAATAAACCAGCTGAAATACCAGCTGGTTTATTTTATTTAATCTGTAATTTTTAATTCTTTGGTGGCCAAGATCCCAGAACAATCTCTATTTGTTTTAACTCAGCATCGCGAAGTACTGTAAGATTTACCATGTCCATGGGTTTAAGTGAATTTAAATAATCTACCATTTGAGATACTGATGTGACCTTGAGCCCATCTATGCCAACTATGATATCGCCATTGATCGTTCCATCTTTTGAATCAGCTATTAGTGAATTAATATCTGCAGGACTGTCTGGGTAAATGTCCCAAATATAAACTCCCGCAGTAATGTCTAGATTCATCTGCTCGATTGACTCTTGATTTAAAGTAATTCCGGAAATTCCGAGCCATGGCCTAGAAATCATATTCGAAGATTTTAGGTTTGGTAGCAGTTCGATAAGTATATTGCTCGGTATTGCAAATCCAATTCCTAGATCGCCTTGGTAAGTTATATGGACTGCTGAATTAATGCCTATTACTTCTCCGTTTGAATTGAGTAAAGGCCCTCCAGAATTACCTGGGAGTAAGGTGGCGTCTGTCCATATCATATTTGGTATCGGTCTTTGCAATGCAGGAGATATTCTCGTATCCCTCAGGATTGGAGGACTATCTCCTATACCTGCAACCACTCCTATGGACAAAAAGTTTCTCATGCCCAATGGATTACCGATTGCGAGTGCCATTTGTCCAGTTTTCACTAAGTCAGAATTCGCGAGTTTGAGGGGTTCAATATGTGATACTTGTTTCGGGTTTACTACTAAAAGAGCAAGGTCATCAGATTTGCTAACTCCCAGTGGTTCTGCAGACAACAGAGTGCCGTCTGCTAGAGATACTTGAATAGCAGAGGCGCCATTAATTACGTGCTCATTGGTTGCAATATGACCTTGCTTATCTAATATAAAACCAGTGCCACTATCAGCAGCTGTGTTTGGTCTTTTGACGATTATTTCTACTACAGCCTTGGAAGATCGATTTACAATGCTGTCAACTAACTCTTCATCATATAGTGTGTTTTCTTGATTGTTAAACCGGGTTGAGGCTAACACACCAGTTGAAGCTATCACCCCTATTGCAATGCCAGCCAGTAGAATCAATACAATAATCCAACTACCTGGGAAAATGATCCTCGCTCTGTAGTTATTTAGAAAGTACCTTTCAATACGGTGTTTTGATATTCTGCTTTTAAACCGTCTCTTTATCATAAAGTTTATTTTTGAAATCTTGAAAACAAAACTTATTAGATTTTATAGCTAAGTTATCAGTTCGCATGCGGATATATTTCAGTAAATATAACGCCTATTAAAGTTAGATATTCGTTCTTACTATTATAAACTTTTCGGTAGTCGAAATGGATAATATGTAACTTGGGGAGTCCAATGGATAAAGTTTCAGTTTCACTTTTCATAGTAGTTTTAATATTAGGGTTGATGTTTTTATTTTCATTGCGTCATATTTTTAGTTTACGAAGTGATGTAGCTTTCTTAAAATCACAAAGACAGAGTCAAAGCACAAAATACGGTCAAATTACAGAGCAATTTATGCCTTGGTCATCAAATTTCCCTTATGATCCAGCAAAGTTTAGATTTATTGGATCACCAATTGATGGGATACAGTTTGAAGAAGATAAAGTAGTTTTGATGGAATTTAAAGTTGCAACTAGCCAGATGACCTCTTTGCAACGACATATTAAACGGCTCGTCGAAGAAGGAAAAGTGACGTTTGAGGAAATTCGTTTGGTTTAATTGGACGTTTTGATTATCCACGTTTCCCAATCTTTGATTTGACTTTTAAATCCGTTTACATTTTCGATTGCCCACTCGTAATCTGAATCGTTGTCTAAATCAAACTTTAGGCCTGCAGTATCAATGACCGATAACGGTATCGAATTATTCAAAAACAGGCGCTGGTGTTTTGAGAAACTTTGATCGCCTAACATAGGCTGAAACGCTTGATAGGCTGGTTGGAGCATAGCATTTGTGCCACCGTCTTTATCTGCTCTAGCTATTACAGTTTTCTTTAAAGAGTCACTAGCTTGGAATATTTCGTCAATATCGTTGGTGTCTATAAGTGGTAGGTCTCCTGGCAAGAACAATGTTGCTTTAGAACCTGAGTCATGTGCCTTCACCATGGTTTCCCATAAACATTCGTTTAACCCATTGTTTGGATATGGATCAGGCGACCACTGAACATCATGCGAATTCGCTAGGTTTTTGATGAAATTATCACCGCCTAATACCAGGCATTCTGTTTTGCCGTATTGTTTTACGGCATTTATAACTTTGTTTAGCATCATCAAAATCGCAGCCTCCCTAGACATGGAATCTACATTTCCCTTCAATCTACTCTTTGCTTCAGAAAGAGGTTTCATCGGTATTATTGTTTGAGTTTTGTCGATATCGGAATGTGGCATTGTTGTTAGTAGTTTTTAATTATTGATTAGGCTCAAAATTTTATTTGCAAGGTCAATTTTTTCTTCGTCTGAATTCATGATTGTTGATGTAATATGTACGTTCATTCCA